>CAZRCE010000048.1:0-9078 GCA_964598465.1 uncultured Clostridia bacterium | reverse complement strand
CTTGTCCTTCCACTGCCATACGCGCTCCAAGAAGGCATCTCTGCCGAGCCCCTCTTTGGTGAGCCCCTCTTCTTTAATCTTTTCGACGACTTTTACCTCGGTGGCAATGGACGCGTGGTCCGTGCCGGGAAGCCAGAGCGCGCAGTAGCCCTGCATACGCTTGAAGCGGATAATCGTATCCTGCATCGTTTCGTCCATGGCGTGACCCATATGAAGCTGACCCGTTATGTTGGGGGGCGGCATCATTACGGTGAAGGGTACTTTATCGTCGTCCCTCTCCGCGCGGAAATATCCTTTTTCTTCCCATTCTTTATAAATTCTGTCCTCGAACTCTCTGGGATTGTAAACCTTTTCCATCTTGCACCTTAACTTTTACGAAACCTTTCGTTCGTTTTTATATAATACGGATTAATTATACTACACCGCGGCGCGCGTTGTCAAACGGTGACGGGGTTTGCATAGTATGTATTATCAAAAAAACGGACCTTTTCCGCGCGGGTAAAGCTTTGTCCGCACGGCGGAAAAAGGAAGTTTTCAAAAGGAGCAAACAGAAATTGAAAAAGAAAATAATCACGGCACTGATGGCGGCAGCAATGGCGGCTTGTATGCCGTTCGCGCTCGCAGGTTGTTCGGGCGATAACGATTTGATAAGGATAAACGAAGTAACCCATTCGGTATTCTACGCACCGCTTTATCTTGCGGAATCTCTCGGCTATTTCAAGGACGAAGGTTTAAGGATTGAAATAACCAACGGCGGCGGCGCAGACGCGACTATGGCTGCCGTACTTTCGGGCGGCGCGGACGTAGGCTTCTGCGGACCGGAAGCGGCTATTTACGTAGTTAAGGGCGGCTCGACCGACGCACCCAAGGTTTTCGGTCAGCTCACCAAGCGCGACGGAAGTTTCCTCGTAGGCAGAAACGCCGAACCCGATTTCGACTGGAAAAATCTCGAAGGTAAGGAAATCCTCGCAGGGCGCAAGGGCGGCGTTCCCGCTATGACCTTCGAATACGTCTTAAAGCAGGAAAGCGTAACCGCGAACTTAAACTACGACGTCGCTTTCAATATGATGACGTCCGCGTTCGAGGGCGGAATTGCCGATTACTGCACTATGTTCGAACCCGTAGCGAGCGAATATCAGGCGGCGGGCAAGGGTTATATCGTAGCTTCCGTAGGACAGAAGTCGGGCGAGATTCCCTACACCTGCTTTATGGCTAAACAGAGCTATATAAATTCCAACGGCGACAAAGTGGAAAAACTGCTTCGCGCGGTTACCAAAGCCGTAAAATACGTCAACGAAACGGACAGCGCCGTCGTTTCCGAAAAGCTCACCTCGTACTTTGCGAACACGAGCGCGGCGTCCATCAAAACCTCGCTCGAAAGCTACAAAAAAATCGACGCGTGGGTTAAAGATATGGCGATGAAAGAGGACGCGTTCTACCGCTTGCAGGACGTTATCATAAGCGCGGGCGAACTCGATAAGAAGGTCGATTTCGGCGACGTCGTCGTAACCGAAACCGCGCACAAGGTTTACCAAGAAGTTTATTTATGATACTTTCGTTTAAAGACGTCGGCTACACTTACCACACGGAGAGCGGCGAAACTACCGCCGTAACTGCGCTTAACTTCGGCATATTACGGGGGCAATTCGTTTCCGTAATAGGTCCGTCGGGTTGCGGCAAGACGACTATACTCTCACTCGCGGTCGGACTTATTAAGCCGAGCACGGGCAAAGTTGAGCGCGAAAACTGCGAGTTCGGATATATGCTTCAACGCGACGCGTTGTTCCCCTGGCGCACGATAGAGGAAAACATTTTCCTGCCGCTCGAAGTCAAAAAGCGCAACACGCCCGCCATGCGGGAAGCCGCTGTAAATCTTGCGGTAAAGTACGGGCTGAAAGACTTTCTGAAAAAGAAGCCGAACGAGCTTTCGGGCGGTATGCGGCAAAGGGTCGCGCTTATACGCACGCTCGCCGCGCAACCCGATATACTCATTCTCGACGAACCCTTTTCCGCGCTCGACTACCAGACGAGGCTTGAAGTTTGCGACGACGTTCAGACGATAATAAAGAACGAGAAAAAGACGGCGCTTTTGGTCACTCACGATATCTCGGAAGCCATCGCGCTTTCGGATAAAGTAATCGTTCTGTCCGCGCGCCCCGCAACCGTCGTTGCCGAGCACGAAATAAACTTCGGCGGGAACAACCCCAAGCACCGCAGAGAATGCGGAGAGTTTGCGAAAACCTTCGAAATTTTAAGAACGGAACTCGGGCTTTAACACCCGTAAACCTACAAATTCAACAACACAAAATCCGCGCCCGCAATCGGGGCGCGAACGGAATTAACTTATGAAAAACCTGAATTACTCACCCGAACATATCGCCTATTTAAAGGGCAAAAAGCGGCAGAGAATTTTAATTAACGTTATCCGCGTCGGGCTTTTAATCGTCTTTATCGCGCTGTGGGAAATACTCGCGCAGACGGGTGCGATTAACTCGTTCGTCACCAGCTCCCCCTCGCGAATTATAAAGACTATAGGCGAGCTGTATTCGGAAGGCAACCTGTTTTACCATATAGGCATAACGCTTATGGAAACGCTCGTCGGCTTCATCATCGCCGTTTTTCTCGGCTACGCGATTGCTATCGCGCTGTGGTCGAGCGACAGTTTGCGAAGAATTTTCGAGCCGTATATAGTCGTTTTGAACTCGCTGCCGAAAATCGCGCTCGGTCCGCTTATCATCATATGGATAGGCACGGGCTACACGGCGATAATATTTATGACCGTGCTCGTCGCGGTTATCGTATGCATAATGAACACCTTAACGGGCTTTTTGTCGGTGGATAAAACGATGCTTACACTTATGCGCGCAATGGGCGCAACCAAGCGGCAGACGCTGCAAAAGCTCGTAATCCCCGCTTCCGTCCCGAGCCTTATGAACACGCTCAAGGTCGCGGTCGGGCTTGCCTGGATAGGCTCGATTATGGGCGAATACATCGTTTCGCGCGCGGGGCTGGGCTATCTTATCGTTTACGGCGGTCAGGTATTCAAACTCGACCTCGTTATGACCTCCACTATCATTCTCTGCGCGCTTGCGGGGGGAATGTACGGTATAGTCGCGCTTATCGAGCGGAAACTTACGAAATAACTTTAAAAATAAAGCGGCGCGGACTTTTCGTCCGCGCCGCTTTATTATTCAGCAAACCGCGCTGCGGCGGATATTCACCGTGCCGCGGGTTTCCTTCCTTTTAAGCCCTTCGAGGTTGTCAAGCTCGTAAAAAAGCTCCTCGGTAGAGCGGATTTTAGTGGGCGTACCCTTTATTATAAGGTAAGTTTCACCGACGTGCCTTTCCCTTATTATGTTTTTCTGTCTTTGAACGTAAGCGTAAAAATTCATTTTTTCCACCTCTTTAACTTTATTTACAATTGGATTATACTTATAATACTTGACAGAAATTGTCATATATATTAAAATATTTTTAAAAAAATTAAACTTTTTATATCTTATTCGGGGTAGAAATATGAAATACCAGATTATGGTGAATATGCTCATTCAATTCCTTTCCAAGCGCAAGGTTACGGCGGCGGAGCTTGCGAACAGGTACGGAATTTCCAAGAGAACGGTATATAGATACGTGGACGAGCTTAACGTTTCGGGCGTGCCCGTGGACGTCGCACGCGGCAGAAGCGGCGGGCTTACCATTGCGGACACCTACCGCCTGCCCGCAGGCTTCTTCACGCGCGACGAGTACTCCGTCGCGGTAAACGCTTTAAAGGCGTTCTATCAGCAAGTCAACGACGAGGCGGCTATTTCCGCGCTCGAAAAGCTCGAACGGCAACAAAAAAGCGACAGGCGCGAGCTTGCCGTAAGCGGCAATATCATAGTGGACGGCGGAAGCTGGTTCGACGCGGGCTCGTTCACCGAAAAGATGCGCGTATGCGAACGCGCGGTAAACGAGAGCATAAGCCTTGAAATCGACTATATCTCGCGCGAGGGCGAGCACTCGAAAAGAATTATCGACCCGCACGTACTCATATTCAAAGCCAACGTTTGGTACGTTTACGCGTTCTGCCATACGAAGCAGGACTTCCGTACCTTTAAGATAGGCAGAATAAAGCAGGCGTGGCTTACGGGGCGGTCGTTCACGAAGAAGCCCGTCAATAAGGACGAAATTCCGCTTAACTTCGCCCGTTCTTCCGAGGATTTGATTGAAATTACGCTCGAAATAGAAAAATCCGCGCTCGCCGACGCGGAAGAATGGATTGGCATAGACAATTTCGAGCCGCGCGGAAACGGGCTTATCGCTAAAATCAACGCGCCCGACGACGACGCGCTTATAAGCAAGATTTTAAGCTTTTGCGGCGGCGTAAAGGTTCTTTCGCCCGACAGCGTAAACGAAAAAGTAAAACTTGCCGCACGGAAAATATGCGGGGAATAAAATAAGCGGCGCGGACTTGAAAGTCCGCGCCGCTTCCATTTTTTACCAACCGAGCGTTTCCCCGCCGAGGATATGGATATGCAGATGGAAAACCGTCTGCCCCGCGTCGTCGCCCTGATTTATAACGAGGCGGTAGCCGTTTTCACAGCCGTTCGCCTTCGCTATTTCGGGAATTTTTGAAAGCATATAGGAAAGCGTTTCCGCCCTCTTCCCGTCCAGCTCGGACAAGAGCTTATAATGCTCCTTGGGAACGGCTAAAAGATGCACTTTCGCTTTCGGCTCTATGTCCTTGAAAACGAACATCTTCTCGTCCTCGTAAACCTTTGCGGAGGGGATTTCCCCCGCGATTATCTTGCAAAAAATACAGTTATTCATATATATCTTCCTCCTCGTTTTCTTCTTTAAGGAATTTCTTTTTTGTAACGGACGAAGCTATCATACAACCCGCGTACGAAATAAAGCCCGCCGCCGCGCACGCGCCGAAAACAATAAACAGCGTCATATATTGCGGTTGCAGTAAATCCATTTCGAAGCCCGGGTTATCCTCGTAAACCGTAACCCAGCCGTAACGGAAAGTAAAGCCCGTTACGTTTCCGCGGATACGGAAGAACGAAGCGTATCTGTAACCTTCGCTATATAAGTCCTCTTTAAAATACCTGTAAGCACCCGTGCCGTCGTTGACGTCCACGCTTATTTCGGTAAGAAAATAAAATTCGTTTTCCGTCGCCGGCGTTCTGACCACGCTATATTTATAATAATAATCGTAATCGCCCGACCGTTCTTTCTGAACGACGAAGCCGCCGCCCGATTCTTCCTCCACTATACCCGCATAACGGTCGTATTGCCGCGTTTCGTCTATCGTGAGCGGCAGGTCGCACTGCATATACGCAATCAGTTGCTCCGGGCTGTAAAAATCCGTGGTAAAGCTGCTTTCCTTAAACGGGATAGCGCAGTAGATAACCGCAATGACCGCCATAAGCACGGAACATATAGTAAGGCTTAAATTGCCCGCGTGCGAATAATATTCGGGGCGTCTTTTGTCGAGCGAGCTTTCGTCGGCGGTAAAAAAGTTAATCTGCTCCTCCACGCTTTCCGCGCCCGCTTCCTTAAATACCTTCCGCCTCTCGTAAGCGAGCATCGGTATGCACTCGACGGTTGCAATTACGGAGCAAACAATCTGCAAAAGAAGACATATTACGGGGTCGAGCGGTAAATCCCAGACGATATGCAACCCGACGTTGAGCGCGACGACGAAAATTTTAAGCACGTTTTTTATATGGATTTTCGGCGACGAAAACGCCCAGCCTATCGCACCCGACCAAATTATGTGCGAAAAGAACGCCGAAAATCCGCGGGAGAGTGAAATACCGATAAGCGGAGTCACGTTAAGCCCGAGAAGCTCGCCGGATTGCAAAAATATGTAACCCATATCCTCCGAAATCGAGAACCCGCAGTCCACCGCCGCGCCTATAAGAAAGCCGACGAACGGGCTCTTGTTTTTAAGAATAATAATTGCCGCAACTGTTACGAAACCCTTAGCAAATTCCTCAAAGACCCCCGCATATACCGCGGATAACCACACGTTATGAGTATCGAACACTGAATAAAGCACCTGCGTTATAACGTCCGCGACCGTTCCGCCGATGAGCAAAATCAACACGAGGCTGGCAAAGCTTAATTCGCTTTTGGGGTTAAGCTCGTAAAGAAGCGTGAGGAAGGGCAAAGAGAACATAAGCGACGCGAACACGATTACCGTCGGGGTGAACAGGTCGTTACCCGTAAAGCGGATAATTAAAAGGAACACCGCGTACAGAACGAACAGCAGTGAAAACAACCTTACGTACGCCCAAGGGTACTGTCTGTTTACCGCAACCTCGCCGCGCGCGCCGCGGCTTACGAACTCGGAATACTCTTTCAGCGTATGCCGTCTGAAAGTCTGCACGGTGAAATTTTTGATTTTAGCCGCAACTCTGTGCGGAAGCCAATTAGTTTTCGCCATTTAATACCTTTTCTTCGGGAACTCCCGACGCGCCGTCGCGGAACTTTTCGCCGACGACCGTGCGCCTTTTACCCGAAAGCTCCCCTTCGGAATATATTTTAATATAGTCCTCCGTATATCCGCAGGAATATTCCCCGTCGTATTCTTCGTAAATCACTTCGCGGACGCGCCCCTTGCGCGATAAAATGAAATTGTCTTCCGCGAGCTTTGCCGCCGCGAGGAGTCTTTGCAATCTCTCGTTTTTTATATCGGGCGGGACGTCCTTCATTTTGAAAGCCGCCGTGCCCTCCCTCGGTGAAAACGCGAACGCGTGAACCCGCGCGAGCCGCGCCTCCCCGATTATGGACAAGCTGTCTTTAAAGTCCTCCTCCGTTTCACCGCAGAACCCCGCGATGATATCCGTCGTTATGGCGGCTTCGGGGAAGTACGAGTAAATAAGATTGCATTTTGCGATAAATTCGGCGCGGGTGTAATGCCTGTTCATCTTCTTTAAAACCTCGTCGCTCCCGCTCTGCAAGGATAAATGAAACTGCGGCGCAAAGTCCGCGTGTTCCTTTAAAGCCGTTAAAAGATTATCGTCTATGACGTTGCATTCGAGCGAGCCGAGCCGCACCCTCTTTCCGCGCGGCAGGGCCTTTATAAGCGAAGTAAGATTTTCTTCGCCGTTGCCGTAAGCCGAAAGGTTTATGCCCGTAAGCACTATTTCGTCGGCGTCGGTCATATTCACTTCCCGCAAGACTTCCTCTACGGAGCGCGAACGCACCCTGCCGCGAAGGTAGGGTATAACGCAGTACGAGCAGAAATTATTGCAGCCGTCCTCGATTTTGATAAACGCGCGCGTTTTGACCTTTTTCGGATATTTTAACTCGCACGGGGCGGTAAGACCGAAATCCCGCGCGATTTCTTCCACTATTTCCTTTTTGTTTTTCGCGCCGCAGACGAATTTAACGCCACGCGCTATAAACCTTGCGCAGTCCTTTTCGGAAGCGCAGCCGCAGACGTACACGGGCGCGTTCGGGTTAAACTTTTTAACGCGCGCCACCAACTGCCCGCTCTTTCTCTCCGCTTCACGCGTGACGGCGCAGGTATTCAAAACGAATAAATCGGCAAAGCCGAGCTTGTCGTCCGTTTCTATTCCCATTTCTTCGAGCGAGGACATTATAGACGCGCTTTCCACCTCGTTCACTTTACAGCCGAGGGTAAATACGACCGCTTTCATTTAAGCTCCCCTAACGCAAACGCCGCCAGAGCGGTAACGGAAATTGCGGCGGTTTCGGCGCGGAGTATGCGCTTGCCGAGGGTCATACCCGCAAACCCGCTTTCCTTCGCGGTTTCAAACTCACCGTCGGTAAATCCGCCCTCGCTCCCGACGACCAGCGCGCACGAGCCTTTTATTCCGTAAAAATCCGCGTCCGATTTATCGGCAAATTCGCAGAAGAATAATTTGTTATCGTATCCGCTTGCCGAGGACAGCGCTTCGCCGAAATTATCGTAATATTCCACTTTGGGCGCGACGGAACGCAGGCACTGCTTCGCCGCCTCGCGCGCGACTTTATTCAGCCTTTCGAGCTTGTTTCCGTTCATATACGCGGCGCAGTTTTCCGAGTGGAAAACGCCGATACGCGAAACACCCAGCTCCGTTGCTTTTTGAACGATAAGCTCGGTTTTATCGCCCTTCAACGCGCCGCACAAAAGATAAATTTCGCTGTTCGGCTCTCTTTCGCCCTTGTTTACCCCCGTAATATGTGCCGACAAAGCGTGTTTTTCGATTTTCGAAACTATTGCGGAGTATTCGTTCCCGCTGCCGTCCAGAAGGGTGATTTCACTGCCCTCCTCGACGCGCAGAACGGTCTTGGCGTGAATAAATTCCTCGCCCTCAATCCGAACGCTACTCGCTTCGGGGTAATTTATAAAGTCCGTAAAAAACCTTCTCGGCGTGCTCATATTGCCTTAAACGCCAAAGCGTTCCATTCCCCCTTTTTGCGCTTATTCACAAGTTTTAGATTTTGCGCCGAGAACGCCGCAACCGTATCTTCGAGCTTGCCGTCTATTATGCCGCTTAAGATTAGCGCGCCGCCCTTTTTAAGCCTTGCGGGCACTTGCGGAGCAAGCTTTACGAGGATATCCGCCGTAATGTTTGCAAGCATAATATCCGCTCTAAAATCCGCGCCAACGAGGTCGGCGCGCTCTATGCTCACCTTTTCCGAAACGCCGTTCAACGCGCAGTTGTGCTTCGCGCTTTCCACGGCGACGTAGTCTATGTCGGTAAGATACGCGAACTTCGCGCCGAGCTTGACAGCAGAAATGCCGAGTATTCCGCTTCCGCAGCCGACGTCCGCGCAAACGCTTTCGGGCGTGATGAAATCCTGCAGCAGCTCCACGCACATAGAAGTCGTTTCGTGCTCGCCCGTGCCGAAAGCCATATTGTTGTCGAGGAGCACGACCTCCTCGCCCTCTTTTTTGTCGTATTCAATCCATTCCGGAACGACGACGATATTGCCTATGTGAATGGGGCGGAAATGCTTGCGCCAGATTTCTATCCAGTCGTCGCCCTCGATTTCCCTTTTCGTCGTTTCGAGCGAGCCGAGCGGCAACGCCCCGCCGCAGTTCGCGGCGGGGCGTCGCTTGTCAAAGAAGTGGCTTTG
>CAZRCE010000047.1:0-9079 GCA_964598465.1 uncultured Clostridia bacterium | reverse complement strand
TAAAATATCGCCGTGCGGGGTATGGAAAACGCCCGCGCGAGCGCCCGTATATTTTTCTACGTGTTGTAATTCGAAAGAGAATTTTTCGGACATCGTAAGCTAACCTTTGATTTTTATTTAACTAAATTAAGATTGATATGCTTGGCTTAGAAGCAAGCAGGTCGAGGAGCGGGCGGCTTTTACGAAGGGAGTTTACTAAGCATAAACGACCAAGTAAAAACGCAACCGCGACAAAGAGATGCGCCGCTTATAAGACAAGCATCGCGTCGCCGAATGAGAAAAAACGGTATTTTTCCCTTACGGCGGTTTCGTACAATTCAAGAATTTTTTCCCTGCTGCAAAGTGCGGCGACGAGCATTATAAGCGTGCTTTCGGGAAGGTGGAAATTCGTAATCAGCGCGTCAACGCATTTGAATTTATAGGGCGGGTAAATAAAAATTTCGGTATTGCCGCGCATTGCGTTAAGCGTTCCGTCCTCCGACGACGCGCTTTCAAGCGTGCGCACGGAAGTAGTGCCGACGGCGATAATCCGCCTGCCCTGCGCCTTCGCCTTATTGACGGCAGCGGCGGCTTGTTCGCTCACCTCGAAATATTCCGAGTGCATTTTATGGTCGGTTATTATATCCTCTTTCACGGGGCGGAAAGTGCCTAATCCTACGTGAAGCAACACCTCAACGACCTCTACGCCCATCGCCTTGATTTTTTCCATAAGCTCGGGCGTGAAGTGAAGCCCCGCGGTGGGCGCGGCGGCGCTTCCGTCCGTCTTGGCGTAAACCGTCTGATATCTGTTTTTGTCTTTTAATTTTTCCTTGATATAGGGCGGCAGGGGCATCGTTCCCGCGCGTTCCAAAATTTCTTCGAACACGCCGTCGTAGTAAAATTTAATTACCCTTTCGCCGCTTTCCGTTACAGATAAAACTTCAAAAGAAAGCTCGTCGTTGATTTTAAGTTTCTTGCCCGGCTTGCATTTTTTGCCCGGCTTTACGAGCACTTCCCACTCGTCCGCTTTAAGCCTTTTCAACAAAAGCACTTCCGCCGCGCCGCCGTTCTCGGTGTGCGCATACAGCCTTGCGGGAAGCACGCGGGTGTTATTTACGACGAGCACGTCGCCCGCTTTGAGATAGTCGCAGATATCGTGAAATATCCTGTGTTCCGTCTTATCCTTGGCTCTGTCGTAAACGAGAAGTCGGGAGCTGTCGCGGGGTTCGACGGGCGTCTGCGCGATTTGTTCGGGCGGAAGCTCGTAGAAGAAATCGCTCTTTTTAAATACCGTTCGATTCATAATAAAAGCGCGTTCGTTGCGGTATATATGCCGCTCAACCGCCGTTTTCCTCCGCATCGAACAGCGAAAGCTGCCGTTTCTGTTTTTCCGTCAGGCGGAAGCCTATATGCTCGTAACCGCCGCGGAGTATCACCCTTCCGCGCGGCGTTCTCGCTATGAAACCGAGCTGTAAAAGATAGGGCTCGTAAACGTCCTCTATCGTGCCCGCGTCCTCGTTTACCGTCGCCGCGAGCGTTTCCAAGCCTACGGGTCTGCCGCCGAATTTTTCCGCCATAGCGCGGAGTATCGCCCTGTCCGTTTCGTCCAGACCGAGGCCGTCTATTTCCATTCTGCCGAGCGCGAATTTCGCATCGTCCAAAGTTACGCTTTCGCTTCCGTTGACGGTCGAGAAATCACGAACCCTTTTTAAAAGTCTGTTCGCAATTCTCGGCGTTCCGCGCGAACGGCGGGATATTTCTTCCGCCGCGGCGGGGTCCATATTAATATTCAAGGTTTTTGCGCTGCGCTCGACTATCTCGCGAAGCTCCGCGGGGGTGTAGAGCTCGAGCCTACACATTATGCCGAATCTGTCGCGCAAGGGGTTTGCTATCATACCCGCGCGGGTAGTCGCGCCGATTAGCGTGAAGCGTTTGAGCGCGAAACGGATATTGCGCGCGCTCGGACCTTTGCCGACGATTATATCGAGCGCGTAGTCCTCCATTGCCGAGTACAGAATTTCCTCAACGCTGTGGTTGAGTCTGTGGATTTCATCAATGAAAAGAACGTCGCCCTCGTTAAGGTTCGTGAGTATCGCCGCGAGGTCGCCGCTGCGCTCTATCGCGGGTGCGCTGGTAAGCTTGAGCTGACCGCCCATTTCGCCCGCAATTATATGCGCGAGCGTGGTTTTGCCGAGGCCGGGCGCGCCGTATAAAAGGACGTGCTCCAACGCCTCGCCCCTCTGCTTAGCCGCGCTCATATATACTTTTAAGTTTTCCTTAACCTTGCTCTGACCGACGTACGCTTCCAGCGTTTTGGGGCGAAGCGCGTTTTCTTCCGCGTCGTATTCGCCCTTGGTACTCTGTACTAACCTGTCGTCTTCCGAGCCGTATTCTTCTTCGTCAAAAAACATAAATTTTTACATTCCCCTGAGCGCTATCATAATTATCTCTTCCACGCCCTTTGCGCCGCCCGCTTTGGCTTTCGCAACGGCTCTGCGGCTTTCGTCCTTAGTGAAGCCGAGCGTCATTAACGCCACTACCGCGTCCTCGTCGCCGTCGTCCGCCAAAGGCAATTCAACGCCTGCGGAAACTGCGCCCGCCGCGGGTGCGGTTACCTTTTCGCGAAGCTCCAAAATTATGCGCTCCGCCGTCTTTTTGCCCAGCCCTTTCACGGAAGAAAGGCGCTTTACGTCGGAGGTTGCAATCGCCGCCGCAAGCCCGTTGATGTCCATAGACGAAAGGACGGCTATGCCCATTCTCGGTCCTACGCCCGAAACGGAAATAAGCTTTAAGAACATTGCTTTTTCTTCGGGACTGACGAAGCCGTACAAGGTTACGCCGTTCTGCTCGCTGACCTGAAGATAAGTGTGAACTTCCGCAACCGAGCCGTCGGTAAAGCGCGAAAAAGCCGAGCGGGAACAATAAACCTCGTAGCCCACTCCGTTCACTTCGATTACCGCCGTATCCGCGGTAGTATATAAAACTTTGCCTTTAAGATAACCTATCATAATTTTCCTTTCTCGTCGATTTCTTTTGCTTGCTACGTAATTCATTCAGCCTGTTTACTTTATGCCGAACATACCGCCGAAGCGCGAGGTGTGCGCGTGGCACAACGCCACAGCGAGCGCGTCCGCCGCGTCGTCGGGACGGGGGATTTTTTTAAGCCTTAAAAGAGAAGTCACGACATGCATCATCTGTATCTTGTCCGCCTTGCCGTAGCCCGTAAGCGCCTGCTTTATCTCGTTGGGGGTGTATTCGAAAAGCTTGCCGCAGTATTTAACGGAAGCGAGAAGTATTACCCCCCTCGCGTGGGCGACGGGAATACCCGTGGTGATGTTTTTAGAAAAGAACAGCTCCTCCACCGCGATTTCGTCGGGCTTGAACTTTTCGAATATTTTGTTTAACCCCTCCTCGAGTATGGCGAGCCTGACGGGAAAGCTTTCTTCCTTGGGCGTGACTACTACGCCGTAATCGACGGGAACGGTGTTGCCGTTGGGAAGTTTTTCGATAACTCCGTAACCCATCGTACCGTAACCGGGGTCTATACCCAAAATTATCATAGCGTTTTTCTCTTTAATGCGGAAATTACTTGAAAATAATCGAAATATTATTTATAATATTGTAAATTAATTTGATGCATAAGTCAATTTATTAAAGGAACAAATATTTATGAAACTGTGGGAAGGGCGCTTCGACGCGCCGACGGCGAAAAGCGCCGATTTATTCAACGACTCACTGCCCTTCGACAAAAATTTATGGGCGGTGGATATAGCGGCTTCGGGCGCGCACGCCGTTATGCTTGCCGACTGCGGCATTATCTCCGCGGACGAGCAGGAAGCGATTTCCGCAGGGCTTAAATCGATTGCCGAGGATATCGAAAACGGCAAAATCGAAATAGTCGGCGCGGAGGATATTCACTCGTTCGTAGAGAACGAGCTGGTAGCGCGCATAGGCGACGCGGGCAAGAAACTGCACACCGCGCGCAGCCGCAACGACCAGGTTGCGACCGATTTCAGACTTTACGCGCGCTCCGCCTTTGACAATCTTACGGAAAGCCTTGCGAATATGGTTAAAACTCTCGCGGAAAAGGCGCGTAAAAATATTAAGGTATTGATTCCCGGCTACACGCATTTAAGAAAGGCTCAGCCCATGTGCGCGGGACACTTTTTCAACGCGTACGCGGAAATGTTTCTGCGCGATTTGGACAGGGTTACGGCAAGCCGCTCCCGCGCGAACGTAATGCCGCTCGGCTCGGGCGCGCTTGCGGGCACTTCCTACCCCATCGACAGGGAAATAACCTGCTCGCTTTTGAATTTCGACAGACCTTGCGAAAACTCGCTCGACGGCGTATCGGACAGAGATTTCGTCGCGGAATACCTGTTCGACGCGTCGCTTATTATGGCGCACCTTTCGAGGCTGTGCGAGGACGTTATTTTATACTCCACGGAAGAATTCGGCTACTTTAACATTCCCGACGCGTACTCGACGGGTTCTTCCATTATGCCGCAGAAGAAAAACCCCGACATTCCCGAGCTGGTACGCGGAAAGACGGGCAGGGTTTACGGTCATCTTACCGCCATACTTACGACGATTAAGGCGATACCCCTCGCCTACAACAAGGATTTGCAGGAGGACAAAGAGGGCTTCTTCGACGCGGAAAAGCAGGTTATAAGCTGCCTCGATATTATGAGCGAGCTTATGGACGGCATAACGCTGAACGCGAAAAAGACGGCGAAAGCCGCGGAGAGCGAATTCTGCTGCGCGACGGACGTTGCGGACTACCTCGCGAAAAAGGGCGTACCCTTCCGCACTGCGCACGCAGTTACGGGTAAAATAGTCAGGACGCGCATTGCCGACGGCAGAACCTTGCAGGATATGACCGCGGACGAATACAGAACCTTCGACGAGCATTTCGGCAACGATATATGCGAGGTTGTAAAGGCGAAAAACTGCGCTGAGGCGAGGACCTCATACGGCGGGGCTTCGCCCGAGAGCGTTAAGCAGAATATCAGGTCGATAAACAAGCGGCTGAACGCTTATATTAAAAAACTGAACGGTTAAAAATGAAAAAGCGGCGCGGCTCGGAAAGAGCCGCGCCGCATTTATTTAATTTTTATAGCTTTCCGCAAGTGCTTTTAATGCGGGCAGCGCACGCGCTACCGTATCCGCGCTTACGCAACAGCTTAACCGCGCGTAGCCGTCCGCGCCGAAAGATTTGCCCGAAACTATCAAAAGCTCGTAATCTTTCGCCCGTTCGGAAAATTCGTCCGCGTCGCCGTTCGGCGCTTTAACGAAAAGATAGAACGCGCCGCGCGGACTGACCGCCTCGAAGCCGTACGCCGTGAGCGAGGAATACAGCCGCTCTGCGTTCGCTTCGTAAACGGAAAAGTCCGCGGTCAACCCGTCCGTTTTTGCGACGAGCCGCTGAAAAAGACTGGGTGCGCAGACGTAGCCCATCGCTCTGCCCGCGCCGCACACGGCGGCGTAAAGCTCGTTAAAGCTTTCCGAGCGGTTGTTTACCGCGATATAGCCTATCCTCTCGCCGGGGAGCGAAAGGCTTTTGGAATAGGAATAGCAGACGATACTATCGTCGTAGTAATTCATAATAAACGGCACTTTTATCCCGCCGAAAGCAAGTTCACGGTAGGGCTCGTCGGAGATAACGTAAACAGTATTGCCCGTCTTTGCTTTATGCTCCTTCAACGCGGCGCAGATTGCCTTGATTTCGCCTTCCGAATACACCGCCCCGCTGGGATTGTTGGGCGAATTGATTATTACCGCTTTAGTCCTTTCGGTGAGCGCGGATTTCAATTTTTCCGTATCGGGGGAAAAGTTTTCGTTGCAGGGAACGGTGACGAGCTTCCCGCCCGCGTGCTCGCAAAATACGCGGTATTCGGGGAAGAAGGGCGCGAAGGTTATAACCTCGTCGCCCGCGCAGAGCAACGCGCCTAGCGTGATTGCAACCGAAGCCGCCGCGCCGCAGGTCATATAAAGACAGTCTTTGTCGAGCGCCGTGCCGTACTTTTTATTTAAGTTTTCGGCAAGCGTTTTCCGCACTTCCGCGTCGCCCTGAGCCGAAGTATAGCCGTGGAGCGACACGGGGTCGCTTTCTTCAATAAGCGAAATAAGCGCGCGCTTTACCTCATCGGGCGCGGGAACGGACGGGTTGCCGAGCGAGAAATCGAAAACGTTCTCCTCCCCTATTTCCGCCTTGCGTTTTTTGCCGTACTCGAAAAGTTCGCGTATAGCCGAACGGGTACTGCCGTAGTTTAAGTTAGTTTCGTTTACCATAAATCAATTATATTATAGGTCGTTCGAAATGTAAAGAAATTGAAAGCCGCCGCGCAATATTTTGCGCGGCGGCTTGAATATATCGTTTAATTATTCTGCTGTATTATCTTCCACTACCTTTCTTAATTTGATTTCCTGCTCCTGCAAACCGATACTCGGCGATTCGAACTTTGAAGAAAGCGTTAAAACACCGTCAACAATCGTAGCATTAGTGTAACCGTCGTTCTTGCCGTTTTCCGTTTCCATCGATAAATATCCGTCATTGACCGACCACGTACCGTTAACAGTAATCGCAGGCGCGTTCGTTTGAACTTTCGTCGTCATTGTGAAGCTGCCGTCTTCGTTCAATTCAAGCGTGCAATAATCTTCGGGTATGCCGCTTTCGCCGGGGATATAGTTCACAACGGTACCTTCTTCGCCTTCGGTGTTCATAACTACGCGCACAGAAATGCATTCCCATTTTCCGATGAAATCGGAACGGTCCGCACCTCCGCCGTTGCACGCGGATACGCAGAACATACAAGCAATTACGCTTGCGAGTACCAAAAGCAAAGTTAAAATTTTCTTTTTCATAATTTTTCTCCTTTGTACAAATATTTTTGTATAAGGTAATTATGTCTATAATAATTTTGTATGTCAAGTAATTTTACAAATATAATAGTAAAATTCGGTTTAATGAGGAAAATATTAGTATGAATAGAATAAGGGAATTAAGAGAAGACAGGGATTTGCGGCAAATCGACGTATCAAAAGCAACGCACATCGACCAGCAAACCCTATCAAACTACGAAACGGGAAAGACAAATCCGGACAGTTTTGCGATTATTAAGCTTGCCGAATTTTTCGGAGTAACTTGCGACTACCTTCTGGGGGTTACGGAGCGCAATCTTTTAAACAACGACGAAGTTATGAAAGAGATTGACGATATCAAAAAGCAACTTGACGAATTGAAGAAATACCTTAAACGAAATTGAAAACTCCGCGCCATCGGCGCGGAGTTTTTTAACCCGTCAACTGCTTCCGGAAACTTTCCATAATTCTGTTTTCTATGCGCGAAACCTGCACCTGAGATACTCCCATCATCTCGGCGACTTCGCTCTGCGTCATATCCCTGAAATAGCGCAGAATTATTATTTTTTTATCCCTGTCGGGGAGCGAGGCTATCGCGCCGCGAAGCTCCAAAGCTTCGATTATGTCTTCCTGACTGTCCTCTACGGGGAGCTTGTCGAGGAGCTGCTGCGACTTCTCGTCCTTGTAGTCGCCCTGAGCGTAAATCGATATCGGCATACGCGTCGAGCCCATGGTAAAGACGACTTCGCTTTCGGGCATTCCGAACTTTTCGGAAATGACTTTTAAAGACGGCTGATTGCCGTTCGTTAGGGTATATTCCTCAACGAATTGATTTATCGACTTCGCGGTAGCCTTAATCGCGCGGGATACTTTTATGCTTCCGTCGTCACGCATAAAGCGCTTTATTTCTCCCGCTATCATAGGCACGGCGTAGGTCGAAAAACGCACGTTAAAGCTCTCGTCAAAGCCGTTAATCGCCTTTAAAAGACCCATACTCGCAAGCTGAAAAAGGTCGTCGTACTCGACGCCCTTATTCAGATATCTTCTGACTATGCTCTTTATTAAGTTCGTGTTTTCGGTCAACAGCTTTTCCTTTGCGGCGTCATCGCCTTCTTTGGCTTTTCTTATTAAGGCGTTCGTTTCATCGACGTCAAGCATTCTCCACTTCCGGTTCAAAACATTTAGTCATATAGACCACCGTACCTTCGCCCTGCACGGAATTTACCCTGAATTCGTCCATGAACGTCTGCATAATGGTAAACCCCATTCCCGACCTCTCGTCGTCGGGCAAGGTAGTGTAAAAAGGCTGCACCGCTTTTTCTATGTCGGCTATGCCCTTACCCGTGTCGGCAATCTTGATATGTAGCGCCCTGTCCTCTATTTCGCACTCGATGGTGATAATGCCGAGATTGCCCTTGTACGCGTGAACCGTGCAGTTCGTAACCGCCTCCGACACCGCCGTCTTGACGTCCGAGAGCGCGGACAGCGTGGGGTTGAGTTCGAGGCAGAACGCCGCGACCGCGTCGCGCGCAAACGCTTGGTTCTGGGAGAGAGAATAAAATTGAAGCTTTAAATAATTCTTTGTCATTGCAATTACTCCGCCTTGGGAATCAGCGTGTAGATTCCGCTTAAATTAAGTATTTTGTCGGCGGCGAAATTCGGTCTTTCCACGAAAAGGGGAATGCTCAGCCTTGCGGCTTTTTTGTACCTGCCGATTAAAAAGCCTATCCCCGTGGAGTCCATAAACGCGACTTCCGAAAGATTGATTATTACCCTTTTTACGGATAAGTTCGCGTCGATTAAGTTGTCGCACCTCTGCCTTACCGCCGCGGCTGAATACTCGTCCATTTCGCCGATAAGTTTTATGTACAGCGTGGAGCTCTTTACGTATTGCTCGATTTTCATAAACGTTCACCTTGATTGTCAGTAGTTTGTCCGAGGCTTTGCCTTACCCTCGGCTTTTTTCATATTACAACGATATAAAGCGCGGTATTTTGCCGAGTTTGTAAATTTTTGGCGAATACCGTCGTTTTTATTTTTTTACGCTTAAAAAGTTGGGCGGCGGCACGCACCCGCACCGCCGCTTTTTTTGAAAAAATTTATGTTAAAACCGCGTTAAAATCACTTGACAAAAAATTTGAGGTATATTATTATATACGAGCGTTGCCGATAAGGGCGCGCAAGTTTAAGGGCCTTTAGCTCAGTTGGTTAGAGCGGTCGGCTCATAACCGATTGGTCC
>CAZRCE010000046.1:0-9360 GCA_964598465.1 uncultured Clostridia bacterium | reverse complement strand
TAACGGCGTAACGGGTATGCAATCGAGGGTCATTCTCGACGTTATCGATTCGCTCGCTTTATCCTTCGGCGCGAACCCCATCGAAGTGCGCTATAACTCCAAGTGCGTTTCCGCGGACGTCACCGCGGCTTACGACCCCGCTTACAGCGAGGTTTACGAGAAGAGGAACGCGTCCTTTATTAACTGCGGCGCTTCCGTAACGAAGTACCACGGCGCGCGCGGCAAGTCCTCCACGAACGACGCTTCCGCCGAAATGGTGGGATACCTTCGCGACGCGCTCGAAGATAACGGCATAATTTATCAGACGGGCGAGCTCGGCAAAATCGATATAGGCGGAGGCGGTACGGTCGCAATGTTCATTGCAAACCTCGGCATAGACACAATCGATATGGGCGTTCCCGTGCTTTCGATGCACGCCCCTTACGAGCTTATCTCCAAGGGCGATTTGTATTCTATGTACAAGTCGATGCTCGCATTCTGCAATAAGAAATAATATTCCCGGCGCGTTCGCGCGTTGACGGATAAATAAATTAATTAAGCCATATTCGCGGGTCAACCGCCGAATATGGCTTTTAAAATAAGTCCGAATATAAAAGTTGCAAACGCGCCGACGAACGCCAAAAGTATCTTGAAAGCGACGTCGCGCTGTTTTTGCCTTTCCGCGCGTTTGAAAGTCATACCGCTCTCTTTAAGGCTTATAACGTACATCTTTTCGCCCTTTCTTTCGGAGGTGATAAGGTCGAAATAACCGTCCAGATGAAGCGCGTTCAGCGTGTCGTCTATGCGCTCGACGCTGTATTTTTTGTTGGAGGGCAAAATGGACAAAATATCTACGGGCGAAATAAGGCAGCCGTCAGTCCCGTCGCACAGCGAATACACCGCCGACATAACCGCCGTTTCGTATTTATCGAGCATATCTTAAACGGCGAGCGCGGCTATTATTCCCGCTATAAAGCTTCCCAAAGCTCCGCCCGCAAAAGAGGAGAGGAAGGGCAAAATAAACGGCTGCAATTTTATTTTCTTCTTTTTCCGCGCAGGCTCTGCGGCGGCGGGTTGAGGCGCGGGCTCGGGCTTTTCGTATTCCTTTAAAAGGGAAATACAGTAAGCGCTTCCCCGCGCGTATTTAACGTCGATATAACCGCCCGCCATAAGCTCTTTTAACGCCGCTTCGAGGTTTTCGCGCGTGCGGTCGTCCTCGCAGGTAAAGCATTCCGTCAGCTCGTCCTCGTAATAAACCGCGTAAGCGTTTTTCCCCGCCGCAGAAAATCTTTCGGCAAGTGCAAAGCAAATTTCGTCCATTTACAATAATAATGGTTCAAATCGGCTTTAATTATACGCTTTATATATTATTCCCCCGATAACGATAGCCGCGGCGAGCGCGACTATTACGTAGCAGAAAATTCTCACTACCTTGCACGCGGTAAAATAGCCCTTCTTTTTCTGAGAGTTAAGAAAGGCGAGCGCGCCGAATTCGACGAGCACGGACGCAATCGTCGCGTAAATGCCCAGCGCGGTAAAGGAAAGTCCCAGCGCGACCGCGCCCAAAACGCACGCGCACAGCGCAATCCGGAAAAACAGCTTGCTTTCGGGCGCGTTATTTTCGGTTTTTTCTTCGTTATCAGTTTCCATCTTTAAGTTCCGTATGCGCGTTAGGCGCGACTATAATAGTTTTGTAATCCGTGTAAACCGCAAACCCGAGGGGGGATTTGGGCGGTTTTTTAATGTGCGCTTTGCGCGCGTAATCGACGGGCACTTTGGCGTTGTCCCGCGCTTCCGAATAATAAGCGCATATTTCCGCCGCCGCGAGTATTACGCTTTCGGGCGGGTTTCCGTCGGGGCAGATTACCGCGACGTGCGCGGAATGGAATTTCTGCGCGTGCAGCCACAAATCGTTCTGCGCAAGGCTTTTCGTCAGCCTGTCGTTGCTCGCGTTGTTCGCACCCGCGAGTATGACGCACCCGTCGAGCTTGAATTTTTTAAAGGGGGAGCACGGCTTTTCTTTCCGCTTTTTGTCGTTATCCGCTTTTATAAGTCCGAGCGTTATAAGCTCCTCGCGTATTTCCACGAGGTCGGCGGGCGCGTCCGCGGTCGTTATGCTCGAATAAATTCCGTTTAAATAGCTTTCTTTTTCTTCCGATTCTTTAAGCCGTTCCGTCAGCACCGCCGCCGTTCTTTTAAGCTTCTGATACTTCTTGTAATACTTCTGCGCGTTCTGCGCGGGGGTAAGCTTGATATCTAAATCTATCTTTATTTTGCCCGCGTTCTCGTCGTAATAATTAACCGCTTCGAAGCGGCTCATTCCGCGTTCGATGGCGTATATGTTGGCGGTAATCAGCTCCGCCTTTAATTTTATAAGCTCCGCAGAGTCGCATTCCGCAAGCGCAGAACGGTTCTTCGCAAGCCCTTTTGCAACCTTCTTTCTCGCCGAATCGAGCGCGGATATAAGCTTTCTCTTTTCGTCGGCGAACCGCTCGTCGGAAAGTACTTCGTCGTAATACGCCGCCTGCGCCGCAAGCACGCTTGCGTATTCTTTTTTGTCTTTTTCTTCCGAACGCACTTTAAAGTCCGCGGGCTTTCCGTCGCGGAATACCACGCAGGGCTTTTCTTTATCGTCCGTAACGTATTCGTAAACCTGCTCCGCGCTCACGCTTCCGCCGTAGAAGTTTTCCATCTCGAGCGCGGTGGAGTAAGCTATTCCCGCGACTTTCGAGAATATGAAATCGGCGTTTTCCTGTCCGCCTCCGAACAGCTCTTTAAGCGCGTTTAAGTCGAGCGGGCTAACCTTATCCTGCGGCGCGGGCAGTGCGTATTTCGCCCCGCCGAAGGTTATGCGCTTTGCGTTTTCTTCGAGAGAGGTGGTTTTCATCGCTCCGACGATAACCCCGTTTTCGCAAAGAATTACGTTGGAGTACTTGCCCATAATCTCGCAGTACAAGTTCATTTTAGCCGAAGTAAATTCGGAAAAGCAGTCGAAGTCGAAGCGTATAATTCTTTCGAAGCCCACCTGTTCGATATTCGTAATTTCGGCGTTCTGCAAGTGCTTTCTTAAAAGCATACAGAAATTCGGCGCGTTCTTGGGGTTGGGCAAATCGCCCCCGCCGAGGCTTATGCGGCATCTTTTCGCCGAAGCGCAAACGTCGAGTTTAACCGAGCCGCTTTTGGTGTATATAATAAAAGACAGCGTATCCTTCTCGGGCTGGGTGATTTTCGAAATCTTCCCGCCGACGAAAGTTTCTTTAAGCTCTCCGGCTATTCTGTTTAAGGTGTACGCGTCCTGAGGCATAATCGCTCCTTGTGTCCTTTACGATATTATATATCAAAAAAAATTAATTGTAAATTGATTAAAGCTTTGCTAAAACGCTTTTCAAAATAAAAATAATATGGTAAAATTAGTAAACGTTCGCGGGCTTAACGGAAAACCGTCCGCGCGGCAATAATAAATTCGGATAAAATAATACATAATTCAGGAGAACGCTATGAATTACACTCAGGCAGCAGCAGAAAAAAGCACGGTAAAAATCACGATTACTTTTACCGGCGAGGAATGGAACGCAGCTATCGACAAGGCGTACGCAAAGACGCGCGGCAAATACACCGTGCCCGGTTTCAGAAAGGGCAAAGCTCCCAAGCACATACTCGAAAATTTTTACGGCAAGGGAGTATTCTTCGACGAAGCTTTCAATATCCTTTATTCCGAGCACTATCCCGCGATTCTGGAAAAGGAAAAGGCTAATTTCACCGCGGTGGGCGACCCCGAACTCGCGGTTGAAGAAATGACGAACGAAAAAGTCGTTCTTTCCGCGACCGTTCCCGTTAAGCCCGACGTGAAAATCGGCGCTTACAAGGGTCTTAACATAAAGAAATACGAATATAAAGTTTCCAAAGAGGATATCGATAAGGAAGTAAATAAAATCCTCGACAGCGAAGCTAAGAGCGTTGAGGTTAAGGACAGACCCTGCGCGGACGGCGATACGGTAAATATCGATTTCTCCGGCTCGGTTGACGGCGAAAAGTTCCCCGGCGGCACGGCTGAGGATTACGACCTCGTTCTCGGCAGCGGCTCGTTCATTCCCGGCTTCGAAGCGCAGGTTGTGGGAATGTCCGTCGGCGAAACGAAAAATATCAACGTAAAATTCCCCGACGATTATCAGGCGGAAAATTTAAGGAGCAAGGATTCCGTATTCGAAATCAAGCTCAATAAAATCACGGGTAAGGAGCTTCCCGAGCTTACCGACGAATACGTTAAAAAGCACGCGGGTGCGGACACGGTGGAAGCTTACCGCGCAAAGGTTAAGGAAAGGCTCGAAAGACAGGCCGAAAACCGCGGCAGGGACGAAACCGAAAACAGCATTGTCGGCGAAATCTGCAAAACTGCGGAGTGCGAAATTCCTCAGGCTATGGTCGAAAGCGAAATCGACAGAATGGTACAGGATTTCTCGTACAGACTTATGTATCAGGGCTTGAAGCTCGACGATTATATCAAGTATATGGGTCAGACGATGGCTACCTTCCGCGCACAGTTTGCGGAACAGGCGAAGTCGAGGGTTCTTTCCCAGCTCGTAATAGAAAAAATCGTAAGGGAAGAAAAGATTACCGCGGAGAAGGCGGAAATCGACGCGAAGATTGCAGAGCAGGCGGCGTCGGTCGGCAAGTCCGCGGAGGAATATTCGAAGAATATCGACCCCAGACAGGTCGAATATATCGCCAACGATATAGTAATAACCAAGTTATTCGATTTCCTTGCGGCTAACAATAACCTTAAAAAGTAAGGCGTTTGCTATAAAAATTACGGGCGGCTCTGTATTTTTCAAGCCGCCCCGTATTTTAAATTAATAATTTCGGTAAAATCCGTAAATAAAAGGAGTAGTTATGCAGAAAGAAAGAGGAGCGCTCGTTCCCTACATCGTGGAGCAGACTTCGCGCGGGGAGCGTTCGTACGACATTTACAGCAGACTTTTGGAAGACAGAATAATATTTTTGAGCGGCGAGATTGACGACGCGGTCGCAAACACGGTAGTGGCACAGCTCATCTACCTCGAAGCGAAAGACCCTTCCAAGGATATAAGCCTCTATATAAACAGCCCCGGCGGCTCGGTTTCGGCGGGACTTGCAATCTACGACACGATGAACTACGTCAAATGCGACGTTTCGACCATATGCATAGGTATGGCGGCTTCTATGGGCGCGTTCATACTTTCCAGCGGCGCAAAGGGTAAAAGATTTGCCCTTCCCAACAGCGAAATTATGATTCACCAGCCCTTGGGCGGCGCGCAGGGTCAGGCGAGCGATATCAAAATCGCCGCCGAGCATATCTTAAAGACCAAGAAAAAGCTGAACACCATTCTCGCGCAGAATTCGGGCAAGGCTTTGGAACAGGTCGAGCGCGACACCGACAGGGACAATTATCTTTCCGCGCAGGAAGCTTTGGAATACGGACTTATCGACAAAGTGTTTTATAAGAGATAATTCTGTCAATAATATTTATTGAAGTAAATTGCCGCAAGTCGGCTTAAAACGGAGATTAAATGAAAGAACAGCAAAGATTTTGTTCGTTCTGCGGTAAACCCGAAGATTTGGTAAAAAGGCTTATCGCGGGGCAGGACGGCGCGTTCATCTGCGACGAGTGCGTGGATATATGCGGCGAAATGTTAAAGGACGATTCGCCCAAAAGCAGCGCGCCCGTGCCTTTGAAAAAGCCCGCCGAGATAAAGGACGAACTCGATAAATACATCGTCGGTCAGGACGAAGCGAAAAGGGTGCTTTCCGTCGCGGTGTATAATCACTATAAAAGGATTAACAATATCGCCGCGGGCGTTGACGGCGGCGACGAGCTTTCCGAGGTCGAGATTGAAAAGAGCAACATTCTCCTTCTCGGACCTACGGGCTGCGGCAAAACTTTGCTCGCGCGTACGCTCGCTAAAATTTTAAACGTGCCTTTCGCCACGACCGACGCAACCACTTTAACGGAAGCGGGCTACGTCGGCGAGGACGTCGAAAATATTCTGTTAAAGCTCATACAGAATGCGGACTACGATATCGACAAGGCGCAGCGCGGCATTATCTATATCGACGAAATCGATAAAATCGCGAGAAAGAGCGAGAACGTTTCCATCACCCGCGACGTTTCGGGCGAGGGCGTTCAGCAGGCGCTTTTAAAGATAATCGAAAGCACGGTCGCAAACGTTCCCCCGCAGGGCGGAAGAAAGCACCCCCAGCAGGAGTGCCTCAGAATAGATACTACGAATATTCTGTTTATCTGCGGCGGCGCGTTCGTTGGGCTGGATAAAATAGTGCAGGCAAGGCGCGATACGACTACTCTCGGTTTCGGCGGCGAAGTCAAGACCGACGAGGTCGGCGTTTACGAGGCGCTGTCCGAGGTCAAGCCGCAGGATTTGACGAAGTTCGGATTAATACCCGAATTCGTGGGCAGAGTTCCGATAGTCGTTGCGCTTCACCCGCTCGACGAGGACGCTCTCGTTAATATTTTAACCCGCCCGAAAAACGCTATCATCAAACAGTATCAGAAGCTTATCGCCCTCGACGGAGTCAAACTCAACGTAGAGGACGGCGCGGTAAGGGAAATCGCGAAAACGGCAATAAACCTTAAAACGGGCGCGAGGGGACTCAGGACTATTATCGAAGGATTTATGACTTCGGTTATGTATAAAATTCCTTCCGAAAACAACGTTAAGGAAGTAATAGTCACACGCGAATGTATAACCGACAAAGCCGAACCCAAGATAATTTACAAAAAAACAGCGTAAAGAACGCACTTACGGGGAAGCGAAAAGCTTCCCCTGATTTATAGGAAAAAATTATGGCGGAAAACAAGGAAAGACAAATACCCCTCGTCGCGTTGCGCGGCAGGGTGGTGTTCCCTAATTCGAGCGTGAGCTTCGACGCCGTGCGGCTTACGACTTTGCAATCCGTACGCAGTGCGACGGAAAGCGACGACAGAATTTTTATCTGCGCCCAGCGTGACGCGGATAAGGAGGAGGTCGCGCAGAGCGACTTATACGAAGTAGGCACGGTATTTAAAATAGAGCGCGTTTCGCCCCTTCCCGGCGACAGAATACGCGTTACGGGCACGGGACTTTACCGCGCCCGCGCTTTGCACGTCTTTAAAGGAGACTTCGGGCTTGCCGCGGTTATAGAGGAAGCCCCTACCGCCCACGGCGACGGCAATATGGAGGAGGCGTATTTCCGCGCCACCAAGAGCATTTTCAAGGATATCGTATCTTCCGATACGACCTACCCTAAGGACCTTTCGGGCAGGATAGAACGCTGTACGGACGCGGAGGAATGCTCGTATATCGTCGCGTCGTCAATGCGCATAGGCTATAAAAAGCAACAGCAGATATTGGATTGCGACAAGCTTACCGAAAGGTACGACCTTTTGGACGGCTTTTTAAACGAGGAACTTGAAATATCCCGCCTCGAAAAGAAAATAAGCGCGGCGGTAAGGCAGAATATCGAAAAGAACCAAAAGGAATATTACCTTAGGGAACAGCTCAAAGCCATTCACACCGAGCTGGGCGACGACGAGAATGAAAACGAAGTTTTAAAGGAAAAAATACTGTCCAAAAACCTGCCGCAGGAAGTGGAGGAAAAGGCGCTTAAAGAGCTTTCGCGCATGTCGAAAATGCAGACCTCGTCGCCCGACTACAACGTTCTGCGCACTTATCTGGACTGGATTTTGGATTTGGAATGGAATTTCGAAACGCAGGATACCGAAAAGCTTTCGGACGCGGTCGAAATACTCAACGCCGACCATTACGGTCTTGAAAAGATAAAGGAAAGAATTACGGAATACCTCGCCGTGTTAAAGCTTACGGACGGTATGAACGCGCCCATTTTATGCCTCGTCGGTCCTCCGGGCGTCGGCAAAACCTCGATAGCGACTTCCGTCGCGCGCGCCCTCGGCAGAAAATTCGTGAGAATGAGCCTCGGCGGAGTTAAAGACGAATCGGAAATAAGGGGACACAGAAAGACCTACGTCGCGGCTATGCCGGGGCGGATAATAAACGCTTTGAAACAGGCGGGTTCGGTAAACCCCGTGTTCCTTCTCGACGAGATAGACAAGCTCTCGTCCGATATGCGCGGCGACCCCGCAAGCGCGCTTTTAGAAGTTTTAGACCCCGCGCAGAATTCGACTTTCAGGGACAGATTTTTGGAATTGCCCTTCGATTTGTCCAAGGTGCTGTTCATAACGACGGCGAACTCGCTCGACACGATACCCACGCCCCTTTTGGACAGAATGGAAGTGATAGAGCTGAACGGTTACACGCAGGAGGAAAAGCGGGAAATCGCCAAGCGCTATCTCGTGCCTAAAAAGCGGGAAGCGAACGGGCTTAAAGAGGACGATATCGCCTTTACGGACTGCGCGCTCGACGCGATAATTTCGGGCTATACTATGGAAGCGGGCGTGAGAACGCTCGAACGCAGAATAGACGCGGTATGCCGCAAAGCCGCCGTAAAAAAGGCGGACGGCGAAGTTAATACGTGCGAAGTTACCGCCGAAAATATCGCGGATTTCCTCGGTGCAAAGCGGTTCGACAGGGAGAGCGGAAAGCTCGATAAAAACGAAGTCGGCGCGGCGACGGGGCTTGCCTGGACGGCTGTCGGCGGCACGACTTTAACTATCGAAGTTTCGGCTATGCACGGCAAGGGCGACGTCCTTTTGACGGGCAAGCTCGGCGACGTGATGAAGGAGAGCGCTCGCGCGGCGATAAGCTATATCCGTTCCAATTCCGACGTTTACGGCATATGCGGCAAGGACTTCGAAACCACCGATATACACATTCACGTACCCGAGGGCGCGACGCCCAAGGACGGACCGAGCGCGGGCATAACGATGGCTACCGCGATACTTTCCGCGTTCACGGGAAAACCCGTAAAAAGCTCGGTTGCGATGACTGGCGAAATAACGCTCCGCGGCAAGGTATTGCCCATAGGCGGGCTTAAGGAAAAGGCGCTCGCTGCATACCGCGCGGGCATACGCGACGTCATTATTCCCAGCGAGAATACCAAGGATTTGGAGGACGTTCCCGAAAGCGTAAAGGACAAGATAAACTTTATCCCCGTCACCGACGTGGATACCGTTTTCAAGACCGCAATAGTCGGTATTTAAGGCATATCAGGCGGTCTATCGAGGATTTATGATAAAAATTACCGAAGCGAAATTCATAACGAGCGCGGCTTCCAAGGCGCAGTTCATTGCGGCGGATAAGCCGATAATAGCCGTCTGCGGGAAATCCAACGTCGGCAAAAGCTCGTTCATAAATATGCTCGCCAACAGGAAAAAACTCGCCAAAGTTTCGGGCGACCCCGGCAGAACGCGGCTTATAAATATATTCGAGG
>CAZRCE010000045.1:0-9696 GCA_964598465.1 uncultured Clostridia bacterium | reverse complement strand
GTCATAGTGGCAAAAACGGGTTTGTCCGTATGCTCTTTCACGGCGAGAACGCAAGCCTTCATTTCGTAAAGGTCTGAAAACGTTTCTATAATGTAACCATCTACGGCGTCTTTCGTGTATTCAACGACTTCGGCAAAAGCTTCGTACGCTTCGTCAAACGAGAGTGTGCCCAAAGGTTTTAACATTGCGCCCGTAGGCCCTATATCGTAAAAAACTTTTTTACCCGCCGCACGGGCGTTTTCAACAGCTTTTAAGGCAAGTTCCTTTATCGTGTACTTGCCCTTGTATTTGATTTTATTCAGACCGAAAGTATTCGTCATTATGCAGTCTGCACACGAATACGAGCGGTGTATTTTTTTTATCTCTTCGGCGTGAGTAACGTTGAGCTCTTCGGGGATACCGTCAAGCCCGAGTTTTTCTATTTCGCTTCCTAACCCTCCGTCAAATACGGTAACAACATTCAGGTTTAACAAGACTTATACCTCCACCGTATTTGCGGTACGACGAAAATTATTACCTCTTCTCCGAGCCGTAACATTTTTTCCCTTCCTTTAAGTATTCGCAGTGTCCGAAAACCGCACAGTTTTTACAATTTTTTTGCGACGAATTACCTACGGCGATAATACCCGCCATAGATTTACCCGGCAATATATAGTTATTTTCCGTCAGACTTATTCCGATTTTTTCGGGGTTTAAAATTCCGAAAATATATTTTAAATCGCTAATGTCGCTGCCGCCGTAACCGGGACAGAATCTGTAAGACAGCTCCAACCCCAGACCGTTTTCGTAATCATCGGAAAGCTCTTCTAAATAAGCACTTGCGCAGGCGTCGAAAATAACTGCCTTTGCCGCATCGGTGCGTTCGTAAAATTTAATACGCCTGTCAACTTCCCCGCCAAGCGTCATAACGGCAACAATAACGCCTTTATTCCCCGCCAGATATTCCGCATAAGGTTGCGCGTTCAGAAATTTCGGCAAAGCTTTAAAAAACTTGTAAATATAGCGAAAGTGCGCAAGTTTTTCAAGCTCGTCAACGCAGTCTTTAATTGCCGCGTCCGTTTCGACGTTTCTGCCGACGCTGCGGAAACCGAGATAGGAATATATACTTTTTTCAAGCTTTGAAAAATCCATCTAAAACGCTTTTCAACCTTTTGCAGATTTCCGCCGCAGTATCGGGGCGATTCATTGTATAAATATGTATTCCGGATGCACCCTTGGCTATAAGGTCGCAAATCTGGTACGCGGCGTAGTTTATTCCGACTTCACGCATAGCCTCTGTATTGCCCGCATAGACTTCTATCATATTGCGCAGTTCCAAGGGAATGGTGCTGCCGCACATAGACTTTATTCTTCCGATATTTTTAACGCTTGTAAGCGGCATAATTGCCGGAATTATGGGAGCGGTTATTCCCATTTTTTGCGCCTCGTTTACAAGCCGATAATAATAGGAATTGTCGTAAAACATCTGCGTTAAGAAAAACTTTGCGCCGTTTTCCTCTTTCTTTTTAAGGTTTGCAAGGTCTGCGTAAAGCGTTTCGCTCTCGGAATGCCCTTCCGGGTAGCAAGCTGCGCCCGCACAAAAGCCGAACTTTGAAATATACCCCAAAAGGTCTGACGCATGTTTAAAATATTTGCAGTAATCCGCTCCGTATTCCAAAGGTTTATCGCCGCGCAAAGCCAAAACGTTTTCAACGTTAAGCCCTTTCAATTTCTCCGCAAGCCCTTCTACGTCTTCGGGCGACGATGGCCCGCCCGTCACGTGCGCCAAAGGTTCAAGTCCCTTTGATTTTATATAGCCGGCAATATCCGCCGAATTGCGGGCGTTTGCTCCGCCCGCACCGTAAGTAACGCTTATAAAATCGGGGTTAAGCGTTTTTAGCGTATCGATAGCCGCATAAAGCTTTTCAATATCTCCGCTTTCGTTCTTTTTAGGCGGAAACACCTCGAAAGACAGCGTTCTTTTTTTCCTTAAAATTTCGTCAATTCTCATAATTTTGTCCATTCGATTACCGCGCTCAATCTTTCTAACGCGGTGCGTAAAACCGAGCGCGGACAAGCAATGTTAATCCTTTCAAAACCGCTTCCACCCGCTCCGAAAATATAGCCGTCGTCAACCCAAAGCTTTGCCTTGTTTGCAAAGAGGTAGGCAAGCTTATTATCGTCCAGATTCAGACCGCGGCAGTCAAGCCAGAGCAGGTATGTGCCCTGAGGCTCTACAAGCGTTATACCGCGCATGTCCCTTACAAATTCCCGCACGAGCCGTAAATTTTCGGTAAGATAAACTTGAAGCTGTTCAAGCCAGCTTTCACCATAACCGTATGCCGCCTGACACGCTACAAGCCCCATAACGTTTGGTTGCGAATAGCCCTGCCTGTCCAGCTCTTTGATAAACTTTTTGCGTACTATTTCATTCTCGATATAAGTATTAGCTATATGCAGACCCGCAAGGTTAAACGACTTTGTAGGTGCGGTGCAGATAGCGCAGTTTTGTGCAAATCCGTCTTTAACCAGGGAAAATACCGTATGCTTGTTTTCACCGTAAACAAAGTCCGAATGTATCTCGTCCGAGATAACAAAAACTCCGTGCTTTAAGCATATATCCCCCATCCTTTCAAGCTCGGCTTTCGTCCAAACTCTGCCGACAGGGTTATGCGGATTGCATAAAATAAATAATTTAACGTCGTTATTAATTATCTTATTTTCAAAATCGTCATAGTCAACCGTATAGTAGCCGTCTTCGTTTTTAAGTTCACTTACCACTAATTTTCTGCCGTTGTCGGTAACGCTTTCCGCAAAAGGATAATAAACGGGCTGACAGATTATAACCGCGTCGCCCTCTTTTGTCAAAGTGCGGATAAGCGCGCAAATGGAAAAGACAACTCCGCAGGTCAAAATAAATTTTTTGCTTTGAGTTTCCCAGCCGTGTCGCTTTAAAAACCAGTCGTGCAAAGTCTTATAATATTTTTCGTCGGGTTCGGAATATCCGAAAATTCCGTGCCCGGCTTTTTCTTTAAGCGCAAAAATTACCTCGTCGGGAGCTTTGAAATCCATATCGGCAACCCACATGGGAAGCAGGTCTTCGCTTCTTCCGCGCTCCTTTGCAAAGTCGTACTTTAAACTGTTGGTATTTCTTCTGTCGTAAATTTTATCGAAATCGTATTTCATAATTTAAATGCCTGCTCTAAGTCCTCTATCAAATCCTTAACGTTCTCTATGCCCACCGAAGCGCGCAGAAACCTTTCGTTTATGCCGCGCCGCTCCCTCTCTTCGGCGGGAACGTCGGCATGTGTCTGCAACATAGGATAAGTGATTAAACTTTCCACACCGCCAAGACTTTCGGCATACTGAAATACTTTAACGTTACTTAAAATACTTTCCGCAAGAGTTTTACTTTCCACCTCGAATGAAATCATTCCGCCGAAGCCTGTGGACTGTTTTTTGCTGACGGCATAGCCCGCGTGGTCTTCGAAGCCTATGAAGTACACCTTCCTGACCTCTTTCCTACCCCTCAACCACTCGGCAATTGCCTTCGCATTTGCATTTATTCTGTCCATTCTAAGCGGCAAGGTTTTTATTCCGCGTTCTATTAAAAAGCTGTCCCACGGGGCAAGACAAGCGCCGATTGTCTTTGCGTAATAGCCTATTTTCTCCGCAAGCTCGGGTGACTTGACTACGGCAAAGCCCGCAAGCGCATCGTTATGCCCGCCGAGATATTTCGTTCCGCTGTGTATTACGATATCCGCACCTAAATCAATCGGACGCTGGAAATATGGCGTTAAAAACGTATTATCTACTATTAACAACAGTCCGTTTTTATGCGCAAGCGAAGCAAGAGCAGCAACGTCTGAAACCTGCATTAAAGGATTACTTGGCGTTTCGCAGTATATCGCTTTTGTGTTCTCGTTTATCAGCGACTGCACGCGGGAAATATCGCCAGTGTCCGCAAAATCGAAACTCATTCCCTCAACCGTGTTTACGTTGCGGAACAGCCTTAAACTGCCGCCATATAAATCTTCGGAAGCGATTATGTGCGCGTTTTGCCCGAACAGCTTCATAACAGTCGTAATTGCCGCCATTCCAGAAGAAAAGGCAAAAGCCGCGACGCCGCCTTCCAATTTGGCAACCGTGTTTTCAAGGTGCGAACGGGTGGGATTCGACAGTCGGGAATAGCTGTATGCAGACTGAACTCCCACTCCCTTATGTACAAACGTCGCCGATTGGCACACGGGCGTCGTTATAGTGCCCCATTCGTCTTTCTTATTTCCGTCCGCATGCAAACAAATCGTTTCGAATTCCATACTAACCTCTGTAAATTAAATAACGTAATCGTAACCGTCGGGCTTCTTCATTAAGTCGGCGAGCGTAATTCCGCTTAAATATTCCTTTATTACTTTATATAATCCTGTCCAAAGAGAAAGCGTTCGGCACTCGCCCGCTCTGTTACACACGGTCATATCGTCAAGACACGTTACCGGAGCAAGGTCGCCTTCGGTAATTTGCAGAATTTCATATACGGTATATTCTTCCGGAATTCTGTTTAATTTATATCCGCCGCCTTTGCCGTGCCGCCCGTCCACAAGACTTGCTTTTGAAAGGTCAAGCATAATGCTTTCAAGATACTTCTGAGATATTTCCTGACGTTCGGCAATGTCTTTAAGCGGGATATAACTGCCGTCAGTATGCTCTGCTATATCTATCATTACGCGTAGCGCATATCTTCCACGTGTTGATATTTTCATTTTTTATTCCTCTTTTTATCTGTTATAGCCGTACATTTTCTTTTTGTCCCTCAGAACAAATACTATGTATCAACCGAGTATCTTAATAGGTAATTTGATTATAGCATTAACGCTTTTTATTGTCAACAAAACAACTTATACAAAGGGTTAATTTATACAGCAAGTGTTTGCAACAGCTGAATACTTTAAAGTAACACCTGATTATTTGTTTCTGTGCCACTCTGAAAGAAAAAAATTTAACCAACCATAGGGTTGATTTATAATACTCAAAAAAACGGCAAAAACCATAGGGTTGAAACAGCCCTCAGTTCAACATCAGTTCAACATTGTACAGAAATACATATAAAAACAGATAAATACGGATAAATACGGATTAGTACGATTTCAGCCCCGTAACCCCGTGTTAAAGCCTTTTTTAGCGGAAAAATTGAGCTTTTTTGATACATATTAAGACGATTTGAACCTTCAAAATTTCTTGGGCAACAACCCGATGGTCGGCGCGACCGTTGCGGTAGCCGTAGCTGTACAAGAGGGAATGACGAAATAATAACCACGATAAATTTAAAAAGAGTTCCCGTAATCCTACGGGAACTCTTTTTTGCGTAGCGTAAATTAATTAACCGTTGTAGCGGTCAAGATTGGCGCGGATAGCCTCGATAAGCCTCTTTTCAGCCGCTACCTTTGAGTCTTTTGCAACCTTGGTCCATACGGCCGTGCCGTAAAGCTTTGCGAAGTCTTCTACGAGATTTTTGAGATGAACGGTATCGAGAATGTTCGTCGAGCCGCAAAGTTCTTCCGCAGTAGTTTCTTTAACCATAGGTTCATAAGTGTAAGGTGTGTTCTCATCCATAAGATAAATACTCCTTTTATGTATTTGCAAAAGCCGATGCTTTACTATTTAACATATGCGAAGAAAAATTTATTTACCACTCGCGGCGTCGGTAATTTGAAAAACTGCCCGTTTCCCCGACGCCGATTTTATTATCGATTGACAAATTAAAAGCGTTTTGATAACATTTTCACTATGATACTTTGTTTGATTATCTGCGGCATAACCTGTATCGCTATGATACTGAGCATACTGCTGTTTCCGAAAATAAAAATAGGGAAAATTTCGGTTGATACATATTGGATTATAACGCTTACTGGCGCGATTATATTGCTTGCGTGCGGTCAGGCGGATATCGGCGCGGTGGGCAACGCGCTTATTTCAGATACGGCGATAAACCCCTTAAAAATACTCGTTCTGTTTCTTTCCATGACGGTGCTTTCGATTTTCCTTGACGAGCTGGGCTTCTTCCGCTACCTTGCGGGCGTTGCGTTAAGGAAAGCCAAAACGGGACAGACGAAGCTGTTTTTATATCTGTACGTAACGGTTTCTATACTGACCGTATTTACCTCCAACGACGTAATTATTCTTTCTTTCACACCTTTTATATGCTATTTTGCGAAGAACGCAAAGATTGACCCCACGCCCTATCTCGCCGCGGAGTTCGTTGCCGCAAACACCTGGAGTATGGCGCTGATTATCGGCAACCCCACGAATATATATCTTGCAACCGCCTGCGGAATAGATTTCCTCGGCTACGTAAAAATAAGCGTCGTTCCCACGGTTTTGTCGGGGTTGGTTGCCTTTCTCGCGCTGTATCTTCTGTTCCGCAAAAAGCTTGCCTCGCCCATCGAAGGCGAGGCGGAAACTATCGTTATAAAAGATAAGCTCTCCCTTTGGGTGGGAATAGTTCACCTCGCGGTATGTACCGTGCTACTTGCAATAGGCTCGTATATAAACCTCGAAATGTGGCTCGTATCCCTCTGCGCCGTCGGAAGCCTGTTTATAATTTCGGGCGTAATATCGATAGTAAGGCGGCAAAAGCCTTACGCGCTGTCAGGCTGTGCAAAACGCGCACCGTACCCGTTGATACCCTTCGTACTCTCTATGTTCGTATTAATCGTAGGCTTGAACGAGCAGGGCGTAACAGCCGCTATCGGCGAGCTGTTGGGCGACAGCCTGCCGATTTTGAAATACGGCGCGACCTCGTTTATAGCTTCTAACCTTATAAACAACATACCTATGAGCGTGCTGTTCTCGTCGATAATCGAATCGACGGGCGGCGCGGCGGGACTTTCCGCAGTGTTCGCTACTATAATCGGCTCGAATCTGGGCGCGCTGTTTACGCCTATCGGCGCGCTTGCGGGAATTATGTGGAGCAATATTTTAAATAAACACGGCGTAAAGTTCGGCTATCTCGATTTTCTGAAAATAGGGATAACCGTTGCGATACCGACGCTCGTCACAGCGCTCGGCTCGCTGTGGCTGATGCTGTTGATAATTTAATAAAAAAGCGGGCTCGGTCTTCCCGAGCCCGCTTTTTTATCATTCAACCGAATTTAAAATCGATTTATATACTTCGGAATTTTGTATATCCTCAGCCGTAGCCTTAGCCGCGCCCTTATCCTCCTTGGCAGAAACGAAGCTGCCGTCGTCGGCTATCGCCGTACCGAACGCGTTAAAGGAATTGTCCGGATAAAAGTTGTCCGCGAAATTTGCGTAAACGGTGTTTCCCCAAACGCTTAAATTATTTTCGTAGATATTCGCGCCGCACGCCCCGACGATATTTCCGAAATACGAAATATCCGCCGTACACTCGCCCGTGAAATAACAGTTTGTAATACTTCCCGCGCAATAAGTTACTGTATCGCCGCCTTCTACCATCGCCCTAGCCTGACGCATTAAGCCCGCAATACCCCCGATATAAGCGTATTCGTTTTCGGTTAAGCTTACGGTCAGCTTACACCTGCTTATGCAATTTCTTGCCGTGCCGAAAGAGATATAAATTCCGTTGCTCGTTACGTCGCTGAAACCTATAATTCCGCCCGCGCAGACGTTTTTCGCCGTGACGGTAATATCGCCGTCAGAAAGGCAGTTTTGCGCCAGTCCGAAGGAATGAGCGGCTATACCGCCTATATACGCCTCTCCGCTACCCGTTGCGGAAATTGCGCCCCCGTTCACGGATTTGATAATATTCGAATAAGTTACCGCGGCTATTCCGCCCGCGCATACGCCGTTGCCGTTGCCCGCCGAAACCGTAACCGCGCCGCCGTTCTTACAGCCCTCTATCGCGCCGCTTGACGACAGGCACACGCCCGCCGCGTAAGCGCTTCTGTTCTCCGCACGGCTTACTATTCTGCCGAGGTTCGCGCAGTTTTTAATATAAGCGTTCTGCGAGCCGCCGTTCAGATAAGCTATACCCGCGCACGAAGCAATATACTCGTGATTCGCTTCCGTATCGAACTCTCCGCAGTTTGAAACCGCGGAAAGGCTTCCCCTGTTTTCGCAGTTTTCAACCGCGCCCGTATTATTTATAACTATTCCGCAGGTTATGGGATTCCACTCAGTACTCGAAGTAGTCTGCGAAATCTCCGCCCCGTTTGCGTTGCCCGAAAGCAAACCGCTGTTGACAGAGCACACGCCCGCGATATCGACGGTGTCCGCGGCTATTCCGCCCGTAACCGTGCAGTCCCGAACGTAGCCCGCGTTGATACCCGCCACTCCGCCGAACGAAGCGTTTGCACCGACCTCGCCCACTACCTCGAACTGCGAATAATTCACCGTGCAGTTTTTAACCGTTCCCGCATAAACGGTTTGGTTTTTGAAGCTGTACTTGTAATCGTTATTCTGAACTATCCCGCCGAAAATAAGCTCCGCATTTGCTTCGGCGGACGGGGCAAGCGCGTTTATCTTACCGCTTACGTTCACAGTCACACCGTCAATCGTGCCGAAATTAGTTTCCGCGACCAGCGCCGTGCCCGCCGCAGCCGTAACCGAAGCGGAAATATTTACTATAATATTTTCGATTACGGCGCTCTCCGAAACCGTAGTAAATATCGCGTTGCCCGTACTTTCGATTGTCAGCCCCGACACTTTGCCGTTCAGCTCGCCGAGGGTTGCGCCCTTGCCTAATACTATCTTGTTGCCGCCGCCGACAATCGTACAGTTTATCTTTTCAACCGTATAATTATCGGGCAGTATTATATCCCTTTTCAGCGTATATTCGTTTTCCGAGGCGAAATCGATTTGGTCCAAACCCGTAACCATACCCTTGAACGCGTTCACCGTGAGCGGCGTGCCTACGGCAATCCCGACGGCTAAAACGGAGCAAAGGCACGCGGCGGCAATTCTCTTTTTTTCGCCGACGGAAAGCGGTCGTCTGTCGATAATTATATCGTCGCCCTCGAATTTTACGGACAGCGAGTACTTTATAAAATATATCGATTTAAGCCGCTCCTTAACCGCCGCAGACGGTCGGGTTAGGGGGAATACCCGCTTCAAACGCCTAGTCTTATCCAGGACGAGAAGCATTTCGAGCGGGGATATAACCTCGTTTAGATACAGTCTTAAACACTTGCCCGCCGCAGCCGAAAACTTTTTGGAAATTTCCGTCGGCTCGCCGAGCGCCTCGTAGCTTGCGATTTTTATAAACCTCTGCTCGTACGAAGAAAGAAGCTTGCGGGATTTGTAGAGATACATCAAAGAAAGCACGGGAAATCTGCCCAGACGGTAAGCACCGCACTGAGCGTTTTCCATTAAAGCTTCGAACGCTTTAATATCGTCTTTTTTTATTGCTTCCAGCAAGTTTTCTTCGGTTGACTGCGACATATACCCCAACGAACGCTATTTTTTCTTGATTTTAACCTTTCTGTCCGCCGCCCATTTATCGAGCGTATCGAACAGATATTCTTCGTTTACGGAGTTACCCTCAACGAGCTTTCGAAGAAGCGCGGAGGTCTGCGAAAACTCCGTAATCAGCGCGGCAATGTCCTTGCCCTGTTCGGCGACGACCGCCGACAGCTCCTCGTTTTCCTTGCGGATTGCGTCAATCTTTTCCGCGTTCTGCTTTAATACGGCGGCTATATCCTTATTGATAAAGTCGCTTATTTTTTCGACGTTGGTGTTGTA
>CAZRCE010000044.1:0-9950 GCA_964598465.1 uncultured Clostridia bacterium | reverse complement strand
TGACGAAGAAGATTCAAGTTTTATAAAAATAGCAGAGCGGCGCGCTTTTTAGCGCGCCGCTCTGCGTTTAACTTATTCGAATAAATATTTTTCTATAATGGCAGCGCATTCGTGAATTTTGTCGGGGCAGGGACGGCGGGCGTAATATTCCTTAGTCCGCTCTTCGGGCATGGGGGAATCGTCTTTCGGCATCGCCATACCGAGAAGCTCGGCGCATACGATAGTGCCGTTGTTTTCCTTAAATTCACCGACCATTTTGCGGACGACTGCGTAAATTTCGCCGCGCGTTTTCAAATCGCCCGGCTTACCGTGGCTCATCTTCATTCCCGCGACGATTGCCATAGCCTGAACCGCGCCGCAGGTTAATCTCATTCTTCCGAGACCGCCGCCGAAGCCTTCGGCGAATTTCATAGCCGTAACGGGGTCGAAGCCGAAATCTTCGGCAAACGCGCCCACGACCGCCTGACAGCAGTTATATCCTTCCAAAAACATTTCGCGCGCCTTGTCGGCTCTGCTTCCCATAAGCTCCTCCAAACAGGTTTGTTCAATTATATCACCCCGTCCGTTTCAAGTCAACGGCGGTGTTGACAAATTATTGACCTTTTGATATAATATTATATACGCAAAACGACCGAATTTAGGTCGCGGGAAAACGGTTTAAGGGAAATAATATGAAATCTTCGAAGCTTGATTTGATGCGGCTTGCCGAGGCGTTCGACGGCGAATTCTGCCTTGCGGACTTTACGCCCGAGGAGCTGGACTATATGCTCGGATTTATGGACGAGAGCGACAGCGTAGAGGATATCCGCCGCAAGTATTTCGAATTTTACGACGATATTAAGGACAGAACGCTGGAAAAGCATAAGTGGAGTGAATGAAATGATACCCGACAACGACTATTTTCAGAATAAAAACAGATATAATAAGAAATACAAATACCCGTCTTTGGAGGAAATTTTAAGCCTCCAAGAGGACGAGCAGATTTTGTGGAAGGGCAAGCCGAACGGAAAGTCGTTCGTGCTGGGCAGAATTTTCAAGATGATGCCCATAGCGTTGCTCTGGCTCGTTATCGACGGCGGTTTTATCTTCGGTATTACTTACGTCGGAATTACCGAGGGGCTACCGTTCTACGCTTATATAATTTTTATCGTGTTTTTCGCCGTTCACCTTACGCCCGTATGGGTTTGGATAGCGAGTATCGTTTCGGCGTTCCGACGGCTGAGAAATACCGAATACGCCTTTACGGATAAAAGGGTGGTAATTAAATCGGGCTATTTCGGCGGCTTGCAGAATATTTATTATTCGGATATCGCTTCCGTAAATTTAAGCGTGGGATTTTTCGACAGGATTTTCCACGTCGGGGATATCGTTATCCGCACGAATGCCGGCGATACGCATATGGTCGAGGATATAGAGGACCCGTACTTCATATGCGGCAGACTGCAAAAGATAACGCTCGATATAAAGACGGATATGCAGTACCCCAACGACCTGCGTCCCGAGGAGAACCATGGATACAGAACGAAATATATCGACAGGAAATAAAAAAAGCCCGCGTGCGGAAACCGCACGCGGGCTTATATTTTAATTTACATAACGACTTTATCTTTCTGCTCGAACAGAGCTTTGTATTCCTTGGGGAAATTGTTGTCCGTAATAAGGACGTCGATATCCTCGATATGCGCGAAGGTGTAGGGATTGATTTTGCCTATCTTCGAGCTGTCGAGCATCATATAAACGTGGCGCGCCTTCGCGAAAACCTGCTTTAAAAGGTCGCTTTCTATCTGACTGTTGCAGCTGAACCCGTTTTCGGGCGTGAACGCCGTAGCGGAAACTATCGCTATCTCGAAATTGGTGAGGGCGAAGTACTCTTTTGCCGCGGGGGAGGAGGTGGAAAGATTGTCTTTCATAAGCTGACCGCCCACGACCGTAATCGCGACGTTCTTTTTCTGTGCAAGCTCCATAGCAACGGCTATGCCGTTAGTGAAAACGTTGCACGCGATATCGGGCATTTCCTTGGAAAGGTACATAGCCGTCGTGCCGCCGTCGAGAAAGAGGGAAATTCCCTCGTCGATGAGCGCCGCAGCCTTCTGCGCGATTACTATTTTCGCGTCCGTATTAATAGTGGTTTTCTTCGTATAAGCTTCGCCGGAAACCTTCTGTACTTCCTTAACGGACATTGCGCCGCCGCGTACGCGGATTATTCTGCCGTCCTCCTCGAGCTGAAAAAGGTCGCGCCTGAGCGTCATTTGCGAAACGTGAGGAAACACTTCTTCAAGCTGTTCTAAAGTCATTTTGCCGCGCTTATCGATGATTTCGGCAATTTCTTCGATTCTTTCCCTTTTCATTACTTCGTACTCCTTTGTTAATTAATAACAATTATCACATTTATTGTAATATTAATTTTATGTAAAGTCAAGGAAAATTTTGCACAAATTAACATAAAACAAAAAAAATTGTTAATTAGAAACAAAAAGTTTTTATTAAATGCAAATTTACCCTGTGTGCGTTTAGAGTTGATTTTTCGCGTTAAAAGATTTATAATATAAAGGAATTATGGCTTCGAAATCAAGATTTAAAATGCCCCCGTCGGCTGTGGTTGCTTTAAGCTTCCTGATACTGATTTTGGTCGGTACGGGGTTTTTATGCATACCCGCGGCGTCGAGCGACGGCAGCGTTGATTTTATGACCGCGCTGTTTACCGCGACCAGCGCGAGCTGCGTTACGGGACTTTCGGTAGTGCCTACCGCAGGACACTGGTCGTATTTCGGTCAGGCGATAATACTCGTGCTCATTCAGATAGGCGGGCTGGGCTTCATTACGATAGTTTCCGTGTTCGTGCTTACCTTCAAGCACGTCAGCCTGTCGCAGCGCAAGCTCGTTATGCAGTCTGCGGGAAGCGTCAATCTCGAGGGCATAAACACCCTTGTCAGATACATTTTAATCGGCACTTTTTCGTTCGAATTTATCGGCGCGTTTCTGCTTTGCTTTTCGTTCGTGCCGAGAATGGGCTGGGGAATGGGAATATGGTCGGCTGTGTTCACGGCGGTTTCCGCATTCTGTAACGCCGGTTTCACGCTTACGGATATATACGGCGAAAATTCGCTCTGCGGCTACGTTTCCGACCCGCTCGTAAATATAGTAATCTGTCTGCTTATAATCATCGGCGGCATCGGCTTTTTCGTATGGGGCGACGTCGTAAGAAACAAGCACAGAATAAAAAAATATTCCTTTCATTCGAAAGTCGTGCTCGCCACGACGGGCACGCTTATTTTGCTCGGCTGGGCGTTGTTTATGGCGTTCGAGTGGAATAACCCCTTAACGATAGGCAACGAAAGCGCGGGTACGAAAGTGCTTGCTTCGCTGTTTATGTCCGTTTCGCCGCGCACGGCGGGCTTCAATACCGTAGATATGGCGGGCTTATCGGGCAGCGGCAGCGTGCTTACCGTAATCTATATGTTCATAGGCGGAAGTCCGGGTTCGACTGCGGGCGGGTTAAAGACGACGACGCTTGCGGTATTCCTTCTTTCCGCGCTCGCGACGAGCAGAAGGCATACCGAAACGCATATATTCTGCCGCAAGTTCGAGGACGACGCGTCCGCGCAGGCGGGCGTTGCGGTTGCGCTGTATCTCGTAGCCTCCGTCGTGAGCGTGCTTATAATCGCGGCGATAGAGGGCGCGACGGGGCTGGGCGTTCAGCAGATAGTTTTCGAGGTCGTTTCGGCGGTGGGAACGGTAGGGCTAACCTGCGGTCTGACAAGCGGGCTTCATATCGTTTCGCAGTTGATTTTGATAATTTTGATGTTCATCGGCAGAGTCGGCGGCTTTACGCTTATACTTATTTTCTCGAACGAGAAAAAGCCCGTAAAAATTTCGAGGGTTGCCGAAAGGCTTATAATAGGATAAAAAAGAGGTTTTATGAAGAAGTCCGTTCTTATAATCGGTATGGGTAGGCTCGGCACGCATCTCGCCGAAAAAATGCAGGATTTGGGTCACGACGTAATGGTGCTCGACAGCAAGGAGGAGCGCATAACCCGCGTCGCTACCCGCTTTGCCGACGCGAGAATAGCCGAATACACGCACGAAGACGTTTTAAAAGCTTTGGATATTCCGTCGTTCGATATTTGTTTCATTACGGTCGGCGATAATCTCGAAGCGTCGATGATAACGACGATTACGCTTAAACACCTCGGCGCGAAATACGTTGCGGCGCGCGCCCGCGACGATTTACAGTGCGAGCTTTTAAAGCGCGTCGGTGCGGACGAAATAATTTACGCCGACGGCGAAACGGCGGATAAACTCGCCATTCGTCATAACGGCAGAAACATATTCGACTATATCGAGCTTTCGGGCGGTTACGCGATTTTCGAAGTCCCCATTTTAAAGGAATGGAAGGGCAAAACCATAATGGAGCTGGACGTCAGAAAGAAATACAAAATCAATATCGTCGCCATAAAGAGCGGGGAAGAACTAAATCCCACGCCGATGCCCGATTACGCGTTTAAGGAAGAAGACCACATTTTCATAATCGGCAAATCCCGCGACGTTTTCAAATTGTCTGCGAAAACCTAATTTGTTCACAAATTTTTTGACGTTCGGCGATGTCAAAAAATTTCGTGATTTGAGGGCTTCTCGCCCTCTTTGCGAAATCATAAGGGCGCACAATAATATAATTTCGCAAATTCACCTCGCCGAGGCGAAAGTATTCGCAAATTGAGGCTGCAAGCAAAAAGTGTGATTTTTGCTTGCAAAGTTATTTATTTAAAATTCGTGCGGATAACGGTTGCTAAAATCCGATTTTCGGAGTATAATACTTCTAAATTCAAACCGAACGACGGAAAATCTTTTTAGGCTCTGCGGAAAAAGAGAGAAAAACCTCGGCTGAAAGTTTTTCACCGCAGTAAAAAAGGTATGCGCCGTCTTGCCGCGTCCGCGGCATAAGGTCGGGTTAATGCCCCGCGGAACTCCCCGTAAGAGAGAAAGAGGGCGGAATAATTTTTCCGCCGAAGTAAAGTGGAACAGCGGTAATGCGCCTTTACGTATATTTAAGTATGCGTAGAGGTGTTTTCGTTTCTTGCCGCAAGGTTAAGACGGATTACAGAGCTGCGCAGAAAGGAGTTCGGGTGTTTTTTAAAAGATTGAGAATGGATATAGCCGCGGCAAAGGCGAACGACCCCGCCGCGCGGAATAAATTCGAAATATGGCTGACCTATTCGGGCGTTAAGGCTCTGTCGCGGCACAGGTGGGCGCAGCGGTTTTATAAGATGCATTTAAAGCTTATCGCGCGTATGATAAGCCAGCGCGCGAAAAGGGTTACGGGGATAGAGATACACCCCGCGGCAAAGATTGCGCCGGGCGTGTTTATCGACCACGGTGACGGAGTGGTAATAGGCGAAACGGCGGAAGTCGGCACGGGTACCATACTGTATCAGGGCTGTACGCTCGGCGGTACGGGTAAGGAGAGCGGCAAGCGCCACCCGACTATAGGCGAGCACTGCGTAATTTCGGCGGGCGCGAAAATTCTCGGCAATATAACGGTCGGGGACTATGCCAAGGTCGGCGCGGGCGCGGTGGTTCTGCGCGACGTTCCCGCCCACGCGACGGTAGTCGGCGTTCCCGCAAAGGTCGTAAGGATAGACGGCAGCAAGGACGGCATAGATTTGTATCAGGAAAAGGAAGACCCTATGCTCAGGGAGCTGTGCGCGTTAAGGGAGCGGGTGTTCGCTCTCGAAGAAAAAATTGCGAAAGGCGGTGAAATCGGTAAAGATGAGAATATATAACACGCTTACTAGAACTAAGGAAGAATTTGTTCCCCTCGAAGAGGGAAAGGTTAAAATGTACGCCTGCGGTATAACCGTATCGGGCGAAGCCCACATAGGTCACGGCTATCAGGCGCTCATATACGATATAATGCGCAAATATCTCGAAAAGAAGGGATATTCGGTGACTTACGCCCGCAACTATACCGACGTTGACGATAAAATAATCGCGAAGTCGAAGGAAACGGGTATTCCCGCGGACAAGTATGCGGCGGATATGATAGTGCGCATTAACGAAGTAATGCGCGAAATGGATATCGACGACCCGACCGTATGGCTAAAAGCTACGGAAAATATCGGCAATATCATCGACTTTATTTCCGCGCTGATAGAGAAGGGACACGCCTACGCCGCGCCGTGCGGCGACGTTTATTTCGACGTCGCGAGCTTCAAAGGCTACGGTTGCCTTTCCAACAGAACGGTGGAGGATATGCTCGACGGCGTGCGCATAGAGAACGGCGAAGAAAAGCGCAGTCCTGCGGACTTCACGCTATGGAAGTCGGCTAAGGAGGGCGAGATTAGCTGGGATTCGCCCTGGGGCAAGGGCAGACCGGGCTGGCACATAGAGTGCTCCGCTATGAACAGGGCGGCGTTCGGCGAACAGATAGACGTTCACGGCGGCGGCAGGGATTTGATATTCCCCCATCACGAAAACGAGATTGCGCAGACGGAAAGCCTTACGGGAAAGAGGTTCGTCAAGTACTGGACGCACAACGGTCTTATCAAGGTAAACGGACAGAAGATGAGCAAGTCGCTCGGCAACAGTTTGCTTTTGGAGGATTTGCTTAAAAAGTACACGAACGAAGCGATTAAATTCGCGCTGTTGCAGACGAACTACCGCAACGACATAAATATAACGGATAACCTTTTCCCCGAAGCGGAAAAGCATTTAACCGAATTTTACACTGTGATAAAGGGCGTTGAAGAAAAGTTCGGAAAGGGCGGAAAGGGAAATAACGAGATTGACGAAAAATTCGATAAGTGTATGGACGACGACTTCAATACCGCGCTTGCGCTGTCGGATTTGTTCGGGTATTTCAAGGAAGCGGCGAAAAAGCTCGCGGCGTGCGACGGCTCTTGTGCGGAGGATATTTATCAGATACGAAAGACTTATTCGCTCCTCGGGCTTTTCAAAAAGGACGCGGAAGAATACCTTGCGGAGGCGGCTTCTAAGGCGGATAGCGTTCCCGCGGAAATTCTCGCCTTAGCGGAAAAGCGCTGGCAGGCGAAGAAGGACAGAAACTGGGCGGAAGCGGACGCGCTGCGCGCGCAGATAGACGAAAAAGGTTACGCAGTCAAAGACTCGAAGGACGGCTACGCCGTAGTTAAAAAATAAAAGAGGAAAAGAAAATGAAAAAACTTACTTCCGAAACTTTAAGAAAACTTTATTTGGACTTTTTCAAGAGCAAGGGTCACGCCGTAATTCCGTCGGCGTCGCTCATTCCCGAAAACGACCCTACGGTTTTATTCACTACGGCGGGTATGCATCCGCTCGTGCCCTATCTTTTAGGTGAAAAGCACCCCGCTGGCACGCGCCTTACCGACGTTCAGAAATGCGTCAGAACGGGCGATATCGACGAGGTAGGCGACGCTTCGCACTGCACTTTCTTCGAAATGCTCGGCAACTGGTCGCTCGGCGATTATTTCAAGGACGAAATGATACCCTGGTCGTTCGAGTTCCTCACTTCGCCCGATTATCTCGGCATTCCCGTCGAGGATATAGCCGTCACCTGCTTTGCGGGCGACGAGGACTGCCCCCGCGACGAGGAGAGCGCGAACAAGTGGATAGCGTGCGGCATAAAGCCCGAAAACGTTTACTTTTTGCCCAAGAGCGGCAACTGGTGGGGACCTGCGGGCACAACCGGACCTTGCGGGCCCGATACCGAAATGCACATTATCCGCAACCACGCGGAAGCGGACAAGCTTTCGTCCGACCGGTTCGACGAAGCTCCCGCGGGCACTTTTATGGAAATCTGGAACGACGTTTTCATGCAGTACAATAAAAACGCCGAGGGCAAGTACGAGCCTTTGAAACAGCGCAACGTCGATACGGGTATGGGCTTGGAGCGCACGCTGTGCATAATCAACGGCAAGAGCAGCGTTTACGAAACGGATATTTACGAAAAGGCTATCGGAAAAATCGAGGAGCTTACGGGCAAAAAATACGGCGAAAGCGAGGAAATAACCAAGGCTTTCCGCGTAGTTTTAGACCACGTCCGCACGGCGACCTTTATGCTCGGCGACGTTAAGGGCATAGTTCCTTCCAACACCGACCAAGGCTATATATTAAGAAGAATAATAAGGCGCGCTGTGCGCTTCGGCAGAATTTTAGGGCTTCCCCAGGGCGCGCTCGACGGCATATCGAAAACCATAATCGAAAAGTACGCGGAAGTATATCCCGAGCTAGTCCGCAACGCGGCAAAGATAGAGGAGGAGCTGAACAAGGAAGAAAACAAGTTCACCCGCACGCTCGCGCAGGGTTTAAGGGAATTCGAAAAGGTAGCGGCTTCCCTTCCCGCAGGCGGTCTGATTGACGGCGTGACGGCGTTCCACTTATACGACACCTACGGCTTCCCCGTTGAAATCACGGGCGAAATGGCGGCGGAAAAGGGGCTTACCGTGGACGTGAAAGGCTACGAGGCGGCGTTTGCCGAGCATCAGGCGAAGAGCAGAGCGGGCAGCGAGCAGAAGTTCGCGTGCGGGCTTGCCGACCATAAGGAAGAAACGACCAACCTTCACACGGCGACCCACCTTCTTCACGCGGCGCTTAAAAAGGTTTGCTCGGAGGATATCAATCAGAAAGGCTCTAATATAACGGAAGAAAGACTCCGCTTCGACTTCAATTTCCCGAGGAAGCTCACCCCCGAGGAAGTCAAGGCGGTAGAGGATATGGTAAACGAAGTCATTAAGGCGGACCTGCCCGTCGTAATGGAAGAAATGACCTTGGAAGAAGCGAAGGCGCGCGGCTTTACGGGGCTTTTCGAGGACAGATACGGCGAAAAGGTCAAGACCTATTCCATAGGCGACTTTTCAAGGGAAATCTGCGGCGGACCTCACGCGGAGCATACGGCGCTTTTGGGCGAGTTCAAAATCGCCAAGCAGGAAAACGTTTCCGCAGGCGTAAAGAGGATTAAAGCAATCCTTATAAAGTAATCTTAAACGGCAACAATTTTCGTACGGGCGGAATGAAATAATTTATTTCGCCCGTCTGCGTTTTTCGGCGTTTGACGGGGGATTTTTGCGCAAAAATGACCGTATTCGGGCGATTTCAAAAATAATTCATTTTTTTTAAAAAACTTTATAAACCGAATACAAAACGGCTTGACTTAATTTTTAATAAATAATAAAATAGTTTTACATTAACAAATTGATAAGAATTTGCGGTTAAAAATATCATTTTCCAAGCGGATTACGATAAGGAGTAAACAATGAAAACCTACATGGCAAATGCCCAGACAGTTGAAAGAAAGTGGTACGTTGTCGATGCGGCGGGCGTTCCCCTCGGAAGGTTGGCTTCCAAGGTCGCTGCCATACTTCGCGGCAAGAATAAACCCACCTTTACGCCCAACGTGGACACGGGCGATTTCGTGATTGTTATAAATACCGACAAGGTAGTGCTCACGGGCAAGAAGCTCGAAGACAAATTTTACAGATATCATACCGGCTATATCGGCGGCTTAAAGGAAGTATCCTATAAAAAGATGCTCGCCGAAAAGAGCGACCTCGCGGTTTACGAGGCGGTTAGGGGAATGCTTCCCAAGAATTCGCTCGGCAGGGATATGATTAAGAAGTTAAGAGTTTACAAGGGTGCGGAACACAATCACGCGGCGCAAAAACCCGAAGAACTCAAATTATTTTAAGGTAAGAGGTTAAGATATGGCAAAGGCTAATTTAAAGAAACAGTTGCAGTTTTGGGGAACGGGAAGAAGAAAGAAGGCTATCGCCCGCGTTCGTCTTATCCCCGCAGGAACGGGCAATATCGTTATAAACGACAGGTCTTTCGAGGATTATTTCCCTCAGTCGGTTTTGCAGTACGTTGTAAAACAGCCTCTCGTGCTTCTCGGAGCGGAAGCTACCTTTGCGCCGGCAGACTTGAGCAGTTTCGCCACATCCGTTGAATTGCTTTCTATC
>CAZRCE010000043.1:0-10278 GCA_964598465.1 uncultured Clostridia bacterium | reverse complement strand
ATTTCAGCCCGCGCCGCCATAGTTTATAATATTAATCGGGGCGTTCCTTGAAAGGCGTAACGCCGTTTATATAAATAGTCGCAAGCCCGTCGTTCCAGGTGTCGCGCTCGATTGCATTCCAGCTTTCGAGCGTTCCCGCATAGTTCACGCGCGTACGTCCGCCCACCAACGACTGGAAGCCCAATTTCGTTATATTTGCGGGTAAATCGAGTTTCGTTAAGGCATACGTGCCCGCGAACGCCCAATCGTTGATAATTTTCACGCTTTCTGGAACGGTTAATTCCCTCAGCTTTTCACAGCAGTAAAACAAGCCTTCGGGTAAGTAGGTAATACCCGCGGGGAGCTTCGCGCTGACCATATTAAGGCAATCGCCGAAAGCGTAACCGCCTATGTCCGTAACTCCGTCGGGAATGGTTATGTTTTCGAGTGCGGAACAATTTCTGAACGCGTTTCTGCCTATTATTTTAAGAGTGGAGGGGAGTTGCACGCTTTTAAGTTTTTGTAACCCGTTGAACGCGTTATCCGCGATTTCCGTCAATCCCTCGGGCAGAATAACGCTTTCGAGGTTATTCATTGCACGGAATACGCCGTCGGGCAGGCTTATGCTTCCGCATCTTATTTCGAGGTGTTTCAACGCGCTGTTGCCGAACGAATTGCGTTCGACGCTTTTAACCGACGCGGGCAATATAAGACTTTCGACCTCTGAGCCGTAAAACGCGTAGTTCGCTACCGCCGTTACCGAGCCGTCGTCGGGGATTACCGCGTTCGGCGTGCCGACGAGCAGCGTTTTGCCGTCCTTATTTATCAGACAGTTTCCCGCGACTTTGAGGTAGGGGTTGTTTTCCGCAACGTTTATGCTTGCTATTTTACAATCCGAGAACGCGCCCGTGAAAACGGTAACCGTGGAGGGTAAATTCAACTCCGTAACGGCGCTCATCTCGAATGCCGATTGCGCTATGCTTTCAAGCCCCTCGTTGAACGCCAAGCTTTTAAGCGCGTAGCAGTTTTCGAACGCGCCGAAGCGGATATATCTGAGCGAGCGGGGGAAAGTGATTTCGGTTAAGGAACGGCAACGGTAAAAAGCGTAAGTTTCTATTTCTTCGAGCGCACCTTCTAGCGGGAAGGAAACGCTTTTAAGCTCCACGCAGTTTCTGAACGCGTCCCTGCCGATTGTTTTCAGCGCGGGATTGACTTGAAGTGAAGTTAAGCTTATACATTCCGCGAAAGCGTCTTCGGGAACTTCCGTCAAACCGTTCGGCAAAGTTATATCCGTCAAAGCGGCGCAGTCCATAAACGCGCTTTCGCCGATTGATAAAAGCTTGTCGGAAATCGGCGCGGTCGTAAGGGACGAGCAGCGGTTGAAAGCGTATTCGCCTATCGAATTTACGTTTTCATATCCCGTAATATCCCTTAAATTTCCGCAGTTATAGAACGCGTACCGCTCTATCGAAACGACGGAAGGGGAAAGCTTAACGGAAGTGAGTTTTCTGTTCTCCGCAAAGAGTCTGAATTTCAGTGCGTAGTCCTTGCCGTCTATTCCGTCGGGCAAGGTTACGGCTTCGTCGTTGCCGTTGTATTGCACGAGCAAGTCGGTTTCGTCCGAGATTACGAAAGTGAAATCTCCCGAGACTCTGACTTTGGATTCTGCGTCCGCAGTGTTGTGGACGTAAACGGCGTTGAGCGCGATTTTACCGTGCGCCGAGCTTCCCGCGGTTATATCGAGGGGGGAAAGGTTGTAAATTTCCACGAGCTTATGACAACCAGAAAACGCCCCGTCGGCGATTTTCGTAACGCTCGCAGGCACGGTTATCGTGAGAAGGGAGGAGCAATCCTCAAAGCACCAGGACGGTATTTCGGTCACGGCGAAGTCTTCCGTATTTATAGAGATTAAATTTTTACAGTCTTCGAACGCGCTCGCGCCTAAGGTTTTTATTTCGCCTGCCGTAACTTTTTCAAGCTTTCCGCAATCGTAAAAACAGCGGCGGGGTATGGCGGTTATGCCGTCTGGCAAAGTCACTTCTTTAAGCGATAAGCAGTCCTCGAACGCGCTTTCGCCAAGAACGGTAACGCTGCCGAAGTCCACGGAAGAAAGGTAATAGCAGTCCTCGAACGCGCTTTCACCTATTTCGGTCGCGCCGTTCAGATTAACTTCTTTCAGCCTCGCAAACCCCGCAAACTGATATTTCCCGAGTTCGGTCACGCCGTCGGGAATATTAAGCTCGGCAAGCTTTTCCGTGCCGTTAAAGTAGAAAGAGTAGTTGTATAAGTAATCCCCGAAAGAAATTTCGCACCAGTCGGAAAGCGTGCCGCCGTAATACAGCTCGTCTGCGGAGCTTCCCATAAACGCGTCTTTTTCTATATATTTAACGCTTGCGGGAATAGTGAGTTTGTCCAGAAAAAACGATTGCGTGTAGTTCGAGCACCCGCCGTTTACTTCGTAGGAAAAAGCTCTGCTCGAAATGGTCGTTACGGGCAAGCCTTCGTGTTCGGCTTTGATAATTACGTTTTTTGAATTTTGCTTTATCGATTTTACTGCGTAGCTCTGTCCGTCGCCGTTCAGCTCGTAAACGACGCAGTTCTCGCCCCTGGGCGTAGCGGCGGGATTGGGGAACAAAAAGCACGCGGAAAGCGTACCCGCTCCGAAAAACAGCCCCGCAGATATTAATAACGCGATAAAACCTTTTCTGAGTTTCATATCTTCATTATATATCTTTAATGATAAAATGTAAACCGTTTAACAAAAATAGCCCGCGGCGCTGAATTTTTTGCGCCGCGGGCTATAAGAAAACGCGTCAGACAAGCAACAGCAGTATGCTTAAAAATTGCAGGGTCGTTCCGAATATGTCGAACAAATGCCATATAGAGTGGAAGTATTTTACTTTCCGACCGAGCGCGTAAAAGACTATGCCGACGGTGTACGCAATCCCGCCCGAAAGCAGCAGCCAGAAGCTCGCCGCGGACATCGCGTTCGTAAGTGCGCTTCCGCCCGCGATAATCATCCAGCCCATAACGACGTACAAAGCCATGGAAATCGCTTTTATGATTTTGTTTTTCATAGCTATCGCGTTCATTATTATTCCGCCGACGGCGAGCGCCCATTCCGCAATCAGTATCACGAGCCCGACCGTCGTTCCGCCGAGCACGATTACGCAGTAGGGGGTGTAAGTGCCCGCGATGAGCAGAAATATCGTGCAGTGGTCGAAAATTCGGAACACCGCTTTGCCGCCGCCGTTGGGCAGGAAGTGGTAAAGCGCGCTCATAGTGTAAAGCACTATTACCGATATCCCGAATACCGTTACGGAAGCGAGATACGCCCCGTCGGAGCGTGCGAACCAGCTCAGAACAATTAAAAATATCAACCCGAACGCGCCGCCGACTATATGAGTTACGGCGTTGAATATTTCTTCACCCTTGGTATAAAGCGCGGGATAAACTTTTTTCCTTCTTTTAGGTATGCCGTTCGTCGGCATGGCAAGACCTTCCATTTCTTTCACCTCCGAATTATTGACCCGTTTAAGGTTGCATATTCAGTATAACCGTTAAACTTTCAAAGGTAAACCTACCTTCATGCGGAGGCGCGCTACGAAATATTCGGCTTGCCGAACCGTAAAAAAACGAACTCTACCGTAAAAAGCCCCCGCTCTACCGTCGGTAGAGCGGGGGCTTTTTCAAGCGTTTTTTACGCAATTTCTTTAAAATATCTCTTATAATTAGTTAATATAAAGGTTACGGTGACTGCGAGCGACAGCGCCTCGGCTATAATTATAGCGTACCAAATTCCGTCCGCTCCGAAAATGACCGGCAGAACGAGAACGCATATAATCTGAAAAAGAAGCGTTCGCGAAAAGGATATTAACGCCGAAATCAAGCCGTTGTTCAGCGCCGTGAACAGCGCGGAGCCGAATATGTTAAAGCCGCAGATAAGGAAGGCGAACGAGTATATAAAGAACCCGTATTTGGTCAGCTCGAACAGCGCTTCGTCGTAGCCTACGAATATATAGGATAAGGGGGAATTGAGCCCGAGCGACAGCGCGAGCATCAATACGGAAACTATACCCACTATTACGAGGCTTCGTTTGAGTACGTTTCTCAGCTCGGCTTTGTTTTGCGCGCCGAAGTTGTAGCCTATTACGGGGGATACTCCTATCGAATAGCCTATGAATATAGCCGCGAAAATAAAGCTTACGTACATTGCAAATCCGTATGCGGAAACGCCGTTCTCGCCGAAAAAGCGCATAAGCTGGAAGTTGTAAATCATATTCACGACGGACATCGAAAGTTGCGACATCATTTCCGACGAGCCGTTCGCGCAGGCTTTGAGTATGGGCTTTATCTGCCATTTTACGAAGCGCAGGCGGAGGGTGGAGGAGTTCTTTCTCGCGAAATAGATTACGGGCAGAACGCCGCCGATTATTTCGCCCGCGCAGGTTGCCGCCGCCGCTCCGACAAGTCCCCATTTGAATACCGCGATAAACAGCGCGTCGAGCGCGGCGTTGGTAAGCCCCGCGGAAACGATTATATACAACCCGAGTTTGGGTTTGCCCGCCGTCGTGAAAAAGCTTTGAAACGCGTTCTGCAACATAAACGCGGGCATACTCGCGATTAAAATAGCGCCGTACAGTATGCAGCCGTCGTAAACTTCCCGGTTAAACTCTCCGTTGGAAGCCTGCAAAGCGCGCGCAACGGGCGCGAGAGTTGCTTCTCCGACAGCGGTCAAAACCACGCCCGCAACGAGCGTAACCGCGATAAACGTGGAAAAGTACTTGTTTGCCCTTTCCGTATCGCCCTCGCCGAGCGTCTTTGCGACGAGCGCGCTTCCGCCCGTGCCTATCATAAACCCGACCGACGCGAACGCGAAAACTACGGGTAATATAAGGTTTACCGCGGCGAACGCGGTTTTGCCTGCAAAATTCGATATAAAAAGTCCGTCCACTACGCTGTATATGGAGGTAAAGACCATCATAATGACGGTGGGCGCGACTAATTTTAAAAGTTTTCCGTACGAGAAGTGAGCCGAAAGTTGAGTGCCGGACATTTTAACGGTTTGTGTTGAAACTCCTTATGTATTCCGCCAGAGGCGCGATAATTTTGTCTATATCGACGCGGGAGGTGTTAATCATAAGCTCGTATTCCGAACGCACGCCCCATTCGTTTGGCGAAACGAGGTCGTGGAGCTGTTTTCTGCCCTTGTCGATTTCCCTGAATTTTTTAATAAGCTGTTTATCCGAATAGTTCTCGTTTTCCGAAGCGCGGGCGCGGCAACGCTTAATCTTGCTCTCGTCGTCGGCGTAAACGAAAATTCTGAACGGTTTGTACTGCTTTAAAAGCTCCTCCGCGCATCTGCCTACGACCAGGCAGTTGCCTTTCGCTCCGAGCGCGCGAATAACCTGCTGCTGCGCTACGAGAACGTCGGTAACGACGTCGGGCGCGGCGGATATCATGGGAAGAGACCTTCCGAAGCTGAACGAAAAGCTTTTGTAGCCGCCCTTGTCGAGGACGGTTTCCACGTAGTGCTCGTCAAGCTCCGTGCGGTCGGCAATCTCGGCAACTATTTCCTTGTCGAAATACTGCAACCCCAGCTCCCGCGCGAGGCGCATACCGATTTCTCTGCCGCCGCTTCCGAATTCCCTCGATACCGTAATTATCATAAAAAGTTCCCCCTTAAATTTATTAATTTTACTGCTGTTTGAACAGCGTTTTAATCATAGTATTCACGTAAAGCACGGGCACGATATTAATTCTGTCCGCGTACTTTGCTACCGATTTCATATTCTTCGCGGGCAGAAGCACGCGTTTAAAGCCCATCTTCACGCATTCCTGTACGCGCTTTTCCGCGTAGCTTACCGCCCTGACTTCGCCCGTAAGCCCCACCTCGCCGAACACTGCGGTGAATTTGTCTATGGGCTTGTCGAAGTAGGAGGAGGCGAGCGCCGCGCACACCGCAAGGTCGGTCGCGGGTTCGTTAAGTTTAATTCCGCCCATCGCGTTCACGTAAACGTCGAACGAGCCGAGCCCCACGCCGCAGCGTTTGTCGAGTACCGCGAGTAGTACGGCAAGTCTGTTATATTCCACGCCGAGCGGCATTCTGCGCGGCTGACCGAAGGAGGTCTTTGCGATGAGCGTCTGCAATTCGACGTTCATACACCTGTTGCCCGTCTGCGCGGGGGTAACGGCGCAACCCGCTTCCTCGCCGCGGCTTTCGGATAAGAATATTCCCGAATAGTCGGTCACGGCGTAAATTCCCTCGCCCGTCATTTCGAAAACGCCTACTTCCGCAACGTTGCCGAAGCGGTTTTTTACCGAGCGCAGTATTCTGTAATTTTCCTGGTTTTCGCCCTCGAAGTAAAGCACGGTGTCCATAATGTGTTCGAGAACTTTCGGACCTGCGAGCGCGCCTTCCTTGGTTACGTGCCCTACTATAAAGAAGGTAATCTGTCTGCTCTTGGCAATGCGCATAAGCTTCGCGGCGCATTCGCGCACCTGCCCGACGCTTCCCGCGGAGGACGACAAGTCGTCCGTATAAACCGCCTGAATGGAGTCTATTATGCAGAACTCCACGCCGTCAAGCTCGCCGTCGAGGTTGTCTATATTCGTATCGTTTACTATAAACAGATTTTCGCTCGGCAGTTTAAGCCTTTCCACGCGCATTTTAACCTGCGAACAGCTTTCCTCGGCGGAAAAATATAAAACGCCGTGTTTTTGCGAAAGGTGCGCGGCAATCTGCGTAAGCAGGGTGGACTTGCCTATGCCGGGGTCGCCGCCGAGAAGCACGAGCGAGCCTGCGACTATCCCGCCGCCCAGAACGGTATCGAATTCGGATATCCCGCTCGATACTCTTTCGAACTTCTCGAAAGACACCTCGGAAAGTCTTTTCGCCCTCGGCGTTGCGGTCGGCTTGACCGCTTGCTTGGCGGGGGAGGTATCTACGATTTCCTCCGCCATAGTGTTATATTTTCCGCAGGACGGGCAGCAGCCCAGCCACCTCGGGCTCGTCGCGCCGCATTCCGCGCAAACGAAAACGCTTTTAGTTTTAGCCATCTTTTTCTCCGTTGAGCTTAGCTATGCAGTACGCGCATATGCCCAGCCCCTCGCCTACGAAGCCCAGCCCCTCGCAGGTGCCCGCAGCTATCGCGACGCTTTCCGTATTAATCCCCGCAACTCGTGCGAGGTTTTCTTTCATTCGTTCTATATAAGGTTTAAGCCTCGGCTTTTCCGCCTGAACCGAAACGGAAATATTCGCAACTTTCAGTCCCGATTTTTCTATTATATCTATCGCCGTTTTCAAAAGCTTTCCGCTGTCCGCGCCGTCGTAGGCGGGGTCGTTTTCGGGAAAATAATGCCCGATATCGTTCAGCCCCGCGGCGGAAAGCACGGCGTCCGTCACGGCGTGAAAAATTACGTCGCCGTCGCTGTGCGCGATAAGTCCGCAATCACACGGTATTCTAACGCCGCAAAGCGTTACGAAATCCTGTTTCTTTCCGAAAGCGTGGATATCCACGCCGAACCCTATTTTTCCGTTCCCGTCGGCGGGGAGAGGGGGGATTTCCTTTTCGAAATCCTCTTTAAAGGTAAGCTTTATATTCGCGTCGTTCCCGCAGGGGCAAATCCGCGCGGGCGAGATGTATTCCGAATAAACGGAGCTGTCGTCCGTATAAATTTTTCCGCTTGCAACGGCTTTTCCGTAAGCGAGTTTGATTTCCGCCGTATCGAAGCCCTGCGGGGTCTGAATACGGTAAACGACGTTTCGCGCGGGGATATTATCCACTAAACCGTTTCTAACAATCGCCGTCGTGTCCGTGGAAGGCGCGGCGACTATCGCGCTTTTGTAACGCTTTGCTTCGTCCGCACAGCGCGAAATTATCTCCTCCGTAACGAACGGGCGCGCCCCGTCGTGAATGAGAACGGTGGGGTTGGTTACTTCTTTAAGCGCGTTGTAAACGCTCTCCGTCCGCGTCGCTCCGCCCAAAACCGTCTTAGCGCCGAAGCGGGAGGAGATGGCGTTAATCTCGTCGTAATCCTCGGCGTTCGCCGTCACGATTATTTCTTTGAACGGAGAAAATTTACGCAGAGTAAAATACAGCGCGTTCCCGCCGTGGAAGGGTACGAGCAGTTTATTTCTTTTAAAGCCCGCGCGCTCGCCTTTGCCCGCGGCGCAGATTATTACGCTTATGCCGTCCGTCATTCTATCACTTCGTAAAGGGAAGCGGCTTCGTCCTTTTTAACCGTTTCCTTAATTTCCTTTATTCTGAATTTAAGCGTGCCCGCGGCGTAGCGTATTTCCACTTCGTCGCCAACCTTTACGGTGTAGGCGGGCTTGACGTCCTTGCCGTTTACCGAAACCTTACCGCCGCCGCAAGCCTCCTGCGCGACTGTGCGGCGCTTCAATATACGCGAAACCTTTAAAAATTTATCTATACGCATTTTTTTAAAAACCCTTTTAAAACGGCTTGACTTTGCTTTTCAAGTCAAATATAATATTATACTGTATCACAATGCGCAATTTGCCCTGTTTTCTCTTTTTTTAACAAATTTGCGCCCGTATTTTTCGCCAAAAAGCGACCTCAAAACCGCCTTTTGCCTACGGATTATTATACACTATTAATAAAAAAAAGTAAAGACAAAAAAACGAAAAACTTGCTTACGGAAAAATTTTATCCGCGTCCGTTTTTTGTCAAGAGTAATTAAAAATAATTCGGCTACCCGAATTAAGAAAGAAGGCAGCGCCTTCAAATCGTGAAGATTTTCGGGGTCACGAGTACCGAAAAATTCACGAAACTTATCTTTGGTAACATTAGATTTTTTGCGGTGAAAAGATATATACGCATAATCGCCAAAATGTGAAATAGAAAAAATTTTTCAAGGAGTATTTAATGAATTTACCCGTTCACAAGTATGGCAAAACAGAAAGAAGGAAATTCGGTAAAATCAACGAAGTCATCGACATTCCCGACCTCGTTGAAATCCAGAAATCCAGCTACGATACTTTCGTAAACGAAGGCATCGCGGAAGTATTCGAGGATTTCTCGCCCATTACCGACTATTCCGACCATTACGAGCTTTATTTCCTCAACCACTGGTTCGACGAAAAGCCCAAGTACGACGAGAAGGAGTGCCGCAGCCGCGACGCGACGTACGCCCTTCCCATGCACGTTACCGTAAGGCTCGTAAACAAACTCAAGGACGAAGTTATAGACCAACCCGTATTTATGGGCGAACTGCCCCTTATGACCGATTCGGGTTCGTTTATCATCAACGGCGCGGAGCGCGTAATCGTTTCCCAGCTCGTCCGTTCCCCCGGCGTTTACAACGCGATGGAAATGGGCAAGACGGGCAAGCCTATGTACGCTACGACCGTTATCCCCAACCGCGGCGCTTGGCTCGAATTCGAGCAGGACGCTCACGACTGCCTCTGGGTGCACGTGGACAGGAAGCGTAAAATTTACGCGACCGTGCTTTTAAGGGCGCTCGGCTTCGGCTCGGACAAGTCGCTTTCCGATTTGTTCGCGGGCGATAAAATGATTGAAAACACGATTGCGAAGGATACGACGAAATCGGAGAGCGACGGCCTCGTAGAGCTTTACAGAAGGCTCCGTCCCGGCGAAGTTCCCACCGAAGCTTCCGTCCGTACCCATCTTTACAATCTTTTCTTCGACCCGAGAAGATACGACGTCGTAAAGGTCGGCAGATACAAGTTCAACAAAAAGCTCAACATTGCTTTCAGGCTCGTAGGCTGTAAGCTCGCGGAGGACGTGTTCAACGCCGAAACGGGCGAGCTTATCGCGCACGAAGGCGACGTCGTTACCGAGGAGCAGGCTATCGCAATCCGCGACGCGGGCGTAAACGAAGTGTTCGTCAGCGTAACCGACCCCGAGCTCGGCGCAATCAAGCACAAGATGATAGGCAACAATACCGTGGACTTCACCGCGGTATCCGGCAAGAACCGCAAGACCTTCGGCTTATTGCCTATGATATATTATCCCAACTTCGCGTTCGCAAAACAGCTCGCGGAAGAATGCAGAAGCAAGACCTGCGAGGAAGTTGCGGAAATGTACCTCGATAAAATCAACGCGGTATATAACGAAACCGAAATTCCCGAAAGCGATTTCGAGAAGCCCGAGGAGAAGAAGAACAGAGCAAAAAGACGCGACCAGCGCATAAAGTTCGTCGAAGCCTGCAAGGTTTTCGATATGCTCCTCAAATCGGACAAGACCGAGCTTGACGTCGAAGAAAAGAAGGCTATCAAGCCAGTTATCGACAAGCTCAACCATAAGCACATTA
>CAZRCE010000042.1:0-10569 GCA_964598465.1 uncultured Clostridia bacterium | reverse complement strand
TGCCCTTTTCGGCAAATTCGAGGAAGGCTTTAAGCCCCGCCACGCCGCGCGAAGTCGTGCGGGAAAGGTCAATCATAAGATAGCGCAGCGACGAGAATACGAGCATTTCTTCCCTTGCGCGCGATACCGCGACGTTGAGCCTGCGCCAGCCGCCGAACTGATTTAAAGGTCCGAAGTTCAACGACACCTTGCCGTATTTGTCCGGTCCGTAGCAAACGGAGAACAGAATAACGTCCCTCTCGTCGCCCTGAACGTTTTCGAGATTTTTGATAAACAACGGCTCGTCGCGGTCGTACGCGATTTCTTCAAGCCCGTTTTCGGCGAGAGCTTTGTTAAGGATTTTTTCTATATACACCTGCTGGGGCGTTGAGAAAGTGACTATACCTATGCTCGACCGCCTCAGTTTTTCGTCTTTCAGGCGCCTTATAACGTCGGCTACAAGTTCCTCCGCTTCCTGCCTGTTGCACTTACTGCCGCCGCGCTCGTACACGCCGTTCTGGATATAGTTCAGATGCACCTTGCTGTCGAGAGCGTCGGGCGAGGGGAAAGTGCAAAGCCGCGACGAATAGTAAGTTATATTCGAGAAAGCGATAAGACTTTCGTGCTTGGAGCGGTAATGCCAGTTAAGATGCTTTTCGGGAATGCCGAGCGCAAGACAGTCGTCGAGCACGCTTTCCAAATCCTCCGCTTCGGCGTTCTCCTCGTCACCGCCGACGTTCATAAAGAACGACGTGGGCGGCATCTGTTTGGGGTCGCCGACGATAACCGCGCTCTTCGCCCTTGCCAAGGCGGGCACGGCTTCGCAGGTAGGAAGCTGTGAAGCTTCGTCGAAAATTACTATATCGAACAGCTCGGGGTCGGGCGGGAGATACTGCGAAACCGTCGAAGGGCTCATCAGCATACAGGGCGCGACCGTCTTGATAAGTTCGGGTATATCGGTAAAGACAGACCGCAAATTCAGTCCGCGCAAATTTCCCTTTATCTGGCGCGAGAAAGTCATAAGCTCGAGCGCGAGCGCGCCCTCCGTTTCGGAAGTCGGCAGGCGGGAAATCAAATCGTGGCGGATTTTGTCGCGGGTGAGCGAAGAAAATTCCTCTAACACGAGCGAGAAATTGCGGGCGCTTTCGTCGAGCACCGTCGCCGAGAACTGCGAAAGACATTCGTCCGCGGGGACGTTCGTCTGAATGAAATTTCTGTAAACGTTTTTTCTGAACGCGGAGAGTATCTTCTCGCCGCTTATCTGCCCGCTTTCGAGCGCGTCGGTAATGAAAGTAAGCCCGTTTTCGTTAAGGCTCTTTGCCGTGGCTTTATACATAGCCCACGCGGGAAGCATATCGATATTGTCGATGAGCGACGAGCACTTCGCGAAATAGTAATCGAAAACGTCCTCGTCGGAAAATTGCGATTTATCGCAGCATATTACGCGGTTAAAGTTGTCGCAGCTCCTAATAAACGCCGTCGCCGCGGCGATAAAGCCCGTTAAAAGCGGCTTTAAATATCCGCTCGCCGCGCGCACGCAAACGCTGTTGAACGCGTCGCCGTTATAGTCCATAAACACGCCCGCGCACAGCGAATGTAAGGCGTATATGGGCTGCATATAATTTTCGCGCTTATTGTCGTTTAGCGCGCCGCCCAGCCCCGTAAACTGCGAGGACAAATCGGTGAATTTGAGAATCTTCTTTTTAGCCGCTTCGATTTCGTACGCGTGCTTAATCCATTCGAGCTCCTCGCTCTCCGCAAGCGGGGTGCGCGTACAGCGGTTTATGCGCTTTATGACGGTTAAAAGCGTTTTGGACGAACGGTAGTTGTCGCCCCAGTTTTCTATCTCGCTTTCTATATCGTCGGCGAGCTTGCCGATATCGGGGAGGGATTTAAACCTCTTTAACCAGTTCCTTACCTCGCTGTCGTAACGCAAATTCGCGTTATAGAAAACGTAAAACTCCTTTTCGTCGCAGGAGAAGAAATTCTTTAATTTTTCTTCCCTTAAAATTTTGGCAATTTCCAGCAGTTCTTCAAGCTTCTTCTGCGTGAACGCGCTCATCTTCTGATTGAAGGTGTCGAGTATCAGCCCGAGGTAGTTTTTAAGATGCTTCAGCTCTACGAGCACGACCTCCGAAGCGCACAGAACCGCGGCTTTGACGTCCGCCGTACATTCGGTTATATTTACGTTGTCGAAGGGCGTACGGTGCACTCCGCCGCATTCCTTCGCCGCCGCCTGCGCGGTTAAAAGCATACTTTCGTATTCGGCGAGCTTTTTTGCCGTAAGCCCGTCGTAGAAAGTGCTTTCGATATTTACTATTTCGGGCGCGTTCTTGTTTTGCAGATAGTACAGTATTCCCTCGTAAACCGAAACGCCGAGCCTGCGCTTTTTGTGCATTGCGGTTACGGGCTCTTTCAGCCTTGCCCTGTCCTCTTTTATCTTCTCGCCCGCGGCTGCGAATTTTTCGTTGCTGTAATCGTCGCGGAGGGCGAGCGTATTTTCTATTCTTCTTACGATTTCCGACTTATCTACGGATTTGCCCGAGTGAAGCTCCATACAGAAATCGCCTATGCCTATTTCCGCGAGCCTCTTTTGAACGACCTTTAACGCCGCCTGTTTTTCGGCGACGAACAGAACGCGCTTGCCCTTATCGAGCGCGTTGGCGATAATATTGGTAATCGTCTGGCTCTTGCCCGTTCCGGGAGGACCGTGTAAAACGAAGGTCGTGCCCTTCTCCGACTCCGCCACGGCTTCGAACTGAGAGCTGTCGCATGATAGCGGGGTTAAAATATCGCCCGGCTCGCCGTCGTCCTCAGAAACTCCGCAGAGCTTGTTCTCGCCTAGCTGGTTGGTGTTCGTAAGCAGACTTGCAATCAGCGCGTTGTTTTTGTAGGTTTCGATGTTGTCGCGGACGTCGCTCCACATTGCGTACCGCGCGAAAGTGAACTGCGAAAGATAAACGTCCTCGAATACCTTCCAGCCCTTCATATTCGCCGTCTTGGCGCGGAACACCGCGAGTATTTCCATGGGCGTAAGGTCTTTGCCGTCCACCCCTCTTATATCCACGCCGAAATCCTGCTTGATAAATTCGAGCAGGGTCGTATTCACCTGTAAATCTTCGCCCAGCTCCGCAACGACGCCCTGCGTTTTGGTCTTTTTAAGGGATACGGGAAGAAGAACGAGCGGCGCGTACTTGAACTCCGCGTCGTCCTTGTGCTTCCATTTGAGGAAGCCCATAGCGAGGAAAAGCGTATTCGCGCCCACTTCCTCCTGCGCCGATTTCGCCTTTCTTATAAGCGAGGAAGCGACTTCCGTAAGCGATTCCGCGCCCGAATATACCCGCGCGTTGTCCGAATTGAGCTCCAAAAGCACGAGCTCGGAGAGCGTTCTTACCTTGGGGCTTGCGCCGAAATACTGCGCGTCGTCGATTTTTATTTCGTTGGGCAAAAGGGAAATTTTCTTCTTGTCCGAAATTTTTTCCCAGAACGCGGAAAGCTCGACCGTTAAAAGGTGCAAGCTGTCGCGCGTGTATCTGAAATTTAAAAGATTGTTTTTTTGCGAGAGGTCCAGAAGCCGCCTTTGCCAGCTCTTGTCCTTGGAAGCGTCGCGCTCCAACCCGAACTTTTCCGCGTCGATTAAGTCCTCGGGCTTTTCGTCGTAGGAGAACTGCGCCGAACCGAGAATTTCGTAAGACGAGCCGTTTTTGACCTTTATGGGCATAGGGAATATGCCGCCTATGCGGCATCTTTTCAAATCTATGCAGATATCGAATTTGGACGAAGCGAGCGCAGACGCGAGGTGCGCGCTCGAAGTCGTAAAGCTCGCGTTCTTGTGCGCGAACAGGTCGTCCGCGTCAACTACGGCGAGGTTGTTCACTCCGTCGGAAAGATAGCGTTCGATAAGCTGCATATCGTCCTTGACGCTTACGGTAAAACAGCTTTCGTACAGCCATATACCCACGCCGACTTTATCCTTGCCGACGAGGATTACGGGGTTTAGCTTCGCGGCTTCCAGACATGAGGCGGCGAATACCGCCATAGCTATGGGCGTCGCCGATTTTTCCGCGACCAGCTCCGCCACGTCGCCTACCTTTACTTCGCCCGAAAGCTCGCCGCTCTCTTTTCTTTCGACGTTTAAATTTCTTATCGCGGAGAATATCGCCGCGAACGCGCCGCGTACTCCGTTTTTATCGTTGCCCGCATAGCCCGACCATTCGCGCGAAAAACCCCAGGTTTTAAGTTGAAGTCCCGCTTCAGCCAGGACCTTCTGACAGTCCGAAAGCTTGGGGCGCACGAACGCGGCAAGCATTTCGGCGTTGTCCGAAACGCCGCTCCACCAATCCATCGGCAGGGCGCGGACCTCCGCGCCGAGCGTACATATTATGCTTTTACCCGAAGCGACTTCCACTTTGACGGTGCAATTCTGAGGCGCGTCGAGGTCGGCTAAAAATTTGGGGTTAAGCTCCGTGCCGAGCTTTATCTCCACGCTCGTTTCCGCGGGTACGGACGAAACCGTCGTCTGCGAAGGGAGTATGAATTTGTTGTCCCCCGTAACGGTTACGGTGAGCTCTTCCACCGCTTCTTCCCCGCTGTTGAAAAGCCTGAAAGAAGTGAAAAGCGGAAGCCGGTTGTAATAGGTGGAATACGATACCGCGTTGAGAAGCTCGCCGTCGAGTTCCACCGTGTCGATTACTTTGTTATTTTTCTTGTTCAATGCCATAATCCGTCGTCCCGTCGAAATTGTGATTATTTTCCATATTATAACATACTGTTATAAAATTTACAACAAAGCGAAAGTGTTTTTATTAATTATTGACCTTTAAAATCCCGTTAAAACAACAAAGGTTCGCATAAGCGAACCTTTGTAAATATCTATTGATTTTCGTCGGGGGGAATATCGGGGTCTGCGGGCAGGGAAGGCGACGACGCCTCCTCCTTTTTGCGGACTTTTCCGAAATATATTTCCAGCCCGATATAGAACACGAGACTGAGCGCCATAACGAGATAGTAAGTCAGAAGCCTCCAGATAAGCATACCCGCGTACGCGTCCGCCTGCGTGATAACGCCGCCCGCAAGCGAGAAGAACACGGACTTGAACGCAAATTCTATTCCGCCCGAGCTGCCCGGCGTAGGCATAAACACGACGGCGGTTATCGCAAAGGACGAGCCGCACAGAACGAAGAAGAAATCCTCGTACCCGACGGGTATTCCGAGCGCGCGCAACACGTAGAACGTGAGCGCGTAGTTTATGCCCATTACGAGCGCGCGCAGCGCAAGACAGCCGATAAAGGTCCAGGTCTTGTTCCAGAGGAAATCGAAAGCCTCCTGCATATTCGTGAGATATTCCGAAAACGACTCCAGCTTCGGTTCGAGCCTTTTACCTACGAACTTAATTTTGCAGAAAACCTTGCAAATGCGGAAGATAAGATTTTTAAGCCTTTCGCTCGTCGCGAGCGCGATAAAGAAAGCGAGCGATAAAAAGTTAATCGAATACCCTACTATTGCGATAATCTGTATCGTAAGATTGCCGTCGATAAAGCGCGAGTAATACGCGAGCGCGCACGCCGAATAGGCGTTAATGACTATCATCGTTATAATGAAATTCATTAAAAGCACGCCCGTCGAATCGGCGGCTTTTATCTTCGCGCGGGAAAACTCGTAAACCTGAAAGGGCTGACCGCCCATCGCGAACGGAGTAATGCCGTTGAAGAACTGCTCCGTCATACTTATCGCGTAAGTTTTCTTAAAGCTGATATTAAGCCGCTTCGCCCGAACGAGCATACAAGTCGTAAGCGGGGCGAGCGCGGTATATAAAACGACGAGCGCAAGGGCGATTAAAATATACTTCAAATCCGCCGTGCCAAGCACTTCCATTATCGCGCCGAAATCGTTCGCGCTCAGCACGATATACAGGATTATTACGGTTATCAGTCCGTAAACGATAAACAGACCGACCTTTTTCTTCTTTTTTTGTTCCATAACTACTCCATTTATATTATGCCGACAGTAGCTTATTTTACAACCGCAAGTTCCTTTAAAGCCCGCGTGTAGGCGATATATTTTTCGTTCGGCGAAAGGTCGCCGTCCACTACGGCAACGGAAGTAAATTCAAGCCCCTTGCTCTCGTACACCGTTAAAATATTGATTGCGGACTTTGAAATTCTGCCCGTTTCGCGCACGACGTTGTAGGATTTTTTCGTAAACCTTTCAAGGTTGTTTTCAGAAACGATTACGGCGCGCAGTCCGTTTTTGCCCGCAAGGAATTTACTTATTCCGGAGGGCTGTATTATTTCTATTGCGCCCCCGCCCAGCCCGATGGCTTTCATATCTATGCCGAGGTTTTCCGCGACGAATTCCACTATCTCGTTGGTGTTGCGGTAGTTTCTGTTAAGCGTGTAAACGTCGAAACCGAGTTCACCCCAGTCTTTAATTCCGCGGAAGCCAGTTATATTCTGCTTCAAATCTCCGAAAACGTTGAACACGGCGCGCGGGCTTACGTACCTTAACAAGGCGTATTCCGACGGCGATAAATCCTGCGCTTCGTCCACGAAAACGTACGAGTATTTCGGCGTAAGCTCCACCCCGAGCCTCGATAAAACGAGGCAGAGCAAAAACGGGTCGCAAGGGCTTAGCTTGCCCGCGTCCGCGCCGTACGCCGCCTTTGCCTTTTTCACCGTTTCGCGGTAGAAAAACCGCGCCATATCCACGGTGTTTTCGCACTTGCCTATACGCACGAGATAGCTCTCGCCGCGAATAATGTCGGCAAAGTCGCAGGCGAACGAAAAGTCGCTTTTTATATCTTCGATAAGGGATATAACCGCCTCAATCTCCTTTTTCGTCTGCTCTCGCGCCGCTATCCGGTCGGCGTAGGTGTAAGTTTCCTTGTCCGTGCCGAAGTTCAGCTTATAGCGTTTATAGTCCTCGATTTCCTTATCAACCGTAAGCAGCAGACCGTTCAAATCATCCACTGCCGAGGCGCATATTTTCTCGCCGTTGCGGCGGATAAATTTAACCGATTTATAGAAAGACAGAAGCTGTTTGTAGAAATAGAACTGCCCCCTGTCCTCCTTTACCGTGACCGATAAAAATTCCTTTATATCATACACGCAGTTGAAAAGACTGCGCATCTGTTTCGTGTAATACAGACCGCCGTCCTTCTTTTCCTTAATCTCACCGAGGACGCACCGCCTGACCCTCAGACCCGCGTTTTTAATTCTGCCGTAACCCGATATCTGTCTGTCGCACGCCGCGAGAACTTCGGCGACGAAATCGTCGTCCGCCGCCTCGGAAAGCATACCGTGCACGCCGTCGTATATCTTCGACAGCGTCTTATCCGTATCTCTTACGAATTTTTCCGAATACGCGTATCTTAAGAATTTTTCGGGAAGCGGCGTTCTGTCGATGCCCTCGCGCAAATCTATTCCGAGGTTTTCCAAAAGTCTTAAATAGTATTCCTCAGAGGTCACGGTTTTAACTCTGTCAAGTTCGAGTATCTGCGAAAGCTCGTCGATAAACGCGTTGAAGCTGTCCGACGGAGTAATTACGAGCACGGACGAGGGATTAATGTTCTCGTCGTTGTACATAAGGTAGGAAAGCCTGTGAAGCATAATCATAGTCTTACCGCTTCCCGCCACGCCCTGAACGGCAAATTGCGCCTTTTCGGGCGCGGTAATTATCTCGTACTGCTTCTCCTGAATGGTTTCTATAATGTCGCAGATTTCCCGCTTTTCCTTACGGCTGTTTAAAATATCCCTCAGGAAGGGGTCGAAAACGGTCTTCTCCTCCCTGCCGCCTATTTCCTCCTGCGTGAGGTAATCGGAAAGGCAGAGATATTCGTTCTGCATATCGAGTAGCTTAGCGTTGTTTACGCGCAGCGCACGCCGCAGAACGAGCTTATAATTGAACTCGTTAATAGAGAATTTAAGAACGCTTTTCTGATAATATTTTTTTGCGAGCGGCGCGCGCCAGTCCACTATTTCCAGCCCCTCGTCGCCGCGCTTGCCTATATAATAGCTGTTGTAACCGTCCTTGTCGTCGGTCAAATCCATTCTCGCGAAATACGGTTCTTCGAAAAAGCAGCGGTAGCTTTCCCGCTTTTTCTTATTTTCTGCAATAACCGCGTTGAGCGCCTTGATTTTGGCGTATTTCTCCGCGTCGTAATCGGCGGACGAAGCAAGCTCCGCCTTTTCCTTCTCGCATTCCTTTATGCGCCTTTGCAAGCGGGAAACGTAGAGGACTTTGAGCATCGACATAACCGCGGCTAGCCGCTTCTGTTCGTACTCCCTCTGTTTTTCGGCGTCGAGAAGGTCGAGCATAAAATCCTTGCTCTCCTCTTTTTTCGGCGATATTAAATTTTTGAGATAACCGAAATCCAAAATCTCTACCCCAAACCGTTATTCCCGCGCAGCGAATTTGCGCCTTCCGTTAATTATAACATACGCGCGGTAAAATTGCAATAGTTGATTTTTTTGGCATAAAGTCGAAAAACGCCGCCGCGCTTTAAGCGCGGCGGCGTTACTTTTATCAGCCCTTTTTCATTTCTTTTACCAGTTCTTCCATAATTTCTTTCTCGTGATAGGGGAAAATTATTATATGCGCTTTTTCACTGCCGTTTTCGTCCGTAAAAGTCGCAAGCTGATACTTTTTGCAAATCCCGTCGGCGGGCTTATCGACGACGAATATATTGCCGTTTTCGTAAAACTTTTCGTATTTCACGCCGCCGTCTTTAAGCAGGTTTTCAAAAAATTCCACGTTAGCGGAATAATGATTTTCAGGCTTTCGGTAAAGCATTTCCCTAACCGTCTGATAAGTGGAAAAGGGCGGGAAATCGCGCGAACCCAAAAAAGTCGAATCCTCCTGACCGATATAGTCCACGACCTTCCGCCTCTCTCTGTCGAGCGCGAGCAATATTCCGTTCACGCGCGACGCGCCCAGAAATTTATGCAGGCTTACGGACAGCGAATCTATCTTTAACCCCGATATATGCCCGACTTTCGGCGCGTTTTTCATATTAGAAGCTATGCCGCCGTAAAGCGCCGCGTCCAGATGGCAGTAATATTTTATTCCCTTTTCTGTAAGGCGTTCGGTAATCCTTTTCACGGGGTCAACCGCGCCCTTTACCGTCGTACCGTAAGTTAAAACGATTATCGCACCCTCGGCTTCGCCCGACTTTGCGTCGCTCTCTATTTCTTTTAAAAGTCTGTCGCAATCGATAGCGCCGTCGGCAAGCGAGGGGATTTTGCAATACGGATACGCGTCGTTCCACTTACCGTTCGCGACGAACTTTTCCACGCTGTAATGGGTTTCCTCCGAAAAATAGAGCTTGCCTTTCGGGAAACGGCTGAAACCTTCCCTTATCGCCCAGAAATTACTTTCCGTTCCGCCCGAGGTTATGTAGCCCCAATATTTGCCCTCCTCCAAACCGAAATTTTCGGCAAACATGGAAATGATATTCCTTTCCGTTTCCTTGCCGTCCATTCCGTAATTTCCGCGCTGATAGGGGTCGCCGCAGTTGTTCATAAGATAAACCCTGCTTTCGAGATAGCGCAGATATTTCGCAAGGTAAGAGCTTTCCTCCATATTCGCGGGATAGCCGAACATATAATTTCTCTTTTCGTGGTTGGAAAGATAGTTGCTTTCGGCTTTTTTAAGGTACTCGTCGTCCTCCCCGCGGTAGCGGTTGAGAACGGTCTGCCCCGCGCCCCGCTTTTTCAGCTCGTTATAATCGAGAAGCCGACCGAAATCGCACTTTACTTTTTCAAGCCCGTGAACGGCTTCTTCGAGCTTGTCCGCCGCTTCGCGCAGAAAATTCTCGGAATTTCCGTCGAGGCAATCCCCGCCTTCAAAGACCGTTTCTTTACATTTTTCCAGAATTTCAAACGCTTCCTTGCCGAGAAGTTCTTCAATAAGTTTGTCCATCTTTCCCCTTACCCGTTATGCGCCCCGAAAGAAATCTTTCGGGGCGCAACGATAATTATTTAATATTTTATTACTCCCATTCGATAGTTGCGGGAGGTTTGCTCGTTATATCGTAAACTATGCGGTTAATATGCTTTACCTCGTTTACTATACGCGTCGAAACAGCTTCGAGAACGTCGTAGGGTATTCTCGAAAAATCGGCGGTCATAAAGTCGGTCGTAGATACGCCGCGCAGCGCGAGCGTGTAGTCGTACGTTCTGCCGTCGCCCATAACGCCGACGGAGCGCATATTCGTAAGCACCGCAAAATACTGATTTATATCGCGGTCGAGGTGCGCCTTTGCTATTTCCTCGCGGAAGATAGCGTCCGCGTCCTGAAGGGTAGCAACCTTTTCGGGCGTGATTTCGCCGATTATTCTTATCGCAAGACCGGGACCGGGGAAGGGCTGGCGCCAGACGAGCTTTTCGTCCAGACCGAGCGTTATGCCGAGCGCGCGTACCTCGTCTTTAAACAGCATACGGAGCGGCTCTATTATTTCCTTGAAATCGACGTAATCGGGAAGTCCGCCAACGTTGTGGTGCGACTTGATTACCGCCGCGTCGCCCAAGCCCGACTCTATTACGTCGGGATATATAGTGCCCTGAACGAGGAAATCTACCTTGCCAATCTTTT
>CAZRCE010000041.1:0-10655 GCA_964598465.1 uncultured Clostridia bacterium | reverse complement strand
GCGAAACGATATCCGTAAGTCCGCTCTTTACGAGATAGGTGTAAGAGAGCGAAAAGCTCGTTTCCAGCCCGCTCATACCGAACGCAGCGAGGTTGTACTCCACTTCCTTATCCTTGCGGGAATGAGGCGCGTGGTCGGTTACGATACAGTCGAGCGTGCCGTCCAAAAGCCCTTTTATTATCGCTTTCCTGTCCTTTTCTTCGCGGACGGGGGGATTTACCTTAGTGAAAGTGTCGTAATTAACGATTATATCGTCGGTGAGAATGAAGTAGTGCGGGCAGGTTTCCGCAGTGACCTTTACGCCGCGGCGCTTGGCGTCCTTTATTATCTGCACGCCGCTGTAAGTGGAAACGTGGCAGATATGCACGGGAAGATTTAAGCTTTCCGCGAGAGCGATATCCCTTGCAATCATTATATCTTCCGCCGCGCGGGGTATGCCTTTAAGTCCGCAGAGCGTGGAATTTTTGCCTTCGTTTACCACGCCGCCGTCAACGAGGCTCGCGTCCTCGCAGTGGCAGAGACATTTTAAGTTGAAGTCCGACGCGTATTCCATTGCGCGGCGCATTATGAGGGAATTCATAACCGATTTGCCGTCGTCGGAAATCGCTACCGCGCCCGCCTTAGCCATTTTGCCGATATCGGCGAGGGTTTCGCCCTGCTCGCCCTTGGTTATCGCGCCTATGGGGTTGATTTTACAGAGCTTTACTTCCTTTTCGCGCGCTTTGATATAGGTTACGCCCACCGCGCCGTCGCAAACGGGGTTGGTGTTGGGCATACAGCAGACCTGCGTAACGCCGCCCGCAACCGCGGCAAGCGAACCGCTTTGGATATCTTCCTTGCCCTCGAACCCCGGCTCGCGGAGGTGAACGTGCATATCGATTATGCCGGGAATGACCGTTTTGCCGCCCGCGTCGATTATTTTCGCGCCGTCGGCTATTATATTTTTACCTATTTTGACTATCTTGCCGCCGTCGGTAAGAATATCGCATTTTTCGACCTTGTCCGAAAGAACTACGTCGCCGTTTTTTACGAGTAATTTCATAATCCGTTAGCCTCCCTGTATTCGGCAAGAAGCTTCAACGCCGCCATTCGCACGCAAAGCCCGCTCGTTACCTGTTCTTCTATTCTGCTCGTTTCGCCGTCGATGAGCGAAGGCGTAAGCTCTACGCCCCTGTTTACCGGACCGGGGTGCATAGCCACCGCGTCTTTTGCGGCGAGGCGCATAAGGGGGTCTTTTACTCCGTAGAAGGTCGAATACTCGGAGAGCGACGGGAACAGACCGCCCGACTGCCTTTCGAGCTGTATTCTCAGCCCCATTACGACGTGAGCGCCCTCGATTGCCTCCTCTCTGCTCTTGGCGATATGCGCGCCGAGCGCGTCGAACCCGAAGGGTATCATAGTGCGCGGAGCGTAAACCCAGACCTCCGCGCCCATTTTGGACAGACCGAACAGGTTGGATTTGGCAACCCTGCTGTGCTTGATATCGCCTAAAATCGCAACCTTTTTGCCCTTGAAGCCGCCGAATTCCTCGCGCATCGTGAGCATATCCAAAAGCGCCTGCGTGGGATGCTCGTTCATACCGTCGCCGCCGTTGAGAACGGAGGCTTTGACCGTTTTCGCAAGCAGATGGGGCGCGCCGCCCATAGGGTGGCGTATCGCGATAAAGTCGGTTTGAAGCGCGTCGAGCGTTTTCCCCGTATCGACGAGCGTTTCGCCCTTCTGCACGGAGCTGGACGAAGCGGCAATATTTACTTCCGCCGCGCCGAGAAATTTACCCGCAAGCTCGAACGAGGTGCGCGTTCTCGTACTGTTTTCGTAAAACAGCGTGATAAGGGACTTGCCTTTAAGTAAATCGAAACTCTTTTCGCCGCATTTGATGCGTTTTTTGAACTCCTCGGCGACGTCGAGTATTTCGGTAATTTCCTCGGCGGAAATATCCCTTAAACCCAATAAATCCTTAGTTTTCAGCATTCCTTTTCCCTTTCGGCACACAAAAAAAGCGGAAACTTATGCCTTGGGGTTATCCTGTGGCAATTTTTCCGCTCGTCGTAATTAAATTCTGATTTTAACGCTCTTTGCATACCGCTTTAACCGTAAATTTATTAACCTTAAAAAGTATAGCACGCAAAAACGAAATTGTAAAGAAAATTTTGAAAATAAATATATTATATTTAAATTATCCGTTGAAGCGTAAAACCCACTTTATCGCAGGAAGTAAGAACGTATTCTATGCCGTCTTTTACGTGGCGCAGGGGGAAATAAGCGTCGCCGTGAATGTGACCGAAAATAACCTTGTCCGCCTTATTCTCGCGGAACAGCTCGGTAAACAGCGTATCCTGGAGCTTAACGCCCATCGGCGGATAGTGCGTCATAACGAGAAGCTTATCTCCCTCCCGCCTTATTTTTTCCACTTCCTTAAAGCAAAGCTTAAAGCGTTCCGCTTCGCGAAGATACAGCTTTTCGTCGTGCTCGGTATAGTCTAAGCTTCCCGGGCAGGTCCAGCCGCGCGAGCCGCAGATTACGATATCGCCGAACCTTACGCAGTCGTTTTGCAGAAAGTGAAAGCTATTATCGGGCGCGGAACTTCTGAGTTTAGTTATGCCGTTCCACCAGAAATCGTGGTTGCCCCTTATAAAAATTTTCTCACCTTTGAGAGGCGCGAGCGAGCGCAAATCGTACAGCCCTTCATTAAGAACCGTACCCCAGCTTATATCGCCGCAGATAAGGACGAGGTCGCCTTCTTCGACCTTTTCCTCCCAGTCGGATTTTATTTTTTCGAAATGCTTATCCCACTTTTTCCCGAACACGTCCATCGGCTTGTCCGAAAGACCGGAAAGATGCAAATCGCTTATTGCAAAAACCTTCATATACTAATTTTAACACAAAAATACCGAAGAAAGAAGCCGTTACGGATTAGTGAAATTATTAGACAATTTTATTAAAAATGTCTATTAAATAGGTATTTATGTGTGACATAGTACTATGATTTTAGCCTAAAAGTAATATTTTCGGCGACAAAACGCAGAGGAATTGCCGCCGATAAGGAGTTTTTTATTATTTTTAAAGCGCCCTCCCCCGCCGTAAAATTAAACGGGGCTTCGGACTATTTACACTGGCAGTTTTTGCCCTGAGGGTACAGCGGAAGCTCGAAGAAGCCCGCGCACACTTCCTGTGAATAATCCTGTGCGGGCGGTATCGCGCAATAGCCGTAGCTCGGCACTAAAATCTCGACGTCAATCGCGATTTTGAGTATAACCGTAATGCAAGCGTTTACGGCAAAAGTCTGCGTTTCGGCAACGAATCTGCCTTCCGCGCATACCGCCGAAACTTCGGCGTTTACAGTGTAAGGCATAATCGAGGGAGCGGGAACAAACAGCAGAACGTCCTCGTTTGTGCTTATGGTTGCCTGCGCTACCCCCTCCGTTCCGTTCGCGTCGGTGTACAGAACTTCTACGGGAATAGTAACCGTAGCCTGCACTCTCGCGCAGCCGGGTTTATCCGCAATTCTGTCTACGTTCAGGTTGGATATCGTACCCGTGGAAGATAAAGACCGCGCGCTTATGAACGTGAGCGGGTATGTAGGTTCGGCGGGCGTTAAGTCTTCGAGCGTTAAAGTGTAATTCTCTATCTGAATCTGCTTTATGCCGGCGTCGAAAATTTTCCGAGCCTGAATACACACTTTTTCGCACAGACCGTTTAAGGGATTGCCGTTTATCGAACCGGGGCACTTATCCGATTGAAAGTTGGAAAAAAATGACATTTTGACCTCCGTTTTATTGTTAATTTAAAAAAGCAAATTTCGCGGGCACGGCTCGCCGATTTTAAGTCCGCTTACGGCAGATAAATTCTCACCGTTGGATAAAGCGCGCGCCCGCCGTTGATTTTTTTCAGTTTTTCGGCGTCTATTCCCGCCTTGGAAGCAACCGACGAATAAGTTTCGCCCACTCCTACGCAGTACGGCTTTAACGGATACGGCGTAATTTTAACGACCGAGCCCGCGCGCAAGTCGCCCGCGACGGGACAAGAAAAGGTTTTTTCCACGTCCGCCGCGCTCACTCCGCGCCTTAACCTGACGTAACTGCTCCTTTCGAGAACGAGAGTAAACATTTGCTACATTATATTCCTTATTTGCGAAATGCGTTCATAATCGCGTGTGGAAATTTGTAGAATATTGTTGATGAAAAGCAATAATTTATACAAGTCGGCGGCGCAGGTTACGGTATTTTCCACCATTGAAAAGGCGCTGAGTTTCTTTTACAGGGTAGTTTTATCGCGCACAATCGGCGCGGAGGGCGTGGGAATTTACCAAATATGCCTTTCGGTGTTCGCCGTATTTTTAACCGCCGCTTCGAGCGGTATTCCCGTTACCGTTTCGCGTATGATAGCCAAACAGAACGCTACCGGCACGCAGTTCGGAAAACACGCCGTGGTTACCGCGGGGGTCGTAAGCACGCTCGCCTTTACCGTGCCCGCGGCGATAATAATATTTTTCGGAAGAAACCTTTTATCCTTCCTTTTCCCCGACGGAAGCTGTCTTAACATATTTATTCTGCTTCTTCCCGGACTGATACTCACTTCCGTTTACGCGGTAATGCGCGGAACTTTCTGGGGAAACAAACAGTTCCTGCCGTACAGCCTTATCGAGCTTGCCGAGGACACCGTTATGGTCGTTGCGGGCTGCATTTTAATAAATTTTGCCACGAGCGCGACGGAAGGAGCGTTTTTCGCCACCGTCGCAGTACTTATTTCCTACGTTTTTTCCTTTTTCGTATCGCTTTTCTGGTACTTTTTCAAGGGCGGGAAATTCGTAAGCCCGAAAAAGCAGTTTAAACCGCTCCTCACTTCTTCTATGCCGATTACGGCTATGCGCACCTCTACCTCGCTTTTAAACTCCGTAGTTTCAATGCTTCTCCCCGCACTTTTGATGAGCGCGTGCGGTTACACGAATTCCGAAGCGCTGAGTCTTTACGGCGTGGTAATGGGAATGAGCATACCCATTCTGTTTATACCGAACTCGCTTATAGGCTCGATTGCCGTAGTCGTCGCGCCAGAAATGAGCGAAAATTTCTACGCCAAACGGACGGCTAAGCTCAAAAACGACGTGGAAAAGACGATAAAAGCCGCGGTTTTTATCGCGGCGGTACTAATTCCCGTGCTGTTTACAATCGGCGAGGACACGGGCGTACTGCTGTTTTCCAACGAATTCAGCGGCGTAGTTATAAAGAGATTTTGCTTTATTCTTCTGCCTATGTGCCTTTCTATGATTACGACTACGGTGCTTAACTCTATGAATTACGAAGTAAAAACTCTTATTTACTACTTCGTCGGCGCGCTCGCGATGCTTACCTGCATATTCGCGCTCACGCATTTTATAGGTATTTACTCGTATCTGGTCGGACTGTCGTTCAGCTTCGTGATAACGGCGTTTCTGAATTTAAGACTGCTCAAAAAGAATTGCCCCGAGGTGAATTTCCTGAAATACACCGTACGTTGTTTGGGAATTTGCCTTTTCGCGTGCGCGTTCGGCTGGTTTTTGCAGGGATTGTTCAAGGACCTTATGACGCCGTTCTTCCGCATCGCCGTGTGCGGCGTGCTGATAACCGCGTTTTCCGCGGCGGCGTTCTACGCGATGGAAACCTTTACTTTAAAGCCGCTGAAAAGACTATTTTCCAAGCGCTGAAAGCGCGGAAAAAGTCTGCTTGACGGCAAGCGACAGCAAAAACGCGCCGAAAAGCTTTCTTAAAACCTCCGACGGCAGGGCTATCGCCGCCAGCCCACCCAAAACGGAGGTTATTACGGCGGGAATTATAATATCCCACAAACCGCGGGTCTGCAACAGCCCGCGTTTTTTGTGCTCCGCGAGAGAAAAAGCCGCCATCGGAAGAAAGGCAATGAGGTTCGTAGCCTGCGCGACGTGCTGACCAACGCCCGCAAACAGCGTGAGCGCGGGAATTAATATCGTTCCACCGCCCATTCCCATTCCGCCGAGAAGTCCCGCGAAAAAGCCGACCGCTAGGTAAATTAAAAAGGACATTTTTAACCTATAAGCATTCTGATGCCCGCCGCCGCCATAACCGCGACGAACACGAGATTTATTAAAATTTTGGGCAGCTTATCGAGAAAAACCGCGCCGAGAAGCCCGCCCGCGACGTTTCCTATCGCGGCGGGAATAATGACCGAAAGGTCGGCAAAGCCGTTGAATATATAGGTAATCGCGCTGATTGCGCAGACGGGGGCTATAATAAAAATAGCCGTGGCGTGAGCGATTTTCGCTTCGTAGCCGAGCGCGGTTTCCAGAAGCGGGACGGCAATCATACCCCCGCCGCCGCCGAAAAGTCCGTTTACCGAGCCTATAAGAAGCCCGCTTCCTATCCTCTTTTTACGATTGTCCGCCATATAAAACTCCACGCAACGCCAAATAAAATCGTTTCATTTACAAGTTTCTGCAAAAAATCGAAAATAATTAAATTTTTTACTCTGTTTTCACGCGTAATCAGTTGCTTAAAACGGGGAATTATATTAAAATGTATAGGTAATTATTAAAAGAGGCGCGCGCACGCGTGCCCGCATTAAATCCCATAATCAACTCCGCGGCGTTTTCGCCGCGCAAATAAAGGACCGACTATGAGTAAATGGTTTAAGAACAAGAACAGATTTAAGACCGCGGCAGTATCCCTTGCCGCATTTGCCGCAGCCTGCACCTTAGGCTTGGCCGCCGCTTGCGGAACTACGGCCGACGACGGGGACGACGATGACGACAACAAAGTCACCAAACAGGACACGCAGATTATCAAAAACGGCAACTTCGAATTTTTCAGCGATAACGACGGCGTTTATATGATAAGCACGCCCGATAGCTGGACCTCCGGTTCGCAAGGAACGAGCTCCAACTCGATGTCCGGTATTATCGGAACGAGCAAAAAGGCCTGGGACAAGCTTACGGATACTTCGCTGCCGGATAAGCTTACGGCGAACGATAAACTAGAATCCGGCGACAAGAACAAGGTCGATTACAACGGTATGCTTACCGACGACCTTCCCTATAAAAATACCCACGAAGCGACCGAGAGCGAAGCGGACGAAGCCAAGAAGGCGTATATTGCAAACCCCTTCACTCACCTTTACAGGTACGATGACGAGGGCAACGTTCTTAACGCCGACGGCTCTGCCGTTACGACCTACGCCGACGACGACGGAAAACTTTTCACCGACGAGGATAAAACCGAAGCTCTGGAAACCAACGTATTGATGCTGCACAATTACGCGAGCGGCTCGTTCGACGGTTTGGAAACCTATTACGATTCGACGAGCGTTACGCTCAGCGCGAATACCGCGGCGGAATTTTCCGTCTGGGTTAAGACGAGCGAGCTGTTCTACACGGGTAGCGACGGAAAGCGCACGGAAGTCAAGGACAACAGAGGCGCTTACATTAAAGTCTCTCAGAGTATCGGCGGAAACAGCGTTGACGACTTTTATATCAAAAATATCGATACGACCGTCGTAGGAAACAGCGAAGCGAACAACGGCTGGGTTAAATACACCGTTTATATTCAGGCTTGCGACTACGCGGACACCACCGTCAGCGTAACGCTCGGCTTGGGTCAGAACAGCAAGTACACCGTTGAAGGATACGCCTTCTTCGACGACGCGTCCCTTACGATTTACAAAAATATCGCCAAGCTCGAGGAAGCCGCGGGCAAAACCGTGAGCGGTACGGACGGCATACCCTCCTGCACGCTTATGAACGACGGCGAGGACAAGGTGTTCCGTACGGACAAAGAAATCTTCTCCACCGTAATCGGTCAGGAAGAAGTTAAGAAAACCAACGAGCATTACAGCAAAAATTTCGAATACTTCCTCGACCTTTCCACCTCCGCCGACAAAGTCGCGGTTGATTTCAATGCCGCGAACGTCAAAGCGGGATTTACGGTTGACGACGACAATTACGTCAGCTCCAAGGGCAACGGCAATCCCAACGTGAGCGGACTGGGCGTTCTTGCGAACGGCGCGGGCAACGCTTATATTTCCTACAAGCTCCCTGCAAACGGCGTAAACGCCGAGGACGATATACTCGCGAAATTCTCTATCGGTTCGGACTGGACGAGCAATATCTCGCCGAAGTACGACACCAAGATTACCGAGGCTTTGAAAAAGGCTTACACCCTCCCCGGCTCGCCCGAAAACGCGGACGTTATGTTCATACTCTCGTCCGAAGGCGCGACGTACGAAGCGCAGATTTATAACGAAGATATATTCACTGTTGAAGCCGAAGGCTATAAAGTAGTTTCGTTCTGGCTTAAAACTTCGGATATGGCGGGCAAGATTGCCGCTACCGTTACGGTAAGCGACGTTGCCGACGAAGATAACAGCGCTAGCTTCGCGCTCGACACCACCACTATCGACGAGGTTAAGATTGACGAAGAAGAAAACGTTTACGACGGCTGGGTTCAGTGCTTTATAAGAGTTAACAACCCCGTCGAGGCTACGAACGGCGACAACGGTGCAAGAAAGTTCAAGATAACGGTAAACTTCGGTATTACGAATATAAAAGGCTCGGAAAGGGGCGCGTTCAATAACGGCTGGCTTGCCCTTGCGAATATGAAAGCCCTCGAAGTTGACGAGGACGTTTACGGCTTCGCTTCAGCGACGAGCAATTCCGCAGAGCTTACTTTCGGCGAAACTGTTAAGGCGACCGACCATAACTTCGACGAAGTTTACGGCAATCAGGATATCACCGAATCGCTCGCAAGACCCGATTCCTACGTCGGAATTAACGGAAACAGCTCTTTCGTTAATAAGAACGAATCCGAATACGACGAACAGAACAATCACCCCTACGCGGGACTTATCAATAAAGAACACTTCGATAATTACAAGAGTACCGACTGGTATTCGAGAATTACTTCGATTTCCGACAAAGATAACTGGAACTCGCTCGCTTCCCCCTCCTCCGTACAGCCGCTGATTATCGTAAACAGCGAGAGGACGCTTAACGGCACGAGCGCGATTTATAACTACGGTTATCAGAGCAAATCTAACGCGACCTTCTCCTCCGACGCGTATATCGCGGTTACGACGAGAGTTAAAGTAAGCGGCAACGCGGTTGCTTCCGTTTATATTATCAATCCCGACGAGAAGGAAGTGCTCGGCTTCAAGGCGCCTAAAATCGCGTTCTGGTACGACGACGACGGCAACGTGCTTTACGGCGAACCGAAAAAGGACGCGACCGACGACGAGCTGAGGGCGAACATTGCTTATACGCTCCGTGACGACGGACTTTACGAAAGAGAAGGCAAGCTTTACGCGAACTTTAACAGCCTTACCGTAAAATATACCAACCCTACTGCTAAGTATTACGAAATCGGCAATCCCAAGGCGTTGACCTACGAAGCGCTTAAAGACGGCGTTATGTACTACGCCGACGAGGCGCATACCGTTTACGCGGCGCATAACCTCGTAAATTCCGACGGCACGCCCCTCTACCGCTACGTGAGCGGACTTGACAAGGACAGAGTTTATAACTATATCATAGACGACGCGCCCGACACCTCGCTCGAAGTTAAAAACATCGACGAAACGGTTGCCGTGCCCAGATACGTTCAGTCCGACGAAAAGCTCGAATACGCAGTAACGATAGACACGAATAAGAACCCCGAGCTTAAAGATAAATGGGTAACGGTTACGTTCTACGTTCATACGGGCAACTCCGCAAAGAGCTATAAGCTCGAGCTTTGGAGCGGTAAGCGCGACGAAGCGACCACCGAGGGCATTGAAGAAGGCAGCTACGTTATGTTCGACTACGCCTACTCCACGCTCGACGAGGACGGCTTCACCGATTTGAGAAGCGCGTACGAAAAGGATATAATCGATTATTACAGAAACGCGCTTTCCGGCGTGGAATTCGATAGCAACGACGAGAATATCGCATACTACGAAAACCGCGACGATGCGGAAAATATCGCAAAGCTTTACGACTATACCGCAAAGTATTACACCTTCACCTTCTACGATTCCGAGGCGTTCAGACCGTTTAACACGGCGCTTGCACAGAACGGAGAGACGGGTTACGACTATATTTACAGTCAGTACGCGGAAAGCTTAGCCTTCCTTAAAGTGGCGGATTTGGATAAGAGTTCGCCTGCGATTTCCCTTTTCGTTGACTACGCCACCACCGACCAGAAAGTCGATACGAGCAGTCAGTCAACCAAAGATGACGACGACCATGACGACGATGACACCACCGCAAGCAGCGGCGACCAGGCCTCCTTCTGGCTGTTGATTTCGTCGATACTGATAGTCGTTGCGATTATCGTGGCTATCCTCGGTATCCTTATCAGGGATTTCCTTAAAAAGCGCCAGAGAAGAAAGACTGCGGGAAGAAATTCCTATAACTACAACAAGAACCGCCGCTACGTAAAGAAATACGTTAAGTCCAACGGCGAAGCTCCCGAAACGAACAAAGCGGAAGCTAAGACGGACGACGCGGTTAAAGAAGAACCCGTAGCCGAAACGACGGAAACCGTCGGGGAAGCAAAGCCCGAAGCCGAAACGGAAAGCTCCGTTGAAGAAGCTGACAAAGCCGACGGCGATAGCGCGGAAGATTCGGAAAATAAAGAATAAAAAATAAAATTAAAAGCGGCGGCGACCGATTGGTC
>CAZRCE010000040.1:0-10725 GCA_964598465.1 uncultured Clostridia bacterium | reverse complement strand
AGGATTCTATGCTCCTCGCCAAATGCGTGCAGGAGCTTAAAAGACATTCCGAAATCGCGTTCGACGCGGAATATATCGTAATGAACCCCGGCTATAACGAGGAAAACGCCGAAAGGATAAGGAAAAATCTCGAGCTTCTGGAAATCCCCGCAAAGATTTTTAAGTCCGACATTTTCGACGTAAACGAGCTTATCGGCGGAGAACACCCGTGCTATCTCTGCGCGAGAATGCGCAGGGGCTTTCTGTACGCGCGTGCGCAGGAGCTGGGCTGTAATAAAATCGCGCTCGGTCACCACAAGTCCGACGTCATCGAAACGACGCTTATGGGTATGCTTTTCGGCGGACAGATTCAGGGAATGATGCCTAAGGTCAAGAGTACGAATTTCGAGGGAATGGCGCTTATCCGTCCGCTGTACTGCGTGTTGGAGGACGATATCGTTCACTGGCAGCGGTATAACGAGCTAACGTTCATTGCGTGCGCTTGCACGCTCACGGAAAATCTTGCGGTGGGCGAACAGGGCAAATCCGCGAGGAGTGATATCAAAAAGCTTATTAAGGATTTCCGCACCCGCAACCCCGACGTAGATGCGAGCGTTTTCAAAAGCTTACATAACGTACAGCTCGACACGCTCCCCGAGTTCAAGTATAAGGGCAAGGTTTACGGCTTTAACGAAAAGTACGAAAAGCCGCTTACCATAAAAGAAGACTAAATAATTAACGCCGCCGCGCAAAGCTTTGCGCGGCGGCGTTTTTTATTTTATAAATTATTCCGCGTTTTTCTTTTCGCGGTATTTCGTTAAGTTTATTTCCTTTAAGCGTTCGGTAAAGCTCACGGGTTCGCGCTTTTTAAGGTTTTCGGTAAAGCGCGAGGTGATAAGGGTGAATATCGCGAATATGGGTACTGCGCCGAGGTTTGTTTCGAGCAGTGAATTTACCACGATGGTATTCAGCTTCTGTTCCCATCCGAACCCGTCGCTGCGTATTCCGCCGACGAGCAGACAGAACTCCCAGGCAAACTGTACGGCTATGCCGATTGCAAGCAGCCATAAAATGTTAAACCGTTTAAGCTTGTCTTTCTGAATAAGGTTGTAAACAATCGCCGCCGCATAGCCTGCAAGCAGTATCAGCGCCATATATCCGTGGTAGCCGTTCGTTTCGCGCCAGATAGTCACCGTCGGCAACCCGCCTCCGAACGACTGCGCGAGCATGGGCGCGGCTATCCACCAGATAAGAATAAACAGTGTAAATTCCACCGTGTGCTTGTCTTTGGACATCCATACCCATATAAGCACGAAATTAGTTATGCCGTAGCTCATCGACATCCACAACAGCACCCAGAACAAATCCCCGCCCTCGATGAAGCGGGAGTGCATGGCGAGGTGGAAAATGCCGTAGTCCACAATCATATACAAAATTCCGCCGAACAGCCCGAATATTAAAGTTAAATATCTCTTTTTATAGAACAGCAGTCCCAACAGCGCCACGAGGAACACAATATCGAGGTATATGTAAAGGTGCGAGAATACGCGCTTTGCAATTACCTCGCTTGCAAGCAGGTCAATCATCTTTTTAATCTCCGTTTGTTATTACGCTTATTTTACTATCTACCGCGTCGCGCTGTCAATAAATTAAGCGAATTTAAACAGAATTTTCCCAACCGTTGCATAATACGGAATTAAGGAGCGAATAAGTTCAATTTATAAAATATTGTTGACTTAAAGGCGCAACGGTAGTATAATTTTTATAATAATATTACGAACTTATACGACATTCTGTCGGGGGGAATATATGAGAAAACCACGCGTTGTTTTTCCGTACGCGGAAGCGGGACTCGGTCATATAACGCCGATGAACGGAATAGCGGACGAATTCGAAAGGCTCTACGGTGATAAGGTAGAGTGCGTCCGCTCGAAATTCTTTACGGAAAGCGGGGATAAAAAACTTGCGAAATTCGGTGAAAAGCTCAAAAGCGAGGTAAAGCACCACAACGAGCATACGAGCTACGGCTATTTTGCAACGCTGAATATGGAATTCTGGCGCATTCGGCTTTCGAGCTGGGCGACCATGAAATTTTTATACCTCGGTTCGAGGCGGCGCGGCTACAAGCATATGCAGGAGCTGGACGCGGATTTGGTGGTAAGCACGCACTGGGCGACTAACTATTACGCGATGCACTTAAAGAACCGCCCGCTCACCGTTATGTACTGCCCCGATACAGAAGTTAATCCGCTTTTCGCATATTTTTGCGACCTCGCTATGGTTTCCACGCCTACGGGGCTGGAAAAGGCGAAAAAGAAGCACCCCAAACGCTTTAACGACGACAATATCAAGCAAGTTCCTTTCCTTATCCGTAAGGAGGCTTTTGCGCTCGAGGGCGCGGATAAACGCGAAATGCGCAAAAAGCTCGGGCTTGACCCCGATAAATTTACCGTTATGCTCGCCGAGGGCGGCTACGGCATAGGCAAAATGGAGCAAATCTGCAATATCATTATAGAAAAGGATTTGCCCGTCAATCTCGTGCCCGTGTGCGGAAAGAACGAGGAGCTTTTCCAAAAGTTTTCCGCCGTCAAAACCAAGGGCAACACCGTTTTCCACCCGTTGGGATATACCGAAAATATTTTCGAAGTAATCGTCTGCGCCGACGTTTTCTGCGGCAAGGGCGGCTCTATCCTCGGCGAGGCGACCTTCTTCGGCGTTCCTCAGATAATTACGAAATACGCTACGCTTATCGAAAAGGCGATTTCGAAATACTATCTCGAATATGTCGGCAGTGCGATAAAGATTTTCGAGGAAGAAGAAGTGGTCAAAAAGTTAGAGGAGTTTATGCAAAACCCCGAAGAAATGACCCCTTACAGGGAAAACGCACTCGCACAGCGCTCGAACTACGGCGCGGAAAAGGCGGCGAGATACATTTTCGGGCTGTTGTGCACGAGATATCCCGAACTTAAAGACGGAACGGAGTTATACTGAATTAAATAATTAATATAAGGGCGCGGCGCTTTTAAACGCCGCGCCCTTCGTTATCATAAAAGTTTGTCCCGCGGAATAATTTATACAGATAAATTCGGAGGGATAAGCTATGCAGGGATACTGCTTTATGAGCGCGCGGCAGGCGCTCGCGGAACTGCGCACGACGAGGGAGGGACTTACTTCGTCCGAAGCGGAAAGGCGCAGAAAGGAATACGGCGCGAATACTATCGAGGCGGCGAAAAAGGTTTCGCCTGCGGCACTCTTTTTCTCGCAGTTCAAGGACGTTATGACCGTTCTTTTAATAGCGGCGGCGGTAATTTCCGCGGTAGTCGCTTTCGTCACGGGTGACAGCGGCGACCTTACCGACACCTTTATAATAGTGGCGATTATTTTCCTTAACGCCATCGTCGGCACGGTTCAGCAGTACCGCGCGGATAAAGCCATAGACGGGCTGAAAAAGCTTTCGGCAACCTATGCGAAAGTCAGGCGCGGCGGCAAGGTTATAAGCGTGAACAGCTCGGAAGTTACCGTGGGCGATATCGTCGTTTTGGAGGAGGGCGACCTCGTTCCCGCCGATTGCAGAATTATTTCCTCGTCGGAACTGAAATGCGACGAGTCCGCGCTCACGGGCGAGGCTCAGGGCGTGGAAAAGCGCGACGGAACGATTACCGAGCGTAACGTTCAGATAGGCTCGGTTTACAATATGCTTTTCGGCTCGACCTACGTCCTTTCGGGCAGCGCGGAAGCGGTGGTAACGGGCGTCGGCAGAAATACGCAGATAGGCGAAATCGCCGATATGCTCGACGGCGCGAAAAAGGATAAGACCCCGCTCGAAAAAAATCTCGATAAGCTCGGCAAAATAATTTCTGGCTTCGTGCTCGCAGTAGCGACGCTGATTTTCGTTATGAGCGTGTTCGTGCGCGGCGGCGGAGTTTTAAAGAGCTTCACTTCCGCGGTAGCCGTGGCGGTTGCCGCCATTCCCGAAGGTCTTACCGCCGTTGTCACCGTCATTATGGCGATGGGCGTACAGCGAATGAGCAGGGAAAACGTCATTATAAGAAAGCTCAAATGCGTGGAAGCGTTGGGCGGGTGCAGTTGTATCTGTACGGATAAGACGGGCACGCTCACCCAAAACAAAATGCGCGTGACTGCTCTTTTTTGCGACCTTAAAACGCGTTCGCCGCAGGATATTACGGGGGTAAACGCCCTTTTTTGCGATTGTATAGGCGCGTGTACGCACGTCAAGGGCGAAAAGGGCGCGTACATAGGCGACCCGACGGAAATAGCTTTAAAGCTTTTGTCGGACGAAGCGGAAAGGCAGGCGGATTTCGAAATTGCGGACGAAATACCCTTTACTTCCGAAAGAAAGAAAATGTCCGTCGCGGTCAGCCTCGGCGGAAAAACAAGAACCTTTACCAAGGGCGCGCCCGACGTCGTAATAAAAAGCTGTACGCGAATTTCGGTTGACGGCGAGGTCAGAACGCTGACTTCCGCGGACAGGGAAAAGATAGTCCGCGCGATAAACGGAATGAGCGACGCGGCGCTTCGGGTGCTCGCGTTCGCTTACTGCGACGGAGAGAAAATTTCCGAAGAAGATATGGTTTTCCTCGGTCTTTGCGGAATGGCGGACGGACTTAAAAAGGGCGTTAAGGAAGCCGTTGAGGACTGCAACAAAGCGGGGATTACTACCGTAATGATAACGGGCGACCACGCGCGCACGGCGTTTGCGATAGCGAAAAAGGCGGGCATTGCTAGCGATTTTTCGGAGGTCGTTTCGGGCGAGGAGCTGGACGGAATGAGCAAGCCCGAACGCGCGGAAGCAATAAGGCGTTGCAAGGTATTCGCCCGCGTTTCGCCGAGGCATAAAAATCTTATCGTTAAAATCAAACGCTCGGCGGGCGAGGTCGTCGCTATGACGGGCGACGGCGTGAACGACGCTCCGCCTATCAAGAGCGCGGATATTGGAATAGCGATGGGCGAAAGCGGAACGGACGTCACGAAAAACGTCGCGGATATGGTAATCGCCGACGACAATTTCACTACAATCGTTACGGCGGTGAAGGAAGGCAGGCGTATATCTTCGAACGTCAAAAAGACGATACTGTTCTTCTTATCGACCAACCTTGCCGAGGTTTTTTCGATACTCTTTGCGACGCTAGTATTCTTTAAGTACGATTTCCTGCTTTCCACGCAGTTGCTTTGGATAAATCTTATAACCGACAGCTTCCCCGTGCTCGCGCTCGGCGTGGAAAGGGGGGATTTCGGCGCTATGAGCCGACCGCCCGAAAAGACGGAGCACGCGCTGTTTTCTAAAAGCTCGGTATTTATAATCGCTTCGTCCGCGCTGTTCATTTCGGGGTTAACCGTGGGCGTGTTCGCCTTCGCGCTCGCGAATTACGGAAACGCCGTCGCAACTACTATGACCTTTATCGTCGTTTCCTTCGCCGAGCTTTTGCAGGCGTTCAATATCCGCACGGAAAGGCGTTCGGCGTTCGGCAAGGGCGCGCTTTCCAACAAAATTCTGCTCGTTACGGTCGCCCTCGGCGTTATTTTAAACGTCGTACTATGCGTAACTCCGCTTGCGCCGCTGTTCGGGCTCGTAGCCTTGAACGGAATGCAGTGGCTTATCGTAAGCCTCGTTTCGCTGTCCGTTCTTCTGTTCGGCGAGGCGTACAAACTCGTTTTAAAAATTGCTTCCTCGAAGAAGAAACATAAATAAAATAAAAGTTATGCCGCCGCGCGGACTACCCGTCCGCGCGGCGGTTTTTTTATTTTAACCTAAGCACCTTATCGCGCGCGTTTGCATACTCTGTTATGTCGGCTTTTTATGCCGTCGGGGAGGGGAGCTTACGGGCAAATATTTCGGTACGGACGGATTTCGCGGCTGTGCGGGCGATACGATTACCGCGGAGCAGGCGTTCAAGGTGGGCAGATTTTTAGGCTGGTATTTCGGAATCGCCAAGGGCAAAAAGTGCAGGGCGGTTATCGGCAAGGATACCCGCCTTTCTTCGTACACTCTGGAATACGCGCTCGCCGCGGGGCTTACGGCTTCGGGCGGGGACGCGCACATTCTGCATGTAACTACCACGCCGTCGGTTTCCTTCGTCGCGCGTTGCGACGGGTTCGACTGCGGAATAATGATTTCCGCCAGCCACAACCCTTTCAGCGACAACGGCATAAAGCTTATGAACTGCAAGGGCGAGAAAATGGAGGACGGCGTTTTAAATTTAATCGAAAGCTATATCGACGGACGGCTGTTTATCGGCGGTTCTCCCTATAATATCCCCTTTGCAAGGGACGAAAAGATAGGCAGAACGGTGGACTACGTCGAGGGCAGAAACCGCTACATAGGTCACTTAATTTCGCTTTCGGTGTGCTCTTACAAGGGCGTTAAGGTCGGGCTGGACTGCGCTAACGGCAGCAGCTACAAGATAGCCAGAAGCGTTTTCGACGCGCTCGGCGCGACGGTTTTCTGCGTGGGGTGCGACCCTAACGGCGTGAACGTAAACGACCGTTGCGGCGCGACCGACCTTTCCAAGCTTATTGAATGCGTAAAGGAAAACAGGTGCGATATAGGCTTTGCTTTCGACGGCGACGCGGACAGATGCCTTTGCGTGGACGAAAACGGAAACGTTATCGACGGCGACGGAATACTCTATATTCTCGCCAGATACCTAAAGGAAAAGGGTGAGCTGATAGGCGACGCGATAGTTGCGACGGTTATGAGCAATTCGGGGCTTAAAGAGAGCCTCGCGCGCGACGGGATATCGGTGGATAACTGCGCCGTAGGCGACAGATTCGTGTACGAAAAAATGAGCGAAAGCGGCGCGGTACTCGGCGGGGAACAGTCGGGGCATATCATTTTCGGCAAGCTCGAAAATACGGGCGACGGACTCGTAACGGCGATAATGATAATGGAAGTAATGATAGAGAACAAGATAAAGGCTTCCTTACTAACGCGCGGGCTGGTTATCTATCCGCAGAAGTGCGTGAGCGTGCGGGTGGACGATAAGGCTGCCGCGTTAAAGAACCCCGCTTTCGCCGCCGCGGTAAAGGAAGCGGAAAAAAATATAGCGGGGCGCGGGCGGTTGCTCGTGCGCCCTTCGGGTACGGAAGAACTGATAAGGATTATGGCGGAGTGCGAAACGGAACAGCAGTGCGAAGCCGTTTGCGACAGACTTAAAATCGCGTTAAAAGGCGTATATTAAAGGGGGTAATATGTGCGGAATAGTCGCATATGCGGGAAGTAAGCCCGCCGCGGACGTCGTTTATAAGGGGCTTGAAAGGCTGGAATACAGGGGGTACGATTCCGCGGGTATATCAACTCTCTGTAAAAACCAGATAACTACCGTAAAGCATGGCGGCAGGGTGAATACGCTGTTTTGCGACCTGCCTCACCTTAAAGGAAGCGTGGGCATAGGGCATACGCGCTGGGCTACGCACGGCGTTCCCAACGACGCTAACGCCCACCCGCACGCGTCCGGCGCGTTCTCGGTGGTACATAACGGAATAATCGAAAACTGGCGCGAGCTGAAAGAAAAACTCGAAAGCTCGGGCGCGGTATTTTTATCGGAAACCGACAGCGAGGTCGTCGCCAAGCTTTTGGACCATTATTACGACGGCGACCTTTTCGAAGCGGTAAAATCGGCGGTGAGCGAGCTTAAAGGCTCGTTCGCGCTCGCCATACTTTGCCGCGATTTCGACGGATTTATCGCGGTCAAAAGCAAAAGCTCGCTCGTAATCGGCTACGGAAAGGACGGTAATTTTGCGGCGAGCGATATCCCCGCGCTGTACGGAAAAGCCGAAAAAATTTCCGTTCCAGACGACGGCGATTTCGTTTTCGTCACCGCCGAAAGGGTTATAGCGTTCGACAGCCGCTTCAACGAAAAGCAGTATAAGCGGCTTCCCGCAAACGCAGATTCGTGCGAGGCGGAAAAGGGGGATTATCCCTATTTTATGATAAAGGAAATCCGCGAGGCGGAGCGCACGGTGAAAGCCGCGGTGTTGTCGTTTACGGAAAGCGCGGATAAAAGCGCGCTTTTATCCGCGCTTAAAGAGGCGGATAAAATAATAATAACGGGTTGCGGCACGGCGTACAACAGCGGGCTTGCGGCAAAGTCGCTGTTTTCCTCGGCGGGCATCGATTGTACGGTGGAAATTGCGAGCGAAATGCGCTATTACCCCCCTAATATTACGCCGCGAACGGCGGTAATCGCCGTAAGTCAGAGCGGAGAAACGGCAGACACGGTAGAGGCGGCGCGGCTCGCGAAGTCGCTCGGCGCGACGGTGGTTGCCGTGACGAACGTCAAGTATTCCGCTATAACGGGCATTGCCGATATTACCGTACCGCTGTGTGCGGGCGCGGAAATCTGCGTTGCCGCGACTAAAAGTTATATAGGTCAGCTCACTTGCTTCTATCTTCTTGCCGCTCTCATTTCGGGCGGTGAAAGCGCGTGCCGCGCCGAGGCGGAGGAGCTTATAAAAACCGCTTCCCTGCTCGACGGCGTGGCTTACGACGAGGTAAGCGGAAAGTCGCTCGCCGCGGCGTGCAAAAAAAGCTCCGCCGTGTTTTTCATAGGGCGCGGGTTAGATTACGCGGCGGCGGTGGAAGGCAGTCTTAAATTGAAGGAAGTATCGTACTTGTATTCCGACGGCTATCCGTCGGGCGAGTTGAAGCACGGCACGCTCGCGCTCGTTGACGAGAACACTCTCGGCGTATGCCTTATCTGCGACGAAAGGACGGCGGAAAAGTGCGAGAACGCGGTGGAGCAGATTACTTCGCGTAAGGGCAGGGTTGCTGTTATCACGACTTTGCCCGAGGTTGCAAAACGGGCGAAAGCCGACGCGGAGTTCGTGTGGGAGCTTCCGCATTGCCCGACGAAGTATTCCCCGTTTTTTACGGCGGTTGCGTTACAGCTCGCGGCGTACGAAACGGCGGTTTCCCTCGGGCGCGACCCCGACAAGCCCCGCAACCTCGCCAAGAGCGTTACGGTCGAATAAATAAAACCGCGCGGCGTTTTCGCCGCGCGGTTTTGGTCATTCGAGATATTTATCTTTCAAAGTTTGTATATCCTCGTCGGTTACGTCGAGAACCTGTTTGCAGTATTCGGTAACGCTGCCGTATCTCTCTTTCAGCTCGTCCATTGCCGAGGTGATATATTCGGGTTTAGCCGCCATAAGCGCGTACAGAATAGCCTTGAAGCGTATATACAGCGGAGCTATCACAAGCCCGAACCTGTTCCAGAAAAATCTCTTTTTCTGAAAATTGTGCGAGGCGGTGAAGTCCTTGACTATAATTTTCTCGTCCACGCCGAGGAGCGATTCTATAAGCATCGCTACGATGCCCGCCCTGTCCTTTCCGCCGCTGCAATGCCAAAGTATGCAGTCGTCGTTGTCGATAATCAGCCTTAACGCCTGTTTAAGGTAACCCTGCGGTTCTTCCGAAAGCAATATCATTTTATACATTGCAATCATATAATTGTCGCCGCTGCCGAATTCCTGCTTAATCCTTCTCGATTCGAGCGCCATAGTGCGCGTCATACTTTTCTCGCGCGTGATACCGGGCGTAGCCGTGCAAAGAACGGGCAGGTGGATATATTCCATTCCCTCAGGCACGGTGTCGGGATACTCGTCGCATTCGGTAAAAATGCGCAAATCCACGACGGTTTTTACGCCGAGCTTTTGGAGCGCCTCACAGGTTTCTTCGGGTATTTTATAAAGTTTTCCGCTGCGAATAAGCTTACCGCGCTTTATTTTTCTGCCGTCGGCAGTAGGCATACCGCCGAGGTCGCGCGTGTTGAAAAGCTTTTTCAGCCGAAGCCGCCTTATTACCATAATGAAATTTTACCAAATAGCGGCAGTCAAGTCAAGCTAATTCGTTCCGCGCCGTTCGGCAATAAACAAGAAAATTTAAAAAATCGCAAAAAAATCGTTCCTTAAATGTTTAAGCTCTCTTTCAAAGCTTTATATTTAAAATGTAGATTAATTGACGCGAGTGGAAAAATGGCGGAAAACAAAGACGAATTAAAACATAGCGACGAGGAAGAACTCGTCGAAGACGTAGCGGCGGAAGCCGCCGCGGAAGAAAAGGCGGAAGCGAAAAGCGGCAGGAAGGACAAGAAAGACAAGCTCGCCGCAGAGCTTGAAAAAGCGCAGGCGGCCGCCGAGGACTACAAGAGAAAGTGGTACGCCGTTTCCGCGGAATACGATAATTACAGAAAGAGAACGCAGACTCAGGCTTCGCAGGCGTACGCCGACGGAAAAGCCGAAGCTATATTAAAGCTTCTGCCCGTAGCGGACACTTTCGGTTACGCGCTCGACGGCGCGTCGGACGAAAAGACGAAAGCGGGCATAGAGAAAGTAATCAAAAACTTCAATACTATAATATCTTCTCTCGGCGTGGAGGAGATACCCGTACAGGCGGGCGACGATTTCGACGAGAGCGTTATGGAAGCGATAATGAACCTCCCCTGCGACGATGGCGAAAAGCCCAACACGGTAAAGCAAATCCTCAAAAAGGGTTACAGGCAGGGCGGCAAGGTAATCCGTTTCGCTCAGGTAACGGTAACGATTTAATTTTAAAATATCACTTTTGCAATAAAGGAGTTATATTATGGGAAAGGTAATAGGAATTGATTTAGGTACGACCAACTCGTGCGTGGCGGTTATGGAAGGCGGCGAACCCGTCGTAATAGCCAACAGCGAAGGCAACAGGACGACCCCTTCGGTAGTTTCGTTCAAAGCGGACGGAAGCCG
>CAZRCE010000039.1:0-11125 GCA_964598465.1 uncultured Clostridia bacterium | reverse complement strand
GAAGAAGAAAAGAGCGAGCGCGAGCCGCTTAAAATCTGGGGCGAAGTCAGGGACGGAAAAATCGTTCCCGCAACCTCCCCCGCCATCACGGCGCAATGTCTGCGCGTTCCCGTTTCCGACGGGCACACCGCGGCGTGCTTCGTAAGCTTTGAAAACAAACCGACCAAGGAAGAAATTCTCGAATGCTGGAAAAATTTCAGCGGCGAGCCGCAGAAGCTTAAGCTTCCCTCCGCCCCCGAACGGTTCATTAACTACTTCGAGGAAGACAACAGACCGCAGGCAAAGCTCGACAGAGATTGCGGGCGCGGTATGTCGGTATGCGCTGGCAGGCTGAGAGAGGATAGCGTTTTCGATTATAAATTCATCGGGCTTTCCCACAACACTTTAAGAGGTGCGGCGGGCGGCGCGGTTCTGCTTGCGGAGCTTCTCGCGGCAAAAAATTATTTTTAAGGGGAAAATATGAAAGGGTTTTTTAAAGGCTCGGCGACGGCGATGATTACGCCGTTCGACGAAAACGGAGTAAACTTCGAAGCGTTCGGAAGAATGATAGAATATCAGATAGAGAACGGCACGGACGCGCTCGTAATTCTCGGCACGACGGGCGAGCCCGCCACTATGACCGAGAGCGAAAAGCTTGCAGTTATGGAATACGCCGTTAAAAAAATCAATCGCCGCGCGAAGGTTATTTTCGGCGCGGGGAGCAACTGCACGGCGCACGCCGTGGAAGCCGCTCGCACTGCGGAAAGGCTGGGCGCGGACGGGATTCTCGCGGTTACGCCGTACTACAATAAATGCACTCAAAAGGGCATAGTTGCCTACTATTCTGCAATTTGCGAGGCTGTGAAGATACCCGTTATCGCCTACAACGTACCGCCGAGAACGGGCGTTAATATTCTTCCCGCAACGGCGGAAGAATTGAGTTACATACCTAATATGGCGGGAATAAAGGAAGCCTGCGGCAATATGGAACAGATTTGCGAAACCATGCGCCGCATCCGCCCGAGAATGGATTTGTACTCCGGCGACGACAACCTTAACGTGCCCATTCTGGCGATTGGCGGCGTGGGAACTATCTCCGTCGTTTCCAACCTCGCCCCGCACGAGGTCAAGGAAATTGACGATTGCATGGAAAAGTGCGACCTTAAAAAAGCCAACGAATTGCAGGATAAACTCCTCCCCCTTATCGACGCGTGCTTCACCGAGGTCAACCCCATACCCGTAAAGGAAGGTTGCAATATGCTCGGCTTCGAGGCGGGACTTCCCCGCGCGCCGCTTACCGAGCTCGAGGATAAGCACAAGGAAGTTATGAAAGACTGCCTTAAAGGAATAGGTCTGTTATGATAAAGATACTCGTTTGCGGAATTTGCGGCAAAATGGGAAAGACCGTTACCGAACTCGTTGCCTCGGACGGCGAGGCGGAAATCATATGCGGCGTGGACCCGTTCGGCGCGGACGGCGGCGTTAAGGTTTATAAGGATTTTTTATCCGTAACCGAAAAGCCCGACGTAATTATCGACTTCTCCTCCCCCGCCGCCCTCGACGGAGAGCTTGAATACTGCGAAAAATACGGCGTTCCCGCCGTGCTCGCTTCGACGGGCTACAGTGCGGAACAGCTTGAAAAAATAAAAGCCGCAAGCAAAAGCGTTGCGATTTTCAAGACGGCGAACTTCTCGCTCGGGGTGAACCTTTTGTGCGAGCTTGTGAAGAAAGCCGCGGAAGTGCTCGGCGAGGATTTCGATATAGAGATTGTCGAAAAGCACCATAACCTTAAAAAGGACGCGCCGAGCGGCACGGCTTTGATGCTTGCCGATAGCGCAAACTCCGCGTTCGGTAACGCTAAGCCCTACGTAAACGGCAGGGACGGCATCGTAGGCAAGCGCGGCAACGAGATAGGTATGCACGCCGTGCGCGGCGGAACGATTGTCGGCGAGCACGACGTAATGTTCTGCGGCGAGGACGAAATAGTAACCCTCTCCCACTCCGCGCGCTCCAAGCGCATTTTCGCCGCGGGCGCGGTGAAAGCTGCAAAATGGCTTGCGGGAAAATCCGCAGGGCTTTACGATATGAAAGACCTGCTCAAAGACGTTCTTTAAAAAACAATTCAAAAGCCGCGGGCGAAACCGCGCTTCCCATAGTGATTAAAAAAAGCGAAGAACTTTAAAATTCTTCGCTTTTTAAATTGTACTATAAATTGAAATTTACTTAATGTTCATACTCGCTTTTTAACATAGAAAAATACAGTCTGCCAACATATTCCCCATTCATATAAAAATAATCACGAAGTGTTCCTTCATAGGTAAAACCGCATTTTTCTATAACTCGCTTTGAAGGCGCGTTAATTGTTTTGGTACAAATCTGAACTTTATGCAAATTGATATTGTCAAATCCGTATGCAATAACCGCTTTTGTTGCTTCTGTTGCATAGCCCTTACACTGAAAGGCAGAGCCAATACAATACTCTATTTCAGCAAAATTATTTTTGCTATCTACGAGGAAATAAGCTATTTGTCCGATACATTCGCCTGATTTTTTCTCAATAATAGCCCAGCGGTAATAATCGTTTTTCTCATACGAGCCAATGTACTTATCAAGTAATTCTTTCACAGCTTCTTTTGTAGAGTAAACAGGCTCGGAATATAATGATTGAATTTTTTCATCAGCAACCCAATTTTTTAGCATTGCGCCATTATCGGTGTATTCAAATCTTCTTAGAATTAACCTTTCTGTCGTTATCGTATTTGTACCATTATGTGTAAGCACTTTTTATTTCTCCGTTAAATTACCGTTTAACTTTCCGTTATTATACAACAAAATTATTGTTCCTTGTAAACGTAGCTGTATTTGTATTCGCAGTCGGAGTGTTCCTCCGCGCGGGCGCACATAGTTTCGTACACCTCGTCGCGGAGCTTTTGCACCGCTTGCTTAAAGGGCAAATTTTTATCGGGGAAGAACGGTCCGTCCATATACACGACGAACTTCGGCTTTTTGGAGTGCTTCCTCTTTTTAAAGGTGAGCGTATAGGTAAACACGGGCGCGTCCGTCTTTACGGGGTACCTGAAAGATACGTTCGTAAAGGGGCGTATGCGGTTGTAGTAAGGCCATATATGCGCCTCGGGGTAGATTGCGACCCAATGCTTGCGCCTTATCGACTCCTCCACCGCGTCGTTGAATTTCTTCATTTTATGAAAATCTTCGGGAATGGGCAGACCGCCCAAGTCGCAGATAAGCCACCTTATGCCTTTAATGGAAGTCGCGTCCGAATTGACGACCACGTCGGCGCGGCGGGGATATGAAAGGTAAGTCGGGTTAAACGCGTCGCATACGAACATCGTATGGTTGCCGTACATAAAGCAGCCGCGGTTTTTATAGCCCTTCATACACTTTTTATTCACGTACTTTATGCGCCGTATCAATTTGTTGTAAATCCATATTACGGGCGTGACGATACAGCGATAGACGATAAATCTTCTTATGACCACGAGCGGATTGCGCGTGTGGTATTTGAAATTATCGGGAAGCGGTCTTTTGACTATCGAGGTGTCCGCGAAATCGTCGTTTACCGCGTCCGAATAATATATTATCTCGTTTTCCATAGTTCCCGATTATATTACCTTGAAAATATAAACTTTAAATAAATATCACAGCAATTTGAAAGTATTTATAAATTCTTTTACTGCGAACGAAAGCGGAACGAATTTGGGCAGAGCTATGCCTACCCCGCGCACGGGGAGCGCGGGAACGACGTTGACTTCGAAAAGCTCGCCGCCGTCCAATAGCTCTTTTGCGTACTCGCGCGGAACGCAGCCTATTCCCATACCGCGCACGGCGAATTTGAGCATCAAGTCCCAATTCGCAACTTCGATATCTGGGCTTAGCTGAACGCCGAGCGTGCGCGTGTATTCCGCGAGCGAGCGGCGCGCAACGGTGTTCGCCTCTATCATTAAAAGCGGCAATTCCTGCAAGTCTTTAAGCCGCACTTCCTTCCCCTTCAATTCCGCGAACTTTTCGCCCGCGACGAAAATATCGGAAAGGTGCGCGACCGTGCCCGTGAATTTTACGTCGTCGTCCGAAACGGGCAGATTGACGAAGCCCACGTCGCACTTATTGTTCTTAATCTGTTCGAGCGTTTCGGGCGTAGTGCCCGTAATCAGCTCGAACCTGACGGCGGGGTACTTTTCGTTGAACGCGATAATTTTATCGGCTATCACGTTGGAAAAAATCGAATCGGTCGCTCCAACCCGTATAGTGCCCGAAGCCGTTTTCTGAAGCTGAATTAGCTTGCTTTCCGCGTCGTCCAAAAGCGCGAGTGCTTCCTCCACCTGTCTTATTATTAATTTGCCGCCCGCGGGAGTAAGCTCCATTCCCCTGTGCGTGCGGTTGAAAAGCGGCGTGCCGAGCTGATTTTCGAGCTGCTTTATCGCCTGCGAAACGCCGGGCTGGGAAATGAACAGCTCCTCCGAAGCCTTGGTTAAACTGCCGCATTTTGCGACAGTACAAAATACCTTGTAAAGTTCGAGATTTACCATAATTTAACCCCGCTGAAATTTTACTTGCCTACGCAGAATTTTGCAAAGACGGTATCTATTATTTCTTCCGTGGCGGTATCGCCCGTAATTTCACCGAGCGCCGTCCACGCGTCGGTTATATCCAAAGAAACTATATCGATGGGATAAAGCCCCGCCGCCGCTACTGCGGACGAGAGCGACTTTTCGGCGCGGGAGAGTGCGGAAAAGTGCCGCTCCTCTATGACGTACGCCTGCTCGGACGAGTAGCCCGACATAGCCTTTTGGGATATGAGCTTTTTCAGCTCCTCCAGACCGTCGCCGCGAACGGCGGAAACGCATATATCGTAATCGCGTTCGTCCGAGGATATATCGCACTTATTCAATATTTTTATAACTTCCGCGCCGTCCGTCTGCGCGTAACCGTTCTCGTCGTCGCGGACGGATAAAACGATGTCTGCGGACTTAATTATCTTCTCCGCGCGTGCTATTCCTTCCTTTTCGATTTCGCCCGCACGCTCCCTTATGCCCGCGGTGTCTATGAGGTTGTATTTAACGCCGTCGATTTCTATCTGACCTTCCACCGCGTCGCGGGTAGTGCCCGCTTGGGAAGAAACTATCGCCTTGTCGTAGCCTAAAAGCGCGTTTAAAAGACTGCTCTTGCCGACGTTGGGCGCGCCGCAAAGCGCAACCGTTACGCCGCTTTTAATCTTTTTGCCCGTGCGGTAACCGCTAACCGCGGCGGCGATTTTTTCGCGCACGGCTTCGAGCCGCTCCTTTACGGTGGAAAGCTCGTCCCGCTCGATATCCTCCTCGGGGAAATCCACGTCGGCGGCAACCGAGGCGAGAATATCGGTTAGCTCGGCGCGAAGCGAGGAAACCGCGTCGGAAAGCTTTTCGGTATAAAGCATATGCCCCGCGCGGATTTCCGCAAGGCTTTCGGCGTTAATCATATCCACCATACCCTCCGCGGAAGATAAGGTAAGCTTGCCGTTCAGAAAGGCGCGCTTGGTGAACTCCCCCCTTTCGGCGGGATACGCGCCGTTGTCTAGCGCGGCTTTATAAACGCCGCGCGCTATATGCACGCCGCCGTGGCAGTGAAATTCGACGATATCTTCGCCCGTAAAGCTTTTGGGCGCGCGGAAGAACACGCAGAAGCCGAAATCTTCAAAGCCGCCGCAAATTATCTTTCCCGAATACATTACGCGCGGCGAGAAATCCTTAACCGCCGTTTTACCCGCAGGCTCGAACATCTTTTCCGCAATCGAGAGCGCGCCTTCGCCGCTTAATCTTATTATAGCGACGCCGCCGCGCCCGCTCGCCGTGCAAACCGCGCAAATAACTTTATCCTGCATTTTAATCCCGTTTACAGCGCGGTATAACCTGCGCTTATACTTTTTTCAATATTATAACACACTCCATTCCGTATGGCAAATATTAAAGGCGCGTTTTTCAACGCGCCTTTCAATTATTTATCGTAAGTCGCACTACCGTGCGCCTTTCGATTAATTAATCATAAATCTTCGAACGGGTCGCCGCCCTTATCGGAATTGCCGCCGTTTGAACCGAAATCGTCGAACGGGTCTTGCGCCCCTTGCGAGGGAGGGGGCGTATAGGGATTGTCCTGCGGGGGACGGCTGTTCGAGTACGGGTTGTAATTATAAGGATTGCCCGACTGCCTGTTGTATTCCTGATACATACGGTACTGCCTCTGCTGCTGTTCGCGCAGATAATCGCGGTAGTTCTTGCCCGAATTGTTCCTTACCGCGAAGAACAGTATGCCCTTGACGGGAAACAGTATGGAAAACAGCGTGAACATCCAGTATCTGCGGCAGGCGTAAGTCTGGAAAAACGCCATAAGCACGAAGACGTTTGCAACGAGGTACAGAAGCGAATACCAGCTTAAAATGTAATCCTGCATATGCGCGAACACCCACCACGCCCAGTTGAGGGATTCGGGAAGGTTGAACGGCTTGTAGCCCGTGATAACGCTTAAAATCGTTCCGCCGTAATTCAAATCTTCGTACACGGGCGTAGCGTAACCGCCCGAGAATATAATCGAAAGCGCGATATAGTAAAACGCCGAAAGCGCGACGTAAATAAACTCCATCACCGCGAGTACCGCGGAAACGGTTTTCGCTTCGAACCTGTAAATCTTGTTTTTATTCGCGAGAACGCCTATATAGTAGGTGTTCAGAAAGGGTACGAACGCCATCCATTCGTTTTTGAAGCCGCCCTTCTTTGCAATCGTGAACAGCGCGACCGCCTCGAAAACGTAAACGAGCGCAAAGCATAATCCGCCGATTAAAAACGCAAGCCATATGACGCGCATAGGGTCGCTCTCGTTGTAGTACATACTTACAAACGTTTCGGTTACGTTTGCAAATTCGAAAAATTCCATAAATCTCCCCGATTAACAGATTGTATTAATTATTATATAGCCGTTATGTAACGGAAATAAAAAATTTAAGTGAAAAATAAGTAAAATCAGAAAAGCTTTACGCCGTAATCGACTTCCGCAAGCGCAAGCCCGCGCGGCGGCATCGTTTTACCGACGAGTGAGCGGCCGCCGGATATAAGCGATTTTTTTATATCGTCCTCCGCCAGTCTGCCCTGCGCGCAGAACAGCGCCGTGCCGACCATCGTCCTTACCATATTGTACAGAAATCCGTTGCCGCACACCGAAATTCTTACGCACTGTAAACCGTATTCGAAGTAGCTTTCCGCCGTCGCCGAATAAACCGTTCTTACCGTCGTTTTGGCGGAAGAACCGCTCGCGCAGTACGCGGCGAAATCGTGCTCGCCTTCGAACAGAGCAAGCGCGGAATTTAGCTTTTCCAAATCGACCGAGCCCTTGACCCAGGTTGCGAACCTGTCCTTTACGGGGTGGGAACAGCGCGAAAAATACAGCTCGTAATAATAAGTCTTTTTCTTTGCGGAGCGGCACGCGTCGAACCCGTCGGGCGCAACCGCCGAGGCGAGAACGCGCACGCTTTCGGGAAGGCGCGGATTGAGCGCGTCCGCCATCTTCTCGGCTGAAATTTCCGTACTGCAATCCATATGGCATACCTGAGAAAGGGCGTGTACGCCCGCGTCCGTTCTGCCGCTCGCAACTATATTGCATTTCTCGTTAAACGCCGCATACGCCGCGTTTAACAGCGTTTCCTGCACCGTTTTTCCGTTAGGCTGTAACTGCCAGCCGCAATAATCCGTGCCGTCGTAGGCGATTTTTAAAACGTATCTCATTTAATCACCACGTAAGTATAAATTGCGGGGAAAATATCGTATGCGTAGATATTAAGAAGCACCGCGCCCGCAACCAAAGCCGCGCCGATTATTGCGGCGATAAGGTCGCGGAAACCGAATTTGAGTTTCTTGTATTTCGTGCGCTTGTTGCCGCCCGTATAGCAACGCGCGTCCATTGCGTCGCCCAGCTCCTCCGCTCTGCGGAAAGCGCTTATAAGTAAGGGTATCAATATGGGAATTATCGCCTTTACCCTTTTAAATATACTGCCCGATTCGAAGTCCGCACCCCTCGCCTTCTGCGCCGCGATTATGCGGTTCGTTTCGTCCATAAGCGTGGGGATAAAACGGAGCGCGATACTCATAATCAGCGCGAGCGCGTGTACGGGGAATTTAATTAAAGTTAAAGGCTTTAAAAGGCTTTCCAGCCCGTCCGTGAGGTTCACGGGCGTGGTCGTAAGCGTGAGTATAGCCGACCCCATTACGAGGAAAAACAGTCTGAAAATAAGAAACACCGTCGCGAGAACGCCTTCAAGGTAGATATTGAAAACGCTCCAACCCCATAAAAGCGTTTCGCCGCCGTGGAAAAACAGCGTGAAAACGGAAGTGAAAACGAGCAGAAACAGTATGCCCTTAACCGAGCGCATAACGCTCCCGAACGGCACGCGCGAAGCTACAATCGCCGCCACGAGTACGAGGGCGCAAGCCGCAAGCCCGTAAAAGGTCTGCGAAATAAACAGCGCGACGATATAAGCGATAAGAAACAGTAATTTCAGGCGCGGGTCGAGTTTATGCACGAAGGACTGCGCGGGGTAATACTGACCGAAGGTGACGTCGTTAAGCATCGGCTTCACCCCCTTCCGCCTTAAACAGCGAAATTACCGCCTCGGAAAAGCCTTTAACCGTATAATCGCAATCTATTTCAACGCCGCGGTCGGACAGCTCTTTGCAGATTTTTGCGGTGAGCGGCACGTCCAGACCGAGCGGCAAAAGCTTTTCGGGCTCGGAAAAGAGCGCTTTGGGCGAGTCGCACGCGACGACCTTGCCGTCCGAAAGAACGCAGGCGCGCGTGCAGTTTTCGGCTATTTCGTCCATATCGTGGGAAACGATTATAACCGTCTTGCACCACTCCCTGTGGAGCTTGTGCAAAAGCTCCGCTATTTCCTTTTTGCCGAGAGGGTCGAGCCCCGCGGCGGGTTCGTCTAGAATGAGAATTTTGGGTTTCGTTACTATGACGCCCGCAATCGCGACGCGGCGCTTCTGTCCGCCCGACAAATCGAAAGGGGACTTGTCCTTTACCTCCGCATAGTCGAGCCCGACGATTTCGAGGCTTTCCCTGACCGCCTTTTCTATCTCCTCGGCGGGAAGCTTTTTATTGAAATTTTTAAGCCCGAACGCAACGTCATCGAAAACCGTTTCGGCGAAAAGCTGATACTCTGGATACTGGAACACCATACCGACGTCGGCGCGCAGTTTTAAAAACGGGCACTTCTTGTCCGCGAGGTCGTAGCCCCCCACGCGCATCTCGGGAAGCACGGGCGCGGGCATACCCTTTTTAACTTTCTTTTTCTTGTATTTCTTCTCCGCCTGAGGGAGCTTAATAAGCGCGTTGAAGTGCTGTACGAGCGTGGACTTGCCGCTGCCCGTGTGACCGATAATTCCGAAGAATTCGCCCTCGCCGATATGCAGATTTACGCCCTTTAACGCGTGCGCCGCGAACGGCGATTTTTTGGAATAGGTATAAGTGAGGTTGAGGATATCGACGTCCCATTCGCCCCGCTTTTCGGGCGTTTTGCGGGTAATAATTTCGCTATTTTCCGCGATTACCCCCTTAATATGCGCCTGCGAAGCGATTTGTTCCGCCAATTCGTCGGCTTTTAAGCAAGGCTTTATTTCAAGCCCCGCCGCCTTTAATTTTTCCGAAATAACGGCTATTTCGGGCAGGCAGAGGTTGTAGGTTTCGAGCGCTTCGCCGCTTTCGAAAATCTCCTCTGGCGCGCCCTCCATAACGACCTCGCCCCTGTTCATAACTACCGCCCTGTCCGCAAGCAGCGCTTCTTCCATAAAGTGCGTTATGAGTATTACGGTTATGCCTTCTTCGCGGTTGAGCTTTTTGACGACCTCAACCACCTCGCGCCTGCCGCGCGGGTCGAGCATAGCAGTCGATTCGTCCAGAATGAGGATATCGGGCTTAACAGCGAGAACGCCCGCAATGGCAATTCTCTGCTTCTGTCCGCCCGAAAGGCGGGCGGGCGTGGAATTGCGGTACTTTTCCATTCCTACCGCCGACAGCGCCCACTCTATTCTTCTGCCTATCTCCTCGCGCTCCACGCCGAGGTTTTCCGGTCCGAACGCGACGTCGTCCTCCACGATGGAAGCGACCATCTGGTTATCGGGGTTCTGGAAAACGACGCCCGCGTGTTTTCTTATCTCGATATCGTTTCCGCGCTCCGACGCGTCTAACCCCCATACCTTAATCTCGCCCTCGTCCGCTTCCAAAAGAGCGCACGCCAAACGGGCGACGGTAGATTTACCGCTGCCGTTATGACCGAGCACGCACAGAAATTCACCCTTTTTTACGGTAAGGTTAAAACCTTTGAGCGCGGGCGTATCCGACCCCGCGTAGGTGAACGAAACGTTATTGAATTTTAGCGCTTCCGTCCCGTCTTCGGGCAGAGCGGCGAGAGGGTTTTCCTGCATTGAAATCGCCTTAAATTATATTTCACGATAAATTATAGCAAACGGCAAAAAAATTAACAACAATTTCCAAAGGAAATTTAAGTGAAAGTCGCGCAAAATTTGCGCCGCCGTACCCGCGGATTTTAACGCCCTATACGCGCGGGCGCGTTTTCCGTAATAATAAACGGATAAATTTTCAAAGTCGGTATTGACATTTGCGCGCGGCTGACTTATAATTAAAAAGGTATGAAGTTGCGGATTTGCGCAACCAAAAATTCACATTACAAATATATTTATCGGAGGTTTTTTGATGAAAAAATTGACTATCGACGGTAACACCGCCGCGAGCCACGTCGCCTACGCCTTTTCGGAAGTAGCCGCAATTTATCCCATCACTCCTTCTTCCCCTATGGCGGAAGTCGCTGACGAATGGGCAACCGGCGGCAGAACGAATATGTGGGGACAGAAAGTTAAGATTGCGGAAATGCAGTCGGAAGGCGGTGCCGCGGGCGCCGTTCACGGTTCGCTTGGCGCGGGCGCGTTGACGAGCACCTACACGGCTTCGCAGGGACTTCTTCTTATGATTCCCAACATGTACAAGATATCCGGCGAACTTATGCCTATGGTAATGCACGTATCCGCGCGTGCGCTTGCCGCTCATTCGCTTAACATTTTCGGCGACCACGCCGACGTTATGGCTT
>CAZRCE010000038.1:0-11668 GCA_964598465.1 uncultured Clostridia bacterium | reverse complement strand
TCGCGATTGCAATCTAAGGGCAAACTTATTATATAATTGCAATCGCTCACCTACTGCGCGAGGAGCGAAGCGACGCTGCTTTGCGCACCTTATTGTAAAAAGTTTCAGATAATAAGGCGCAAAGGCGCAGGTTTGCGCAAATTGGGGCTGCGGGCAAAAAGTGCGATTTTTGCCCGCAACATAAATATATTGAAAAGCAGACGGTTGCCGTCTGTTTTTTTATTTGAAAAATTTTGAAAATAAATTAAACTATGGTTAATTTTTTGTTGACAAAATAATTTCGTAAGAATATAATATATTTACTTAACCAAGGTTAAGTTATTTTTACGCATTAAAACTTAACCTAAGTTTAGAAAAGGAGAAAGTTATGCCTTTATTTTTAGCGCCCGTGAATACGGAAATGGAGATAAGGAAAGTAGCCGCAGAGGAAAAGACGAAAAAGCATTTGCAGGAAATCGGCATTTGCGTCGGCGGTAAAATCAAACTTTTATCGTCGGGGAATAACGGCGTTATCGTCGTCGTAAAGGAAGGACGGCTGTGCCTCGACGGCTCTCTCGCGCGCAAAATCCTGGTCGCGTAAGCGAATAACTGCGATTAAATTTTAACGGAGGTTAATATGATAAAACTGTTGAGTGATTTTACCGTCGGAGAAAGCGGTACTATCGTCAGCGTAAACGGCGAAGGAAAGGTTCGCCGCAGACTGTTCGACATGGGCGTTACGCCTCGCGCCGAAGTTACGATGCGCAAGAAAGCGCCTCTCGGCGACCCGATAGAGGTTACGCTCCGTGGGTACGAGCTTACCTTAAGAAAAGTTGAAGCCGCGTGCGTGGAGGTGGAAGTTTTATGAAAACTTTTGCTTTGGCGGGCAACCCCAACTGCGGAAAAACCACGCTTTTCAACGCGCTTACGGGTTCTACCGCGCACGTCGGCAACTGGCCCGGCGTTACGGTGGATAAGCGCGAGGGCGTATATAAAAAGGACGATATAAAAATCAATATCGTCGATTTGCCCGGCATATATTCGCTGTCGCCCTACACCCCCGAGGAGGTTATTTCGAGGAATTACATACTCGACGAAAAGCCCGACGGCATAATTAATATCGTCGATGCGACCAACCTCGAAAGAAACCTGTATCTCACTACTCAGATTTTAGAGATGGACGTTCCCGTCATAATCGCCCTCAATATGATGGACGAAGTGGAAAAGGCGGGCGACTCCATCGACGTGGCGGCGCTCGAAAAGGCGATAGGCGTTCCCGTAGTCGCTATAAGCGCGCTCGGCAAAAAGGGAATAAACGGGCTAATGTCCCGCGCCGCGGCTATGAAGGCGGAGCGCGAGGGCGCGACCGTTCTCGGCGGTTCGCTTACGGTAAAGATTAACAGGGCTAAGGAATTTTTCGCTCAGCAGAAGGTTTCCTCGCCGTTATTCCACGCGATTAAGATGCTCGAAGCGGACGAGATAGAGTTACGGCACGCGGGCGCGGAGGAGCTTCTTTCCGAAATATCCGCGGGCGAGGACCTCGAATCCGCGATAGCCGACGAAAGGTATAAATACATATCCGCGAACTTTTCGTCCGCAAAGACGAAGAAGGACAAAGCGGCGCTTACGAAGTCGGATAAAATAGACAAGGTATTAACTCACAGAATCTGGGGTTTGCCCATATTCGCGGCAATTCTGTTCCTCATTTTCCACCTGACGTTCGCAGAGGATTTCCTCTATCTAAACGCTATATTCGGCAACCTCGTTTCAACCGAAGTGGACGGCGAAATCGTAAACGGTTTCCGCACCTTCGAAATGATGGGCTTCGATATGATAGAGGGGACGGAGCTATACGAAAACTTCGGTATAGGTCTGGCGGCTTGCTTCTACGACGGCGCGGTATTCTCGCCCGGCGTGATTATCACAAACCTGTTTAATCTGCTTTTAAACTATATCAGCTACGGTTTCGGGCTCGCTGTCGAAAACGCCGCTCCCTGGGCGGCAAGCCTCGTTAGCGACGGCATAGTAGGGGGCATATGCGCGGTTCTCGGCTTCCTGCCGCAGATTTTAACGCTGTTTTTATTCTTCTCTATCCTCGAAGATACGGGATATATGGCGCGTATCGCGTTCATTCTCGACAGAATGTTCCGCCGTTTCGGGCTATCGGGCAGGGCGTTTATGCCTATGATTATGGGCTTCGGCTGTTCCCTTCCCGCAATGATTAACACGCGTACCCTTGCCGACGAAAAGGAAAGGACGGCTACTATCCGCGTAATACCTTTCTTCTCGTGCGGGGCTAAGCTCCCCATACTTACCGCGATTGCGGGCGGTATCGTTTCGAGCTTCGAAATAGGCAACGCCGACGCGATAACCTTCGGTATGTATATACTCGGCGTGTGTACGGCGATAATCTCCGTGCTCGCTATGCGCAACACTACGCAGAAAGGCGAAACGCCTCCCTTCATAATGGAGCTTCCCGCATACCACTTGCCCGGTTTCGTAAACCTTATGCTCCATTTGTGGGATAAGACGAAGCACTTCGTAAAGAAAGCGTTTACCATTATATTCGTTTCTACCGTGCTCATCTGGTTCTTGCAGAGCTTTAATTGGAGCTGGCAGTACGTCGGTGAAGAAGGTATGGGCGAATCCATTCTCGCTTCCGTAGGCAAGCTAATTCAGCCTCTGTTTACGCCGCTCGGCTTCGGCTCGCAGCTCGGCACGGAATTCGGCTGGGTATTTGCGGTCGCGGCGATTACGGGACTTATCGCAAAAGAAAACGTAATCGCAACCTTCTCCGTTCTCGCGGCGATGGTGATTGCGGGCTTCGAGGGAACGGAAGAAGGCGTGGAGGAAGCGGTAGCGCTCATCGGCGTGACGGGTATTTCCGTGCCCGCCCTCATTTCCTTCATAGCGTTCAATATGACGACCATTCCCTGCTTTGCGGCGTGCGCTACGGCAAAAGCCGAACTCCCCGCGGGCAAGTTCAAGTGGACGGTTCTGTTCTGGATTGCTACGAGCTATATCGTCGGTTCAATCGTCTATACCGTCGGAAGCCGGTGGTGGACGGTATTTATCTGGCTCGCGGCAGCGGCGGCGGTAATTGCCGTAATAGTATTGAATAATCTCGGCAAACTTCCCAAATTCAAGCGCAAGGGGGCTTAACTTATGCAGGTCACGGATATCGTTATTCTCGTCGTATGCTGCGCGGCGTTCGCCGCCGCCGTAGGGTTTCTCGTTTACAGAAAGCTGAAAGGTAAATCCGCGGGTTGCGGTTGCGGGTGCGAGGGCTGTCCCCATTCGTGCAACTGCGGCGGTAAGAAAAAGGATAAATAATTTACATACACTCCATACACATACGTTTACGGGCGCGCGGCAATTTGCCGCGCGCCCGTAAAATTATAAGACAAACAAAAATAAAAGTGGTATTATATAGAAGATGATACGCGTATTCGTTGCACCCGTGCCCTTCGACGGCGGGTGCGGATTGACAGAGCAGGTGAAAACCGAAACAGAAAGCTGTACTAACGGGGAATTAAAGGCGCAGAAAGCCAGCGCGTATTCCCTGTTGGCGTTCGCTGTGAACGAGGCGTACGGCAAGGGTTTGGACGGCTTCACGAAAAATCCGTACGGCAAGCCCTGTCTTCCCTATTGCTTTCTTTCGCTCTCACATACGGCGGGCGCGGTCGCCGTCGCCCTTTCCGACGGAGAAGTGGGGGTCGATATCGAAAATCTCGCGTCTTACCGCTATTCTCCGACCTTAGCCGAGAGGACGATGACCGCGGACGAGCTTAAAAAAATAGCTTCGGCGCAAGGGCGCGAGAACGCGGAGTTTTTAAAGCTTTGGACGGCGAAAGAGAGCGCGTTCAAATTAAGCGGTAACGGCGCGTTTAATCCACGCCGCGTCGCCGTCGGTTATAATACCGTTAAAAGTTACGAAGTCGCTTTAAACGGCGTTTTTGCTCTTTCGGTCGCGGGCGAGGGGGAAGCGGAAATAACCGTTATTGGCGGCAATTACAAAATTTGGAAAAATTAAAATAACGCGGGCAAGTTAAAAACTTGCCCGCGTTTAATTTATTTAATTATTCTTCGTCGTCGCCCGTGTATTCGTTATGAAAACGCTTTACTTCTTCGGGGTCAACCGAAATATTCTGCAAAAGTCCCGTACATTCCGTAGCGCATACGGTTTCGTCGAAAATTCGTTCAATCATTAATTTACTGTTTTTCTTTCCCATACAAACAGTTTGCGCAAAAAACCGAAAATTAACCGACGAGTTTGTTTTTTATATAAAAGCTCTTTTCCGCGTCGAAGTCCGCAACCTTTCCGTCAGTTACTATTGCGGTTTTAGCGCCGCGCTTGCGCGTTTCGTCGGAAAAGGTCACGCTTTCGGCGTTTGCGTTTTTAAAGTAGTAGGCGAGCAGATATTCCTTTATATATCTAGCCGCGCTTTCGGGAATAAACAGCTCGCGGAAGGGCGAGGTGTCGAACTGCGCGAAAGCTTCCCCGCCCGCGCGGTAAAGATACGCCCTGCTTTCTTCCTTTTTAAGCACGTATTCCGCGCCGTTCTCCGCAATAAGACCGTCCGTATGCGAAATCGTCTCCGCTACCCATTCGCAGATGGAAGGGTACAGCTTTCTGCGGTAAACGAAGGGGAAAACGATATCGAATACCACCGCCGCGACGACCACGCAGTAAAGCGCTATCGCCGTCCATAAAAGCGCCTGCGCGGTCGCGTCCTGCTTGCCGATAACCTGAACGATTACGGTTAAAGTCAGGCTTATCAGTACGGATACGCACAAAACGGAAAGGTTTATCTTTTTTACTCTGCGTATTTTCGCAAAATACGCCTGCGATTGTTCGTCGTCGAAATTAATCATAAGTAAATTTTACAAAACGGCGCAATTTATGTCAACCGATTATTTGAAATTTTTGCAAAATGCGGTATAATCTAAATATGAAACTGCAATTCGAACTCGTACCCGACGGCTGTTGGTACTCTAATTTAAGAAGTCTTTTGCCCGCGGGCGGGTGGGATATAGTAAGAAAGAAGGCGTACGCCCGCGCGGGCGGAAAGTGTATGATTTGCGGCGCGCCGACTGCTCGGTTAGAAGCGCACGAGCAATGGGAATACGACGATACGAACTGCGTGCAGAAGCTTAAAAATATAGTCGCCGTGTGCCGCGCCTGCCACGAGGTTATACATATCGGCAGAACTCAGCTTGCCGGCAGGGAGCGGGAGGCGAGCGAACATTTTATGAAAGTGAACGGCTTATCCTACGCGGAATACCGCAAAGCCCTCGGCGAGGCGAACGCAAAGCATCGCGAAAGAAGCAAAAAGGAATGGCAATTAGATATTTCCGAATTGCCGAAATTTTTATAAAACAAACCGCCGCCCGCGGATTACCGCGGGCGGCGGTTTTAATTATTTTTGATTGACGTAATCTTCTTTTATTATTTTCATTTTTTCTTTTCGTACGGCATACGCGAAGAAACCGCTCGCGACGAACGTTATAATCAGGAAAATTATGGTAGCTGCGCTTGCTCCGCTTAAACCGCTCATTATTGGTAAATAATTTATTACGGTAAAGTCTTTACTTATTCCGTCAATTAACAAATTGTAACACAGACCTATAATTTCAAGTATGATAGCGAGAATTAACAACACGACGGACGGATTCTTGGATTTGTGCTTCTCTTCCTCGCGTATAAAACCGTCGTAAACAAATACGAAGTTTTCCTCGAAATTTATGAGTAGCGTTATATCCTTAAACAACGTGACCGCTGCCGATATTAATGCTGCTACCAGACAAAGAATCGCAAGCCCCTCGAAAACTATGCAATAGAAAATCGATGGGTTTTGAGGTACTATCGTGCTAAACGAGCCAAATACACCGAATAATACTATAAATTCGTCCAATAAGGAAAACGAAATATTCGTATTTAATAATTCTTCGGCGGACATATTTTCGAATTTCGGTAGAGAAATATCTAAAATTTCGATTTGGGTTAAATCAATATTAAAATTGGGCAGAAAGATAAACAGTATCAGTGATACGAGGACTAACGCGCACGCTACAATTCTGATTACGGTCATAGTCTTTATTCCGTCTTTGTGGTTCAAATAGTTTTTCCGATTAATCGATTGGGTAGTTGAATCTTGCTCGTTTACGGGTTGGGTGTTTTTGTTCATCATATCTCTCCTTTGTAAGAATTATTCTTCTTATTTTGGATTGATATTACCATAATATTTCTTCTCTGTCAAGCAATTTGAGTAGTATTCTTTTATAAGTGATGGTAAGGATAGAAAAATAATGCTTAAACTTCTCGAATTAAGGAAAGAAAAAAATTTAAGTCAGCGTGCGCTTGCGTCAAAGATAGGGTGCAGTCAAAAAGCGGTGGATTATTGGGAAAAAGGGATTACCGAGCCGACGGCTGGATATATAGTAAAGTTGGCGGATTATTTTGCCTGTTCGGTGGATTATTTTTTAGGCAGAGAGGACGATTACGGAAATATAAACGTAAACAGCGACTTGTCGGAGGAAGAAAAAAACGTTCTTTTCATATATGGCGGCTTGAACGTATCGGAGCGGGAGGAATGGCTCAGATACGGCAGTTATCTCCGTTTTAAAAAAGACGGCAAATTTTAATTGAATATATAAGCGTAAAACAAACCGCCGCCCGCGGGATTTCCCCGCGGGCGGCGTTATTAATTTTACTTAAACTATTTTTTCGGTTTTTCCGCTTGCGATATTCAGGCAGTAAAGGTGGCTGTCGCCGAGGTTAGCGCGGTAATTTATGAAGTAAATATTACCGTCAATAATCGTAAATTCGCTTGCGTAATAAGTCTGAGCGTAGTCGAGAACGAGCGTGGCGGTATTTGCGTTCACCGCGGTTTTATCAATGCAGTAAATGCCCGAAGTACCTAACGTAACGTCGTTATAATAATATACCTTGCCGCCGTAAATGCGGATTTCGAGGGGGTCGGTTTTGTCGGAAATCATAACCTTGTAATCCGTGCCGTCGATATTCATTCTCGAAAGGCGTTTAAGTCCCCAGCCAAAGCCGTAAAGCTCACGGAAATAGATAACTCCGTCGTCGATTACGAAACTGTCCACGCGGCTCACGTCGTCATGGGTAACTTTCTGCGTCGTGTCCACCTCGTATCCCGTCGAGGGCATTCTGTGCACTTTGTTGTCATAGACGAAGTAGAGGTAACCTTCGTAATAAGCGAGGTTTTTAACACCCTTCGTAAAGATATCCTTTTCAACGCCGTTCTCGTCGATTTCCGTAATCGCCGTGGCAAAACCACCTGCGTTTTCTTTTACGTAGAATACTTTATTTCCGTCGGTAACGAGATTGTTGCAGTCGTTTTTCGAAACCCTTTCCGCCTCGCCGCCGAGCTTTAAATCTATTCTGTACAAATCGTTGTTCACGCCGAAGCTTACCGCGTTGTAGAACAGCTTATCGCCGAGGATAGCAAAATCGACGACCTTGTTAGAGGTTATACGCGAAACAGCTTTCGTAACCGTGTCGTAGGAGTACAGCGCCTTGTCGTTGTATAAATCGAGGAAGTACAGCGTCTTGCCGTACGCGAGCGTTTTACTTCCCGTGCTTACGGGTTCGTATTCGGGCGCGACGAAGCCGTCCAACACTTCAAGGGTATTGCCGCCGTTCACGTCGCTTACGCACAGCATCTGGTCGCTCACGCGGTAGTAGGCAAGGTCGCCGTCCTCGGTTTTCGTAAGCGAGCTGTAGCTTTCGTTCTCCGCGCCTATAACCTTATTGCCGGGAAGGCTGTTGTCCGTCAAGGGGTTGGTATTTACGCTGTAAACGCCCTTGCCGAACAGAGCGGAGTTAAGCAAATCCACGTTGATATAATACAGCTTGTTTCCGACTACGGTCAGGTTTGCGCCAGCGTCGGAAGTAAGCTTTCTGCGCGCGTTTGAGGATACGGTGTACTTTTCGATATAGTTGCCCAAAAGATTATCTACGGTGTAATAGAGCGCGCCGCCGTCCTGCGTAAGGCAGGTAATTTTTTCATCTGCTACGAGCGTTCTTGCGCCGCCGCTAACGCGTATTTTCGAAAGCTTATAGCCGTTCGAACCGTCGGCAAAATACAGATTGCCCCCGTAGTATGTCAGATATTTCGCTTTTCCCGCCGATAAAAGCACCGCCTCGGGTTCTTCGCCCGAAAGGTCTATTTTATAAATACCGCTCTTTGCGGCGGTCAGCGCGTTCACCGCGAAGTAGAGCGTAGTACCGTCCGTGCAAAGGTATTCGCCCTTTTCCGAAATAACGGTTTTTGCGGTTTCCCTGTTCGCCGAAGCGGTCACGGTTTTAACGGACGACGCCCAGGCGGTATAGCTTCTGAAATACAGCTCGCCGCCCATTTCGGTAAAGTCGTAGGGGATATCGCCGCTCACCTTCACAACGCCGCTTGCCGTCGAGTAAGAGTACAGCTTGTCGCCGTCGAGCGCGTTACCGAAATAAAGCTTGCCGTCGTGCGAGCATATATATCTGTTCTTTTCGGAAGCGGTAATTTTAAGCGTAGCCGTCGCCGTGTAGGTCGTAAAGTTTTTATTGGTTACCGTAACGGTTATTGTATAGCTGCCCGTTTCGGTCGCCGCGTTCATGAGGGCGGGGTTTTCGGTGCAGGCGTAAGTCACGGACGAGCCTTGCGGCGTCTGTCCTATCAACTCCACCGCGTGCGCACTGCCGTCGTAGGCGTAGGTTGCGCCGGGGAACTGCAAACCCGTCATCGTGGCTTTGTTTATCGTAAGTGTTGCGTTAAGGGTAAGCGGTTCGTAGCCCGTGCAGGTTACGGTCGCCGTAACCGCGTAAGTCCCCGCGTCGGTGCTGTTATTATTATCTGAATATTTTACTTCCGCGCCGTCTGGCAAAGTCCCCGCAACCGAAAGGGGGTGTGCTTGTCCGTCGTAAAGGTGCTCGCCGTTTGCAAGCGACAAGCCCTCTATCTTTTTAAGCGTGGGTTTCTGCTCGGGTTTTTGCTCGGGCTGTTGCTCGGGTTGCTGCTCGGGCTGCTGCGATTCCGCAGGCGGAGTAGTTCCTTCGTCGTTGCCGTTCCCGCAGGCGCAAAGCGCGCACGCGCCGCCCGCAATCAAAAGTGCGGAAATAACCGAAATTATCTTTTTCTTCATAATTTTCACCTCGTACCGTGTCGTGCGGAAAACCCGCGTACAAATATAATAGAGAAAATTTCAAGTATATTACTTTGCGGCGGCTTTAAGCTTTTTGCCCTCGAAGCCGCGCTTCATTGCGGCGAATGGAAGAATAAACAGCGACGCAACGGGAGTAAAGAACAGTCCGAAAACGAATATTAAGAACGAAAGTATCGCGCCCAAAATCGCGCCGCCTATCTTTACCAATAATAAGAATATAATTCCGTCTAAGTCGAGCGTGAAAATTACGCCCGGCATTCTGAACGATTTGAGGAAGAAAAGGAAGATATCGCCGACTACGCTGTCTTCCCAGAATAACTGTACGCCGAAAGCGAAGTAGCCTATAAATACGCCCGCGGCTATAATTCCCGCCTGCCACAGCGGTTCGAGCTTTACGATTACCATAAACAGAATACAGAATACGCCCGCCGCGCCCAGCGCGATAAGCGTGCCTAAAATAAGGGACTTTTTAGTTTGTCTTTTAAATTCGCCGTATTCGGCGACGCGTCCTGCGTGAATTTGCTTTTCGTTGCACTCGTTGCAATAAATATGCTGTACGCCTCCGCGGCCGAAATGACTGACTACGTATTCTCCCGGTCCAACGGGCTTTTTACAGGTTTCGCAGTAGCCGTTTATAATTTTCTGCTCTACGACCGTTTCTTTAACGATTTGCGGCTGAGGGGTAACGGCGGCAACGGCAGTTGCGGCGGTTTCGTCCGCGTGAGGGGCGATACCGAGAAGCTCGTCCGTGGAAATTCTGAAAATTTCGCAAAGCTTTTTTATAGTGGAGGCGTCGGGTTCTGCCTGTCCGTTTTCCCATTTGGAAACCGCCTGAGGCGAAACGTTAAGCCTGTCGCCCAAATCCTTTTGGGTAAGGTCGGCGCTCTTTCGGTATTCGGCAATTCTTTTCCCTAAATTTTCCATACGTAATGCTCCGTTTGAATTTTTCCGTATTTTATTATATCACTATAAACGGCGGTTGTATAATATTTGAACTCAACCAAAAGTTGAATTTGCTATAAAAAGGGTTGTTTTGCGCTTTATTCGGCATATTTTTACGCATTTTTGCGGCATACTGTAAAATGTGCGTGACGCGGCGAACGAATATTTATTTGTTACACAATATGTTGTAATAATGTTAAAAACTTTCATACAAGATATTGTGCCCAATGGCTTGACTTTGCGCGATTGCGGGTAGTATAATTCAATTCGCCGCCGCTTGAAGGGCGCATTTTCGCAATTTTCGTAATTTTTTGTCGATATGCACAAATTGTAGTAATTTATAAAAAATAACCACAATATATTGTGTATATACTATTGACAAAAACGAGCGGGAGTATTATACTTGATTATGCTACCGCTTTTCGCGGAAATACGACGGCAAACGACGGAATACGCAAGTAAAATCGGCTTTGCGCGGGATATAATTTAAGTCCGCGTAAGCTTTATAAGGATAAGGAAAATATGAAGGTTATCAAGAGAGACGGCACTACCGCAGATTTCGACAGGAGCAAAATTGTAAAGGCGATAAGCAAGGCTAACCTTGCCGTGGATTTCGAGGACAGAGTCACCGAAGTCCAGATAGAAAAAATCGTGGACGAAATCGCGGGCAAGCACAGAACGAGATTGCTAGTTGAAGATATTCAGGATATGGTCGAAGAAAAGCTGATGGAGCTTCAGAAGTATCAGCTTATGAAGGCTTATATTCTGTACCGTTACGAGCGCGCGCTCGTAAGAAAGGCGAATACCACCGACGACAGTATTCTTTCCCTTATAAAGAACGCCAACAAGGACGTAATGGAGGAGAACTCCAACAAAAACGCCCGTACGGCTTCCACCCAGCGCGACCTTATCGCGGGCGAAGTTTCGCGCGATTTGACGCGCAGAATTCTCCTGCCCGAATATATTTCCAAGGCTCACGACGAGGGCGCAATCCATTTCCACGATTCCGACTATTTCGTACAGCCTATATTCAACTGCTGTCTCGTAAATATCAAGGATATGCTCGATAACGGCACCGTGATGAACGGCAAGCTCATCGAATCCCCCAAATCCTTCCAGACGGCCTGCACCATAGTCACGCAGATTATCGCTTCCGTCGCGTCCTCGCAGTACGGCGGTCAGTCGGTAAACGTGGCGCACCTCGGCAAGTACCTGCGCCGCACGAAAGAGAAGTATCAGAAGCAGTGCGACGAAATGTTCGGCAACGAAGTTGACGCCGCGGAGAAAGCGAAAATCGTAGATATGCGCTTAAAGGACGAGCTTAAAGCCGGCGTTCAGACGATACAGTATCAGATTAACACTCTTATGACCACGAACGGTCAGTCGCCGTTCGTAACGCTTTTCTTGTACCTCGACGAAAACGACGAGTATATCGAAGAAAACGCTATGATAATAGAGGAAATTTTAAAACAGCGTTATCAGGGCATCAAGAACGAAAAGGGCGTTTACGTAACTCCCGCGTTCCCCAAACTCATTTACGTTCTGGACGAAAACAACTGCTTAAAGGGCG
>CAZRCE010000037.1:0-11670 GCA_964598465.1 uncultured Clostridia bacterium | reverse complement strand
TTATGATTATTCTTTTAAGGCTCTCTACCGTAAGCGGTTCGAGATAAATTTCGTCCGCAAGCGCCTTATCCGTCATTATGGTCGCGGGGTTGGAGTTGCAAAGCACTACGTTAATGCCCGCGTCTTTGAGTACGCGGCAAGCCTGCGCGCCTGCGTAATCGAATTCCGCCGCCTGACCTATTACGATTGGTCCCGAACCGATAACCAGAACTTTTTTTATGTCTTCTCTCTTAGGCATTGTATTTACCCTCCGTAACGTTCTTTAAAAATCTGTCAAACAGGAACGAAGCGTTGCGGGGTCCGCCCCTCGCCTCAGGGTGGAACTGTACGGTAAACGCGTTGTAGTCGGGATAATCTACGCCCTCGCAAGTGCCGTCGTTGGCGTTGATATAGCTGACGGTGCCCACTCCCTGCACGCTCGACGAAATTACTTCGTAGCCGTGGTTCTGGCTGGAAATGTAAACTCTGCCCGTATTTAAACACTTGACTGGCTGGTTGCCGCCTCTGTGTCCGTATTTCATTTTCTTGGTCTTGCCGCCCATTGCGAGAGCGAGAAGCTGATGACCGAGGCAAATTCCGAATATGGGAAGCTTTCCGACGAGCTTTTTCATATTCTCGATAACTTCTTTGTTTTCGGAAGGGTCGCCGGGGCCGTTGCTGAGCATTAAACCCTGAGGATTAAGCGCGAGAATCTGCTCCGCTGTGTAGTAAGAAGGCACCTGAACGCAATAGCAACCGCGCTTAACGAGTTCGCGCGCAATGTTGTATTTCGCGCCGAAATCCCAAACTGCAATTTTAATGCCTTTGGGGTCGCCCGTATAAATAGGCTCGGTGCAGGTAACCTCTTTAACCGCGCCCTTTATGCGGTACTTTTCGATTTCCGAATAGTCCTTAACGGGCTTAGAGGTAATCGCGGCGTTCATAACGCCCGCCTCTCTTACTATTCTCGTCAGCTCGCGCGTGTCGAGACCGTATATGCCGACGATGCCGTTATCTTCGAGATATTTTTCGATAGTTCCTTCACACCTGAAGTTTGAAGGATTGTCGCACTTTTCCCTTACGATATAAGCGGAAACCCAAGGCTTTCTGCTCTGCATATCGGGCGTTACGCCGTAGTTGCCGATGAGCGGGAAAGTCTGGATTACTATCTGACCGTAGTAGCTGGGGTCGGTGAGCGTTTCGATATAACCCGTCATACCCGTCGTGAATACGAGTTCGCCCACGACGTCGCCGTCAGCGCCGAATCTGTAACCCGTAAACTGTTTCCCGTTTTGCAATGTTAAATATACTTTGCCGTCTTTCATATTTACTTATCCCTATGATTTATTATTGACTTTATCTTTATGTAGTTACGCCATTAATTTGACCATAACCGCTTTCTGTGCGTGCAGTCTGTTTTCCGCCTCGTCGAAAATTTCCCTGGCGTGAGCTTCGAACACGCCTTCGGTTATTTCTTCGCCCCTGTGCGCGGGCAGGCAGTGCATAACCATTACGTCGCCCTTAGCAAGCGCGATATTTTTTTCGTTTATCTGATAATCCTTAAACGCCGCCGCGCGCGCCGCCCTTTCGCCTTCCTGACCCATGGAAGCCCATACGTCGGTATATAAAACGTCGGCGTCATTAACGGCTTCGTCCACGCTTTCGGTTACGGTTATCCGTCCGTTTTCCTTTGCCCACTTGACGATTTCCGCGTCGGGCTCGAAGCCCTTAGGGCAAGCGATTGCAAACGACATTCCCATCTTTATCGCGCCTACGATAAGGCTATTTGCCATATTGTTTCCGTCGCCGATGAAAGCCATTTTAAGGTCTTTAAAACTCTTTTTGTATTCGCGTATCGTCATTAAATCCGCGAGAACCTGACAGGGATGCGCGTAGTCGGTCAAACCGTTGATAACGGGGATTGAACCGTATTTGGCAAGGTCCTCGACTTCCTTCTGCTCGAAAGTTCTTATCATAATTCCGTCGAGATAGCGCGAAAGCACCCTCGCCGTATCCTGCACGGGCTCGCCCCTGCCTATCTGCAAATCGTTGCTCGACAAGAACAGACCGTAACCGCCGAGCTCGTAAATTCCGACCTCGAAAGAAACCCTCGTCCTCGTGGACGATTTCTGAAAAATCATTCCGAGCTTTTTGCCCTTTAAGTAATCCTTCTGTATTCCGTTGTTGCGCTCGAATTTGAGCTGGTCCGCAAGATTGAGCACGGAGAGTATTTCTTCCCTCGTTAAATCCTGTAATTTCAATAAATGCTTCATTCCGATATTACCTCGTTTAATATTCTTATTGCCGTATCCATTTCGTCCTTGTTTATCGTAAGCGGAGGCAAAAGCCTTACTTTGTCGTGCGCCGTGAGAACCACAAGCCCCTTTTCAAGGCACTTCTGCGCAACTTCCTTTGCGTTTTTAGTCGTCGTAATGCCTATCATAAGCCCTAATCCGCTGACGCCCGTCACGTTCTTTATGCGCTCGATATGCGTTTTAAGATACGCGCCCTTTCCCTGTACTTCGAGAAGAAATTCGGGTGTAAGTCTTTTTACTATGGTCACAGCGCCCGCGCAAGCAACGGGATTTCCGCCGAAAGTCGTGCCGTGGTCGCCGTAGCCGAATATATTTTCGCACTTTTCGAAGAACATACAAGCGCCTAACGGCAAACCGCCCGCTATGCCCTTTGCGGTCGTAACGATATCGGGGTGAATACCCGCCCATTCGTAGGCGTAAGCGTAGCCCGTTCTGCCGTTTCCGCACTGAACTTCGTCGCAGATTAGAAGTATGTCGCGCTCCTTACAGAATTTTTCCAAATCGAGAAGGAACTGCTTGTCGAGAACGTGTACCCCGCTCTCGCCCTGTATCACTTCGACCATTACCGCGCAGGTCTTGTCGGTATAGCACTTGAATATGCCGTCCATCGTGGGTTCGGCATACTTGAACCCTTCCAGAAAAGGCGCGAAGTGTTTATGAAACGCGTCCTGCCCCGTCGCCGTGAGCGTAGCTATCGTTCTGCCGTGGAAGGAGTTTTTGAGAGTTATTATTTCGTTTCTGCCGTAGCGCCCGTTGCCGTATTTTCTTGCGGCTTTTATCGCGCACTCGTTGGCTTCCGCGCCGCTGTTGGCGAGAAATACTTTTCTGCAACCGGAAAGCTCGCAAAGCGCTTTCGCAAGCTCGACCTGAGGCAAAGCGTAATACAGATTGCAGACGTGCTGAATACTGTCGAGCTGTTTCTTAACCGCGTTTTTCCATTCTTCGTCGTTAATACCGAAGATATTTACGCCTATACCCGAGGCGCAGTCGATATATTCCTTGCCGTCGATATCCCTTAAGCGCGCACCCTCGCCCGAGGCGAACGCAACCTTATAGCGAGCGTAAGTACCCGACATATACTGTTTTTCATCGTTAAAAACGTCAAAATTTTCCATATTTTACTACCGTACTAAAATAAAGACTGATTTAAAAATAAATCAGTCAATTAAACAAACATCGTTCCGATGCCTTCATCGGACAATATTTCTATTAAAAGCGAATGCTCAACCCGTCCGTCGATAATTACGGCTTTCTTTACGCCGCGGCGGATTGCTTCTTTGCAACATTCTATTTTGGGAATCATTCCTCCCGAGATTATGCCCTGCTTTACCAATGCGGGAATATCGGAAACGTAAACTTTTTTAATAAGACTTTCGGGGTCGTCGCGGTTTTCCAAAAGACCCTTGATGTCCGTCATAAGAATTAAGCTTTCCGCGTCGAGAGCGCCCGCTATTGCCGCCGCCGCAGTGTCGGCGTTTACGTTGTATATATTTCCATCGTCGTCGTAACCGATTGTCGAAACTACGGGAACGTAACCGAGATTGAGCATATCGCAGATAACCTTGGTATCGATTTCCGTAATTTTACCGACAAAGCCGAGATTTTCGTCCTGCTTTTCGCACTTTAACAAATGACCGTCCTGACCGCAAACGCCGATAGCTTTGCCGCCGTTCCTCTCGATAGCGTCAACGAGCGATTTGTTTACGCTTCCCGCAAGAACCATGCGCACGATTTGCGCCGTTTCTTCGTCGGTATAGCGAAGTCCGTTTACAAATTCCGACTTCTTCCCTATTTTTTTAAGCATATCGGAAATTTCCGGACCGCCGCCGTGAACGAGAACGACCTTTATACCCAGTAAATTGAGAACGACTAAATCGCGCATAACGGACGATTTAAGTTTATCGTCGGTCATTGCGTTGCCGCCGTACTTAACCACGAGTACTTTATTCATATATTTTTTAATATAAGGCATCGCCTCTATTAAAAATTTTGCCTGTTCGCTCCTATCCATCTTTAAGTCCTGTAATCACCGTTTATCTTTACGTAATCGTAAGTCAAGTCGCAGCCCCATGCGGTAGCGTCGTTAGCGCCCGAATTGAGATTTATCGAAATCGTCACTTCGTCCTCGGATAAAACCTTTTTCGCCTCTTCTTCCGAAAAATCAAGCCCGAAACCGCCGCGGCATACGGGGATTTCACCGCTTCGCGAAATGAACGAAACGTCTATCTTCGTAACGTCAACGCTTGCACCCGAATAACCGATTGCGCAAAGCACCCTGCCCCAGTTCGCATCCGCGCCGAACATAGCCGCTTTTACGAGCGATGATTTTATAACTGCTTTTGCGACGAGCACCGAGTCTTTGCGGTTAGCCGCGCCGTTTACTTTACATTCAATGAGCTTAGTCGCACCCTCGCCGTCCTTTGCAATCATTTTGGAAAGCGTTACCGTGCAGTAGTTCAAAGCCTTGCAAAAAGCCTTGTAACCCGCACCCTCGCCTGCAATAAGCTCGTTGCCGGCAAGCCCGTTCGCAAGGATACAGCAGGTATCGTTGGTAGACTGGTCGCCGTCCACGCTTACCATATTAAACGAGGTTTTTACGTCCGCTGAAAGCGCTTTTTGCAGCATTTCGGGAGAAATATTGACGTCGGAGGTTATAAATATAAGGTTTGTCGCCATATTGGGGCATATCATTCCGACGCCCTTGGCTATAGCGCCTATTCTGCAAGCGACGCCGCCTATCTGAAACTCTACGGCAACCTCTTTTACCTTCGTGTCCGTAGTCATAATGGCTTCCGCCGCTTTTCTGCTGTAATCGCCAAGTCCTTCGACTAGCTCCGACGCGTGCTCTCTCATGGGGGTTATATCGAGCTTCTGACCGATAACGCCGGTAGAAGCTACGATTACGTCGCGTGCGGAAACGCCGCCGAAAACTTCGACGAGCGCGCACATAGCTTCCGCCACTTTTATTCCGTCCGCATTGCAGGTGTTCGCATTGCCGCTGTTGCAGATTATCGCCTGAGCGTAACCGTCGGCAAGGTTCTTCTTAGTAACCGTAACGGGCGCACCCTGAACGAGATTTTGCGTATAAACGCCCGCAGCCGCACAGCGCGTTTCGCTGACGATGAGGGCAAAGTCCTTTTTTACCTTACTTTTGCGGATTCCGCAATGTATTCCGTTTGCTTTAAATCCCTTGGGCGCGCATACGCCGCCCTGAATTTCAGCTATGTTCATTGTCTGTCACCTAACTATATTAACGAAGTCCGCTCGTCCAGTCCGAGCATTATATTCATATTTTGCACCGCCGCGCCCGACGCACCCTTGCCGAGGTTGTCGAACATGCTAGCAAGGACTATTCTCTCGTCGTTGCCGAGAACGCGTATTTCAAGCCCGTTCGTATTGGCAAGCCTGTTTGCGGGAAGGAACGATTCCCCATCGCAATTTTCGATTATTTTTATAAAATTCTGCCCCGCATAGTACTCTGTAAAGTACTTAATTAAGTCGTTTACGCCGTATTTTTTGGTCATTAAGTGCGGAAACAGCGAAACCGTTACGCACATTCCGCAATAGAAATCGCAGATAAACGGTTCGAATATCGGCTTTACGGTAAGGTTGCATTCCTTTACCATTTCGGGTATATGCTTGTGGTTCTGAGAAAAAGCGTACAGTCTCGGCGAAGAAAGAGCGATATCTCTGCCCTCGTCCTCGTACTGCGCAATGGCTTTCTTTCCCGCGCCCGAATAACCCGAAATCGAATGAGCGACGAACGGATAGTCAGCGGGAACTACGCCGCCCTTAACCAGCGGAGCAACGAGCGATATAAAGCCCGTCGCATGGCAACCGGGGTTGGCTACTCTGTCCGCTCTTTTAATTTCGTCCCTGCGCGAGGGCGTAATTTCGGGCAAGCCGTACACCCAGCCTTCCGCCGTTCTGTGCGCGGTTGACGCGTCGATTATTCTCGACCTGGGGTTGCTTACGAGGGAAACGGATTCCCTTGCCGCGTCGTCGGGCAGGCATAAAAAGCTTATATCCGCGCTATTTAAGCACTCTTTGCGTGCGTTTTTGTCTTTTCTGAGTTCTTCCGGAAGCGTTATAAGGGAAATATCCGAGCGGGTTGCAAGTCTGTCGTAGATTTGCAGACCCGTAGTCCCCTCTTTTCCGTCAATAAAAACTTTAAACATTATTTGAGTTTTTTGCCGTCGAGTAACGCCTTAACCTTGATAGGTAAGCCGAAAAGATTTATAAAACCCTGCGAATCCGTCTGGTCGTAGCAATCGTCCTCGCCGAAGGTTGCGATATCCTCGCTGTAAAGCGAATAGGGCGAAGTCATACCGGCGTTCATTATATTGCCCTTGTAAATTCTGAGCTTTACGTCGCCCGTAACGGTTTCCTGCGTCTTTTCAACGAAAGCGTCCAACGCCTCGCGGAGCGGGGTGAACCACTGTCCGTCGTAAACCATTTCGCCGTATTTAACCGCGATGAGCTGCTTATAATGCTGAGTAGCCTTATCGAGGCATATGGATTCGAGGAATTCGTGCGCGGCATATAAAATCGTGCCGCCGGGGGTTTCGTAAACGCCCCTCGACTTCATTCCGACAAGACGGTTTTCGACCATATCGACGAGTCCCACGCCGTTCGCGCCACCGATTTCGTTGAGCTTGTCCATAAGCTCTACCGCGCCCATCTTCTTGCCGTCGAGCATCGTAGGCACGCCTTTTTCGAAATGAAGGGTAATATAAGTCGATTTATCGGGCGCTTTCCAGGGAGATACGCCGAGTTCGAGAATTTTATCGTAATCGGGTTCGTTCGCGGGATTTTCAAGGTCAAGACCCTCGTGCGATAAGTGCCAAAGATTCTTATCCTTGGAATAATTGGTTTCTCTGTTTATTTTAAGGGGAATATTATGAGCTTCGGCATAATCGATTTCTTCGTCGCGGCTCTTGATATCCCAAATACGCCAGGGCGCGATTATCTTCATTTCTGGAGCGAACGCTTTAATGGTGAGTTCAAACCTTACCTGGTCGTTGCCCTTACCGGTACAGCCGTGGCAAATCGCGTCTGCGCCCTCCTTTTTCGCTATTTCTACTATTCTCTTTGCAATTATAGGGCGCGCGAAAGACGTGCCGAGGAGATATTTATTTTCGTAAACAGCCCCCGCTTTCATCGTGGGATAGATATAATCTTCGATAAATTCCTTTTTGAGGTCCTCGATATAGAGCTTCGAAGCACCCGTCTTTAACGCCTTTTCTTCAAGACCTTCAAGCTCGGTCGTCTGTCCGACGTCGCCCGAAACGGCAATAACTTCGCAGTTATCGTAATTCTCTTTAAGCCAAGGGATAATTATCGAAGTATCCAGACCGCCAGAATATGCAAGCACAACTTTTTTGATTTTCTTATCCATAAAATTACACCACTGAAATTTTAATTTCATTGCTTCTTTCAAAGCCTTAAATGATTATACAATAGTTATATAATATCAGTCAAGCGAAACGGTAAAGCATTTTGCTTTTTTTTAACCGTTAGAGCAGGTTAAAACCGCCCTTTAATACAACCTCGTAAGGAAACCGTATTGCTTCATAGCGCGCCGCAAATTTAGATAATCGGGGCAGATTTTTTTTACCTCTGCCCAGAAATAGGGCGAATGGTCGTGCCGTCGGGTATGGCATAGCTCGTGAACGATGACGTAGCGCTGTAAGGCGGGCGGAAGCATTAAAAGCTTATAGTTGAAAAAAATCTTATTTTCGCCGTCGCAACAGCCCCATTTGCTCTTATAATCCTTAAAGCCCACGGCACTCGGAGAAAACCCGTAATCCGAACAAATTCCGTAAACTTCCGTTAAAAACGGCGTGGAAAAGGCGTTTATATACTCTTTTTTCATACTTTTGAGGTTCTTTACGGTGACCGTTCCTTCGGCAATTTTATTTTCGGAGCTTATAATCAGTTTAAAAAATTCACCGTAAACGAGAGCCGAATTATAGTTAACGACTTCTGAAAATTTGCCGATAACCGCCTTTTTTTCGTAGAGTTTTTTCTCTATCCAGCCCCTTTTTTCGTTGAGAAATTCCTCTATTTCATAAAGCGGCATACGCATCGGCGCGGAAACTTTTACCGTTCCCTCGCCCGTTACGCATACGGAAAGCGTGCGCCGTTTGGAACGATTGAGGACGTAATCAATCTTCACTGAAAGTAACCTTCATGCTCGCGCGGACTTCGTCGCCGACGCGAGCTTCCACTAAGTAAAATCCGTCGCATTTTTGCCTGTAAAAGTCGAGCCTTTCGCCGAATTTGCACTGTTTTACGTAGGTAATCTGCGCGGTTTTAAGCGTTTTACCGGCAAACTCGTCCACGGAAAACGCGTCGAGAAGAAAGTCGGCGTACTTTGTATTGTTGACGTGATTGTAATGGTCGTAATCCGAATAAACCACGCCGCGTGAATAAACGAGCTCTCCGTCGCTTATCGCGGGGATTTTCCAAGTAACAGTTTCAACCGAGCGGAAATCGTTGTACTCCCTGTAATCGTTGGCAAAAACCGCGTCGGTCGGCAGGGTTAAAAAAGTATTGACGTCGATAAGACACCAGCGCGAGGTCGCCACGCCCACCTTTTCCTCGCCTACGAACAATTCGTAATCGCGGAAAACGAGCAGTTTCTTCGGCTTTATGGGCCAGGTGCAGACGGTAAGACTTTCACCGAGCTTTACGGGGCGGAAAAGTTCGATATACCAGTTTACGAGCACGAAGCCCAAATTCTTCGGCTGAACGACTGCGTAGCCGAAATTCAGTTCGTCCGCCGAAAGGCACGCCGATTCTTCCATCAAGGAAGTCAGCGCGGAGAGCTTTAAATTATCCTTGAAATCAACGTCGGTATAACGGATTTCGTATTCTTTTTTGTGTAGATACATAAGATTGTTTCCATTATTGCATTTTCTTAATATTTTAGCACAATATTACCGAATTTGTCCAATAATTAGCGAATTTTAATCAAATTATGTGTGACATAGTACTTTTTATTTTTTATTTTTATTGACAGATATTGTATATTATAGTATAATTATACCATAAATACGGAGGAAAATCGTATGGACGAAGAAAATTTCGAGAACGAGAACGAAGAAGCCGAAGAAGTCAAGGAAAACGACGCGAAAAACACTATCAGCGCCGACCTTATCCGCGGTCATATCAATACTATCATTCTTCGCACTCTCAACGAGCGGGATAAATACGGATACGAAATAATAAACGAAATCGAGGAAAAAAGCCACGGTCAGTACACGCTTAAACAACCTACCCTTTACAGCGCGCTGAAAAGGCTTGAAAGTCAGGGTTACGTAAAATCGTACTGGAAAACCGACTCGGTTACCTTGGGCGGCAGAAGGAAGTATTTCACTCTTACCGAGAGCGGCAAGGAAATTGCCGAACGCAATCAGGCTGAATGGGAATATTCGAGGACCGTTATAGACAGCCTTATTTCCGATAAGTCGTTCGACTTCAACCAACCCGCCCCCACCGCCGTCGATTTTAATCTTCTCAAAAAATCCGTAACGCGCGTGCCTACTCAAAAGGACGAAGACGAACTTCCCGAGAGCGAGTTAAGCGACGAACAAGTTAAAGCCGTCAACGACGAGCAGCTTAAAAAGGTCGAATACGAAGAAGCTTACGATTTGCGTAAGGAAGAACGCGAGGAAACCATTGTTGCTGTAAAGCCCGTCGAGCCTGAACAGCCCGAAATAAAGCAATCCGAAGATGAAGCCGAGCTTCAACGCAAAATTGCGCACGAGAATTTCTTAAAGCTTATATCCGCGCCGACGAAAGCGGAGAGCGAAGTTCACGAAGAACCTATCGTTCCCCATTCCGAAGACATCGATACGAACAAATTGCTTTACAATAACAAGCCCGAAACGGAGCGCGACTATAAAAATCTGATTAACGGCATTTACAGTAAAGCTATAAAGAACCCCAACGAGCGCCGCACTCCCCCCGTCGAAAAAGTTTACGTTGAACCTAAGGCGGACTCGGTTACCGAACGCGGCATTCAGGACGGTTTGAAGGTAAACACCTCCAAAGCCAACGCCCACGCTACTCGCAGCGCCGCAAAGACGACTTACGATTTGGGAATGACGTTGTTCAAGTGTTCGCTTATAGTAGCGTTCATTCTGTTAATCGAATTCATTATCTGCATTACTTGCAGGGATAATCTCGGCGTAAGCGTCGTATATCCCATAGTAATCCTTCTTATCGGGCTTGCACAGCTCGGCGTTTGCGGTTTTCTTGCCCTTAAAGGTTTCGGGAAGAACGCGGCAAAACCCACTACTCACGGCTACGTTTCAATCTGCATAATAATTACGATTATTGCGATTCTGATAATCAGCGTAGCGGCGTTTTTAATGAACGTGAACTTTGCGAGCGGCGGAGATATATGTGCGAAGATAGTAATTCCCTGCATAACCGCGCTTAACGTGCCCGTTTTCGCCCTTTCCTTCTATTTCCTTGCGAGGGCTTGATATGGCAACGGATAAAACAACACTCGAAACAGTACTCGAAAGACTGTCTGAATTCGGACTATTTACCGTAAGACAGATGATGGGCGATTATCTGCTGTATTTTAACGGCAAATATATCGGCGGAATATTCGACGGCAAAGCGTTGATAAAGATAACGAAAAACAACGCCGAAAAACTTAAAAACGCCGAATATTTAATCCCTTACCACGGTTCTTCCCCTCATATTTATCTGAATACGGAGGCGCACGGCAAAGACGAAATTGCCGAATTTTTAAAAATTACTTACGAGCAAATGCCCGAAAAAAAGAAAAAATAATAAAAGCCGCAAGCTTTAAGCTTGCGGCTTTTTAAAACTATTTTAAATTATTTAGCGTATTCAACAGCTCTCGATTCCCTGATAACGTTTACCTTTATCTGACCGGGATATTCGAGCTCGGCTTCGATTTTCTTAGCTATATCCTTAGCGAGGAACATTGCCTTTGCGTCGTCAACCTGTTCGGGTTTCACGATTACTCTGACTTCTCTGCCAGCCTGAATAGCGTAGCTCTTATCTACTCCGTTGAAGCTCGACGCAATTTCTTCGAGCTTTTCAAGCCTCTTGACGTAGTTCGTACCAGTTTCGCGCCTTGCACCCGGTCTTGCGCCCGAAATCGCGTCCGCCGCAGCTACGAGCACGGCTTCAACCGTTTTGGGTTCGCAGTCGCCGTGATGCGAAGCGATAGCGTTTACGACGTTTCCGCCTTCCCTGTACTTTTTAGCGAGGTCCGCGCCGAGCTGGACGTGCGTACCCTCCTGCTCGTGGTCAACCGCTTTACCTATATCGTGAAGAAGTCCCGCGCGCTTGGCAAGGTTTACGTCGAGTCCGAGCTCGGAAGCCATAA
>CAZRCE010000036.1:0-11865 GCA_964598465.1 uncultured Clostridia bacterium | reverse complement strand
GAACCCACGATACCACCGTGAAAGGGTGATGTCTTAACCTCTTGACCAACGGGCCTTGTCACAACAAGCTGCTAAGCTTGCCGTTATATTGTTGCGCAACGCGCATTATACGTATATTTGGTAGCGACGGGTGGATTCGAACCGCCGACCTGCCGGGTATGAACCGGCCGCTATAGACCAACTAAGCTACGTCGCCATATTCCCAACTTGTGGGAAAGAAGTGGTTGCGGGGGCGGGATTCGAACCTCGCGACCTCCGGGTTATGAGCCCGACGAGCTACCTGGCTGCTCTACCCCGCGATATCTGCCGCCTGCGCTAAGCTTTATTATTCTATTAGATTAAATAAACTTTGTCAACTGTTTTTGCGTTGCAGTTAGAATATTTTTATATTATTTTTCGTTGCCTATCGCCGCCGCAGTGTGATATAATTTGGCTATGAAAATCAATCTCGAACGATACGCGGGTATGCGTATATGCGTTGCTCTGTCTGGCGGCAGGGACAGTATGGCACTTTTACATATGCTTACTACGAACGCGGAAAAGTACGGTTTGAGCATAAGCGCTTTGAACTGCGACCATAAAATCCGCGGCGATGAATCCGCAATGGAAAGCGCTTTCGTGCGCGAATATTGCCGAAATAACGGCGTACCCCTGTTATTTTTCGAGAGAGAGGAAACCGGCGCGGTCAGCGAGGACGGCGCGCGCAAATGGCGTATAAACTGCTATAAAGAGGCGGTTAAACCCCGCGTTAAGGAAAACGGCGAAAAGTGGGGCGGTGCGGACGCAGTGGCTACGGCGCACCATCTGGACGATAACGCGGAAACGGTATTGTTCAATCTCGCCCGCGGAGCGTATCTTTCGGGACTCGAAGGGATTACGGACAACCTTATGAACGGTGTGCGGATAATACGACCGTTAATTTCCGTAACGCGCGCCGAAATAGACGCCTATATATCCGAACACGGCTTGCCGTTCGTGGACGATTCCTCAAACTTTTTAAACGATTACACGCGCAACAAGCTCAGGCACAAAGTCTTTCCCGCACTCGAGGAAGCCGTGCCCGGTGCGGCGAAAGCCATATACAGGTTTTCCCGACTTGCCGCGGACGACGAGGAGTACTTCGCCAAAAAAATACGAAGCGTAATATCTGCAACGGACGGCGGCTATAAGATAGCCATTCCCGAAGAAAAAGTTATTTTCCGCCGCGCGGCGTTAAGCATCGTTTCGCGCGCGTTCGGTAAAAAGGACTTCACTTCCGAGCACGCCGACGCGCTGTACAATCTGCAATTTTCGGAAAACGGAAAGAAGTTCGTCTTTTTGGGGCTTACGGCGTACAAGGAAAACGGATATATCGCCATAACGAAAAACCGAACGGACGAGGATTTTGGCGAGGAGTCGTTTTCGGACTTCGTAAAAGAGGGCCGTTCGGAAAAATTCGCGCTTACGCTTCATTTTGCGAAAGAGTCCTGCATAGAAGGCAAAGCGCTTAAAATCGACCCGTCCTCAATACCCGAAAACGCGGTGATAAGATACCGCAGAGAGGGCGACAGGTTTACGAAATTCGGCGGCGGCACGAAAAGCCTCGGCGATTATCTTACGGATAAAAAAATACCCGCTCGCGTACGCGGCAGATTGCCCGTCGTGGCTTGCGGAAGCGAAGTACTTATAATTTGCGGCGTGGAGATAAGCGACGCGGTAAAAGTTACTGAGGACACGGAAAAACCCGCGTATATAGTCTTGGAAGGACCGATAAATTATTGACGAGCAACTATTCGGTGTGGTATGGAGAAAACTCTAAAAAGACAAAAGACCGTTGATTTAACGCACGGAAACGTATGGAAAACGCTGTTATTCTATTCGTTGCCTCTTTTCGGCAGCGCGATGGTGCAGCAGGCGTATTCGCTCGTCGATTTGCTGATAGTCGGCAACTGGGCGGCGGACGGGCAGGGCGCGCTTACGGCGATAGGCGAAGCGATGGTCGTCATCAATATACTTCTCGCGTTCGCGCTCGGCGCAAACGGTGGTTGCTCGGTCATAGTCGCGAAATATTTCGGTGCGAAAAACAAGCTTAAACTTCGGGAAACGGTAAATACCGCGCTTATAACCTTTGCGGGGCTGTGCGTCATAATTATGGCGGTCGGCTTCGGATTCGGCAGGCTTTCGCTCACCGCGCTGAGCGTTGAGGAAGGCGCGATTATGGACGAGGCGCTGACTTACCTGTATATCTACACGGGCGCGATGCCGTTCGTGTTTTTATACAACCTCGGCTGCGGCATATGCTCCGCCCTCGGCGACAGTAAAACGCCCTTTCTGTTTCTCGTTATATCTTCCGTACTAAACGTCGGGCTGGATTTCCTTTTCGTGTGCGCGTTCCATTGGGACGTGGGCGGCGCGGCGTGGGCTACGCTCATTTCGCAAGCCGGTTCGTGCGTGCTTACGGTAATCGTGCTTATAAAAAAGCTTGCTTCCGTCAAGCCAGAGGAGAAGCCGAAAAAATTCAACAAATCGATTTTCCGTGACCTGACTTTCACTTCCGTACCCATAATCTTACAGAACAGCTTCGTATCGTTCGGCAATCTTTTCATTATGAAAAAGATAAACCTTATCGGCGGCACGTCGGAGGCGGCTACGGGCTTTACGACGGCGTTCAAGCTCGTTTCGATGGCTAACGTCGGCGTAGGTACTATGACGAACGGACTTGCGAATTTCTGCTCGCAGAACAAGGCGGCGGGGGAATACAAGCGCATAAGGGTAGGCTATTTCGCCCTCCTTTTGTACGCGCTCGCAACCAGCCTCGTTTTCCTTACTCTTTTCGTCAGTCTGCCCGAACAGCTTACGAATATATTTATCGACGAACCTACGCCCGCGGCGGTCGCGTACTCGGTAAGGTTTTTGATAATAGTTTCGTCGTTTTTGCCGACCGTGTGCATAAAGATAGTTTCGGACGGTGCGGTAAGAGGGTGCGGCGGCAACCTCGGTTTTACGATTTCGACCTTTACCGACCTGATATTAAGGGTAATTCTGGTTTACGTGCTCGTGGACGCGGGGCTGGGCTTCGACGGCGTCTGCTGGGCGTGGGCGATAGGCTGGTCGGTGAGTATGTTCATCGCCGTCGGCTTCTTTATCGGCATACCCTGCCTCAGAAGGAATTATAAACCCAAACCCGTCGCGGAAACGCTTGACTAAGCGCGAAGCGTATGATATTATAAGAAAAATTTATATAATGCAATGAAGCGGAACAGTAACCGAAGTTTTCGGGTTCAGAGATTTATCGGCAGGTGCGAGATAAACGAAGAAACTCGGCGAACTCGCCGCGGAGCAGTTCGGGTGAATTTACAGTAGTCCGAAACGGTTTCCCACCGTAAAACGGGCAGGGTGTGAAAGCACCCTTAAGGCGGCGTAACTGCCGCGAAAAAGAGTGGTACCACGCGGCGCGGCGTCTCTTTAAGAGATTCCGCGCCGCTTTTGCCTTAAAAGGGAGGCAAAGCAAAGGGTAACTGAAATGAAAAATTACGACAAGTACGAAAAGCAGTTTTACGTGCCGCCGAAGGGCTATACGGACTGGCTGGGAAAAACCGCGGTCGAAAAAGCGCCCGTATGGTGTTCGGTGGATTTGCGCGACGGCAACCAAAGCCTCGTAGAGCCTATGACGCTCGAAACCAAGCTCGAATTTTTCAAGCTTTTGGTGAAGCTCGGTTTCAAGGAAATCGAAGTCGGCTTCCCCGCCGCGTCCGAAACGGAGTACGCGTTTTTAAGGCGGCTTATAGACGATAATTTAATCCCCGACGACGTAACGGTGCAGGTACTCACGCAGGCGCGCGAGCACATTATAAAGAAAACCTTCGAAGCTTTGAGGGGCGCGAAGAACGCTATCGTGCACGTGTACAATTCCACTTCCACCGCGCAGAGGGAGCAGGTGTTCGGCAAGAGCAAGGAAAAAATAAAGAAAATCGCCGTTGACGGCGCGACGCTTTTAAAGGAGCTTGCCGAACGCGACGGCGCGGATTACCGCTTCGAGTATTCGCCCGAATCCTTTACGGGAACGGAGCCCGAATACGCGCTCGAAGTAGTGAACGCGGTCTTGGACGTGTGGAAGCCCACCGCCGAAAGAAAGGCGGTAATAAATCTCCCCGCGACGGTGGAAAACGCTATGCCGCATATTTTCGCTCAGCAGGTGGAATATATCTCGAAAAATATGCATTTCAGGGACAGCGTCGTGCTTTCCGTTCACCCGCATAACGACAGAGGCTGCGGAGTTGCCGCCGCCGAATTCGGGCTTTTAGCGGGCGCGGAAAGAATAGAGGGTACGCTTTTCGGCAACGGCGAGCGCACGGGCAATGCGGATATAGTTACGATTGCTATGAATATGTTCTCGCAAGGGGTGGACCCCGAGCTGGATTTTTCTGATATGCCCGCCGTTTGCGAACGGTACGGCGAATTTACGGGTATGCCTATAAGCCCGAGGCAGCCGTATGCGGGCGAGCTGGTGTTCGCGGCGTTCTCCGGCTCGCATCAGGACGCAATAGCAAAGGGTATGGCTTACCGTGCGGCAAGGAATGAGAAAATCTGGACCGTGCCCTATCTTCCCATCGACCCCAAGGACGTCGGCAGGGAGTACGAAAAGGACGTTATCCGCATAAATTCGCAGTCGGGCAAGGGCGGCGTAGGCTTTATTATGCAGAACAATTTCGGGCTGGATTTGCCGAAGCCTATGAAAGAGGATTTGGGCTACAAGGTCAAGCACGTTTCCGACGAGGGTCACAGGGAGCTGAAACCGCGCGAGGTTTACGGCGTATTCGAGAAAAGCTATTTAAAGGTCAAGGGCGGGTTCACAGTCCCCGAATGTCATTTCGTTCAGGACGACGGAATTACGGCGAGCGTGACGGTAGAGCGCGGCGGCGTAAAGGAAGTGGTTTCGGCAAAGGGTAACGGCAGACTCGACGCGGTGTCCAACGCGCTTAAAAAGCTGTTCGGGCTGGATTATACCCTCAACGCGTATTCGCAGAACGCGCTCTCGTCCTCGTCGAGCGCGAAAGCCGTTTCATACGTCGGCGTAGAAGCGAACGGAAAAACCTACTGGGGCGCGGGCGTGGACGAGGATATAATAAGAAGCTCGTACGAGGCGCTCACGTCCGCGTTAAACAATCTTATGAAAGGTTGACTAATATTAAAAAAAAGTTTATAATACTTTAGTGCTCCGCGTTTAAAGCGGAGCGGGGTGGAGTATATGTATCACAAACCGCTGTTTTATTTGTTCGGAATAGAGTCCATGCCCGTCTGGGCGTACGGACTTTGTATGGCGTTGGGGCTTATCGGCTGTTTCGCCTTTTTGATGTTTGCATTCGAAAAGAAGAACTTCAACGACGAGGCTATATATAAAATTCTCTTAATCGGCGCGTTCGCGGCGGCTTTCGGAATTTTTATGGCGATGGTTTTCCAGTCGGTTTACAACTATATCGAAAACCCCGCGGCGGGCTTCAAGCTCGATTCGTCTATGACCTTTCAGGGCGGACTTATCGGCGGCGTGTCGAGCTTCCTTATCGTGTGGAATCTGTATATATTCGTTATCGCTCCGCGCGTTCAGAAGCCGAAGTTATTGCAGAACCATATGAACGCGGGTCTTTGCGACGCGCTTCCCATTATCCCTATCGGCATAACGATTGCGCACGCGCTCGGCAGACTCGGCTGTACCTTTGCGGGCTGCTGTCACGGTTCGAGAACGGACGCCTGGTACGGAATGTATATGTGGGCTACGGGCTACGGCGAGTACGCCAAGGTCGTTCCCACGCAGTTGTTCGAATGTATATTCCTCGTCGTTTTAACGGTCGTAATGGCGGTGCTGTTTTTCAAGTTTAAATTCAACTGTAACTTCGGCGTTTACGCGATTGCCTACGGAATATGGCGCTTTTTAATCGAATTTGCACGCGACGACCATCGCGGCGACTTCATTGCGGGTATGACCCCCTCGCAGTTCTGGTCGATAGTAATGGTAGTGCTGGGAATAGCGTATTTCTTCGCGTATAAGTACCTTTTCAAGAGGTTTATGAAGCACCCCGAATTGCAGCCGCCCGTAAGGAATAAAAAGGACGGCGACGGCGCGGTAGGCGAGGCGGTAACGGCAGAACCAGCCGAAAACGCAATGCCCGCAGCAAATGCGGAAACCGCAACCCCCGCAACTGAAAAGACGGAATAAAATAATTTGAATATTGTTTAGCGCCGCGGCTGAAAATCAGCCGCGGCGCTTATATTAGAAGTCAATCATATAAATTGAAATAGACAAAACTTGAAATTCGTCTTCAACTACGAAAAACCTCACTTTTGCCTTTAATGCTTTTCCTGCGTCAAGAAGACGTGCGTAAATTTCATTGTGAAATTCCGAAATTTCTCCTATTCGATTGTCTTTTTGATAGACCGCGACGGTGAATTCGTCATATGGCGTTTTTTCCCGTTTCAACGTTAGTTCTTCGCCTTCTTTAAAATTCAGAAAGGGGGATTCGTTACGAAAGAGCAACCCTGAAACGTGTGTGTCCGCCAAATAGATTTCCTTAGTGAGCGGCTTGATTAATTGTCCCAAGCCGTCATTTTTAATTGTAGAAAGCAGGGTTTCCTGTTTTATTGTAAGTTCGTTCATTTAATTTAATATCTCCGTAATAGTAAAATTGGAAAATATCTCGTTTAATTCATCAATGTATTGCCGATATTGTTCTGTTTCGTTTTTGATTGAGTTTATTTCTTCTTCTATAAGATCGGCGTTTTCCAACAAAAATTTATATTGGTACGGGTCTGAAGAAATTATTTTTTCTATCTCTTTGCGAAGTTTTTCAATTTTTTCGTCGATGTTTTTAATTTCAAAAATTTCTTCCGTGTGGGAGTATTTTTTAATTGCCTGTACAATTAAAAATTCTGTTTCTTTCAATTCTTCATAATTGTTTGCAATATATGCATTTTTCGCTTTGTTCCAAAGCTCGGCAATTTCAAATTTGTCGAATAATTCGGGGTGTAAATCGGGGTGTATCATCATTGCAATTTTGCGGTAAAGTTTCTTTATTTGAAGTAATTCATAATTGGAAATAGGGGTACTCTTGCTATTTTTAACAAACTGCATTTTCTCCAATTCCTCATAATAGTCTGTAAGTTCGGCTTCAATTTCAGATTCCATTTCACTTAAAAATATTTTCTCGTTACGGTTTTGTCTTTGTAGGATTTTTCGATATAGTATCCAGTGCTGTTTCCCGTTCGATTCGCTGTCAACTCTGATTTCAAAAGTATAATAGTTGGTCTCTTTGAATTCTCTGTGGCGTGTGGTTTGAAAGAACTGAATTCCAGATTTTGAATTAACTTTAAAAAGGTCAATAATTACAAAAGAAAAGTAGGCAACGGGAAGTGTACTGATTGTATTGCGAATTTTTTGAATCAGCTGTTTGTTTGCAAGGTCTTCTTCATAAAGTTTAAAATTATAGGTTTTATCTCTCGGCTTCATTTAAATGCATCCTTAAATTTCATTTTCGTATATAGTTTAGCATATTAAATATGACAGAATTAGTCATATTAAAAAATATTTTTTAAAATTTTTTTATTACAAAATAATCGGCATATTTGAATAACTAAATTTTACTTTCACATAATACCTTTACGGGCAAATTTTGCCTTTACAAGGAGAATTATGAAAGCAACAGGTATTGTAAGAAGAATAGACGAGCTGGGCAGGGTGGTTATACCCAAAGAAATCCGCTCGACTTTGAGATTGAAATCGGGCGACCCGCTGGAAATTTTTACCGACAGGGACGAGCTTATGCTTAAAAAGTATTCGCCCATCGCCTCTTTGGAAAAATTTTCGGAAGGCACGGTTAAAAGCCTTTCCGACCTTTCCGGTCACCTCGCGGTGATATGCGACACGGACGAGGTTCTGCACGCGGCGGGCAGCGGCAAGCGCGAAGTTACGGGCAAGAGCGTTTCTTCCGGTCTCGATAAAATTATGCAGGAAAGGAAAAGCTACGTCGCAAACCTTGCGGAAGGCGGCGACATAGTTCCCATCTGCGAGGGTGAAGAAAAGGGCTATACCGCGCAGATAATCGTGCCCATCATATCTAACGGCGACTGCCTCGGCGCGGTTGCGCTTCTTTCGGGCGAACAGGGCGCTAAGATGGAAGCGGGGGCGTGCAAGCTCGCACAGCTTTCGGCGACTATCCTCGCAAGTCAGTTCGATTAATGAAAAAGCAAAGCTATATAAAGGGCGCGATAATCATTTCCGCGGGCGGGTTCATATCTAAGCTTTTGGGCGCGATTTACCGAATACCGCTTATAGCGTTCCTCGGCGGAGGCGGAATGGGGATTTACCAGATGGTTTATCCCCTTTACTGTATATTGCTCACCGTATCCGCAAGCGGTATCCCAACCGGCGTGGCGCGGCTTATCGCCTCTGGCAAAACGGGCGCGGAAAAGCAGGCTTTTTTTCTGTACGGAACGATAGGCGTGATAGGCTCTCTTTTAATGTTCGCGCTCAGCGTGCCGCTCTCGATAGCGCAGGGCGAAGCCGCCGTCGCGCTGTGCTGTAAAGCGCTTTCGCCGTCCGTATTTTTCGTGTCGTTATTGTCGGTCGTAAGGGGATACTTTCAGGGCAAGGGCAATATGTACCCGACTGCGGTTACGGAAGTTTCCGAACAGCTTATAAAGGTCGGGCTGGGTATATTGCTTGCCTGGTATTTCCGCGCGGACACCGCCAAAGCGGTTGCGGCGGCGGTTCTCGCCGTCACCGTGAGCGAAGCCGTCTGCGCGTTTATCGCGGTATTGTGGTACACCCGCGCCGCGGTCGGAATAAAGCCCTTGTACAAGGAAAAACAGACGGGTATAGGCGGCGTGTTGAAGTACACTATTCCGCTTACGCTTACGGCTATCGCGATGCCGTTGAGCCAGCTTATCGAAAGCATAGCCGCGGCTAATTTACTTCGCGGCGCGGCGGTGGGCGCGGCGGCGCTTTACGGCGTTTATTCGGGTTGTGCCGTCACGCTCGTAAATCTGCCCGTTTCCGTCACTTACGGTCTTGCCGCGGCGAGCGTTCCGAATATCGCCCCGCTCGCCGAAAAAGGGGATATTTCGGGCGCGAAAAAGCTGGCGGCAAAGTCGCTTAAACTCACCTTATGGGTATCGCTGCCGTTCGCGGTCGGGCTGTTTATATTCGCGCCGCTCGCATCGTCGCTTATATTCCGTTCGCTTACGGAAGCCGAAAAGGGGCTGCTCGTTTCGCTTACGAGGATAATGGCGGTAAACGCGGTCACGCTGTCGCTCGTGCAGACTTCTTCCGCGTGCTTAACCTCGCTCGGAAAGCCCGTTTTAGGCACGGTTACGCAATGGGTAAGCTCGCTTTTGCGCGTGGGGATTTCCGCCGCGCTTATGGCGTTTACGCCGCTTTCCATAACGGGCGCGGCAATTTCGGCGGACTTGTGCTATTTGGTTGCGGTTTTGCTTAATTTCTGGTATATTGGAAGAGTAAAACCGAACGGAGGCAAATCCGATGAAAATAACTTTGATAGGTCTGGGCGGAAGAATTGGCGATTTAACCCTTTCGGGCAAGCTCGCCTTGGACGGCGCGGAAAGAATAATAGCGAGAACGCGTGAAACGGAAAGCTTCAAACAGCTTGAAAAATATAATGCGGAAACGCTCGACGATATTTTTCTGTCGTCGAGGAATTTCGATACTTTAAATAAAAAACTCGCCGCGGCGGTAATTAACGCGGCTAAAACCTCTACGGTTGCGTACTGCGTGGACGGCGCGGTTGCCGAGGACGAAGCGTGCTCGATTATTTTAAAGAAGCATAAGGATATTGAGGTTATCGAGGGCGTTTCCCGCGTGTCCGTCATAAAGAACGCGGCGAACCTGCGCCGCTCCAACGTTACTGCTGTTTCCGCTTACGACGTGCGCAATTTGAAAAGCTGTCCCGCCGCGGTCGTGTACGATATCGACGACGATTTCGCCGCTTCGGAAGTAAAAATCGTGCTTTCCGACTTATTCGGCGAGGAAAGCGACTGCTACTTCGTGCGCGGCGATAAGGCGGTTAAAATAAAGATTTACGAAATCGACAGACAGAAGAACTATTCTCTCGGCTGTGCGGTCGCCGTCGAGGAGGGGGAATATTTACAAAAAGCGCGTTACGACTACGCCGACCTCGAAACTATGATAAGGCTACTCCGCGCGCCGGGCGGTTGCCCTTGGGACAGGGTGCAGACCTGCGAGAGCATTAAGTCCAACGTAATAGAGGAAGCCTACGAGCTTGCCGACGCGATAGAGCGCGGCGACGACGACGGCATACGCGAGGAAACGGGCGATATCCTTTTGCAGGCGGCGTTCCATTCCGTACTCAAAGAGGAGCAGGGCGCTTTCAACGGCAACGACGCTTTGACCGAGGTCGTGAAAAAGCTTATTTTCCGCCATTCGCACGTTTTCGGCAAAGACAAGGCGGAGGGCGATACCGAAGCCCTCGGCGTGTGGGACAAGAACAAGAAAAAGGAAAAGGGGCAGAAAACCGTTACGGAAACGGTGTGCGCCGTTCCCAAAAATATGCCTGCGTGTATGCGCGCGCAGAAGGTCGGCAAAAGGGCGGGCAAGGTTATGGATTTCCTCTCGCCCGTTTCGGCTTCGGAAAAGCTGTTCGAGGAAGTGAACGAGCTTTTGGACGCGCTCGTCAAAGAGGATAAGCAAGCGGCTTTCGAGGAAGCGGGCGACGTTTTGTATTCCGCCGTAAACGTATGCCGCCTTGCGGGCGTGGACTGCGAGGACGCGCTTCACGCCGCCGCGGATAAATTTATTAAACGCTTCGCCGCGTTCGAGAAAATCGTAACTGACGAGGGCGGGGATATTTACGACTTGGACCCGTCGCGCTGGGACTACTACTGGATGCTTGCCAAAAATGCAGTTAAAGAAAATTAAGATAGCGCACGTCGCGACGGAAAACAACATATTCTTAGCGCCGCTTGCGGGCTACACCAACTCGGTATTTCGCGAAACGTGCTTTAACCTCGGCGCGGGGCTTACCTTTACCGAAATGGTCAGCGCGAAGGGGCTTGCCTACGGAAACGAGAAAACCGAGGACCTTTTGGCGGTAACTGAGGCATATTCGGGGGTCAAAGCGTGTCAGATATTCGGCGCAGAGCCTAAATTTATGCGCGCCGCGTGCGAAAGCGAGGCGCTTGCGCCGTTCGATATAGTCGATATAAATATGGGCTGTCCCGTGCCGAAGATTTATAAAAACGGCGAGGGAAGCGCGCTTTTAAACGATATCCCGCTCGCCGAAAGAATTATTTCCGAATGTAAAAAAAGCGGAAAAATTATCACCGTGAAATTCCGTATAGGCATAGACGGGGAGCATATCCGCACGGAGGAATTTGCGAAAGCGTGCGAAAACGCGGGTGCGGATATGATAACCGTTCACGGCAGAACGCGCGATAAAATGTACTCGGGCGAGGTAAATTTCAAGGAAATCGCAAAGGCGAAAAACGCCGTTAAAATACCCGTTATCGCAAACGGCGGAGTGTTCGATAAAGCCGACGCGGAAAAGCTTATGTCGGAAACGGGCGCGGACGGAATAATGGTCGCGCGCGGTGCGATGTTCAATCCGTTCGTTTTTGCGGAGATTACGGGCAAACCCGTAGCGGACAAAAGAGAAGTTATAAGGCGGCAGTTAAACGACACTTTCGCTTCGTTCGACGAAAGGTTCGCAACCGTGTATATGCGTAAAATGCTGTCGTTTTACATAAAGGGCGCGCGCGGCGCGGCGCGCATAAAGGAACGGCTGTTCAAGTGCGCAAACAAGAACGAGATAGAAGAAGTACTTAATATTCTGGAATTTTAATATAAATTAAAAGGCGCGC
>CAZRCE010000035.1:0-11987 GCA_964598465.1 uncultured Clostridia bacterium | reverse complement strand
CTAACGTAATGCGTTGGGAAAAGACGACGCGCCCTTTTTTGCGTACTTCCGAATTTTTATGGCAGGAAGGTCATACCGTTCACGCGACCGAGGAGGAAGCGGAAGAAGAAACGATGAAAATGCTCGGCGTGTATAAGGAATTTGCCGAAAACGTGCTTGCAATCCCCGTGATTACGGGTAAAAAGACGGAAAAGGAAAAATTCGCGGGCGCGGTCGCAACCTACGGAATGGAAGCGATGATGAAGGACGGCAAGAGCTTGCAGGCGGGTACTTCGCACTACCTCGGTCAGAATTTCGCAAAAGCGTTCGATATAAAATTCCTCGACAAGGACGGCGCGCAGAAAACGGCGTTCACGACGAGCTGGGGCGTTTCCACGAGGCTTATCGGCGCGCTGATTATGGCGCACGGCGATAAACGCGGACTAGTTATTCCCCCCAAGGTTGCGCCCTATCAGGCGGTAATCGTTCCCATAGCGGCAAAGAAAGGCGGCGTAAACGAAGCTTGCGCAAAGCTTAAAGCCGACCTCGAAGCCGCGGGCGTAAGGGTAATTCTGGACGACAGCGACAATTCCACCGGTTGGAAATTCAACGAGTGGGAAATGCGCGGCGTTCCCGTAAGGATAGAGGTCGGACCCCGCGATTTGGAGGCGGGCAAAATCGTACTGTTCCGCAGGGATACCTGCGAAAAGGATTTCTACGCTCTGGACGGGGCGGTCGAGTCCGTTAAAACCCTTCTCGATACCGTTCAGAAGGAGATGCTCGACGCCGCGCGCGTTCGCCGCGACGAGAGGATAACCGAAGCTGACGACCTTAAAGGCATTTTGGAAGCCGTCGAAAGCGGCAAATTCGTAAAGGCGGGCTGGTGCGGCTGCCGCGAGTGCGAGGACACTATTAAAGCCGAAACCGCCGCGTCCGCAAGGGTTTACGCGGAAAAGCATACCAAAGAAACCTGCGCCGTGTGCGGAAAAAAAGCCTTGCATACCATCGTGTTTGCGAGAGCGTATTAATAATATGAAATCAAAAGCCCGAGAAATTCTCGGGCTTTTATTTTTTGCGGTAAAACGGTTGACATAATTTTAAATAAATGCAATAATAATTAAAAGTTGATTAATCAACAATATGCGAGGTTGCGGTATGGAAAAGATATTCGAAAATTTTACGGTAACGGTGTTGAAGCTGAACAAGCTCGTGCAGAAGATTAAAACTTACGAAATGCGCGAATACGGGCTGAAAGCAATTCACGTTATGTGCGGATACTACCTGAACTTACACGAGGAGGGGCTGACGGCGGCGGAGCTCGTCAAACTGACGATGGAGGACAAGGCGGCCATTTCGCGCGCTCTCTCTCAGCTTCGCGAAAAGGGTTTGATAAATTACGATTCCAACCACTACAACGCCAAAATCAAGCTGACCGCGGACGGTAAAAAGTTTGCCGAATACATTACGGAAAAATCCGAAAAGGCGGTGGGCGCGGGCAGTGCGATGTTCACCGACGAACAGCGTGAATTTTTCTATCAGTCGCTCGAAAGCATTGCCGATAATCTGAAAGAGTATTACCAGAAGCTCGCTGCGGGAAAGGCGGAATGATATGAATATTTTCAAAAAGGCGTATTGCAGAACTTTTCAGTTCGCGTTAAAAATAGCGTTGCCCTTGCTCCCCTATAAGGACCCTAAAATTATAGAAAGTATAGAGGGCGTCGCGCCCGTTTTAAAGGAAAACGGAAAGAAGCGCGCGCTTATCGTGACCGATAAAACCGTGCGCTCATTGGGGCTTGTGGACGGGCTTTTCAAGTCGCTCGAAGAAAGCGGTCTGGCGTACTCCGTTTACGACGAAGTGGTAGCCAACCCGACGACGGATAACGTTGAGAAAGCTCTGTCCGTATATCGCGGCGACGGTTGCGATTGCCTTATCGCGTTCGGAGGCGGCTCGCCTATGGACTGCGCGAAGGGCGTCGGCGCGAGGGTTGCCAAACCCAAAAAGTCGCTGAACGATTTGGGCGGCATTCTCAAAATCGGCAAAAAAATTCCTCTGCTAGTGGCAATTCCGACGACGGCGGGCACTGGCAGCGAAACCACGCTTGCGGCGGTTATCGTGGACAGCGAAACGCGCCGTAAATACGCAATCAACGATTTCCCGCTGATACCGCGCTACGCGGTGCTCGACGAGGAGGTCACGCGTTCGCTTCCGTCCTTCGTTGCGGCGACTACGGGTATGGACGCTTTGACCCACGCGGTGGAAGCGTATATCGGCAGAAGCGGAAACAAATCGACCCGCCGCGACGCGCTGGAAGCGACGAAGCTCGTCTTTGAAAATCTCGAAAAGGCGTACTTCGAAAAGACGGCGGAGGCAAGGCGGAATATGCTGATTGCCTCGCACAAGGCGGGCAGGGCGTTTTCTAAAGCGTACGTAGGCTACGTTCACGCCGTGGCGCACGCGCTCGGCGGGAAATACGACGTTCCGCACGGCTTGGCGAACGCGGTTATTCTGCCCTTGGTGTTGAGGGAATACGGCAAGTCGGCGCATAAAAAATTAAGCCGTCTTGCAGTTTATTGCGGACTTGCGGATAAGAAAACTCCGCGCGCGGAAGCGGCGGAAAGCTTCATAAAAAAGATTGAGGATATGAACGCGGAATTCGGAATACCCGCGACCGTTCCGCAAATAAAAGCGGAGGATATAAAAGCCCTTGCGCGCCACGCAGAAAGGGAAGCGAACCCCTTATATCCCGTTCCCGCATTGTGGGATAGAAAGAAGCTCGGGGAAATATTTTTAAAGGTAGGCGGACTTGACTGATATGGAAATAAGCGAATTGGTAAAGGCGCAAAACGAATATTTCGGCAGTGGCGAAACTCTGCCGGTAAAGACGAGAAAAAAGTATTTGACCGCACTATATGCCGCGATTAAAGACAATTTAACCCTTATTCACGACGGCTTGAAAGCGGATTTGGGCAAGAGCGCGGAGGAGAGCTATATGTGCGAAACGGGGCTCGTTTTGAGCGAGCTTTCGTTTATGATTAAGCATTTGAAAGGCTACGCGAAGTGCAAGAGGGTGAAGACCCCGCTCGCGCAGTACGTTTCCAAAAGCTACCGCCTTCCGTCGCCATACGGCACGGTTCTCGTTATGAGCCCGTGGAACTATCCGTTCCTGCTCGCGATAGACCCGCTGGTGGACGCAATCGCCGCGGGAAATACGGTGATTTTAAAGACGAGTTCCTCGTCGCCGAATACGAACGCGGCGATAAAAAAGGTGGTGGAAAGCGTATTCCCCCGCGAATATGCCGCGGTTATTTACGGCGGAGAGGTCGATTACGGCGAATTGCTCGCGCAGAAGTTCGATTATATTTTCTTTACGGGAAGCAAGCGCGCGGGTAAAATTGTTTACGAAAGCGCGGCGAAAAATTTAACGCCCGTGACCTTGGAGCTGGGCGGGAAAAGCCCTTGCATAGTGGACGAAACGGCGAATATAAAGGTCGCGGCAAAGCGCATCGTATGGGGCAAATTTTTAAACCTCGGTCAGACCTGCGTCGCGCCCGATTATATTTTGTGCGCGAAATCCGTGCACGCAAAGCTCGCGGAAGAAATCAAAAAACAGATAGTAAAACAGTTCGGCGTCGAGCCGCTTAAAAACGCGAATTACGGCAGAATAGTAAACGAAAAGCACTTCGACCGTCTTTGCTCTTTAATAGACGAGGAAAAGGTGATTGCGGGCGGCAAGAGCGATAAGGAAACTCTGAAAATCGAGCCGACCGTTCTGGATAAGGTTTCTTTCGGCGACGCGGTTATGCAGGAAGAAATTTTCGGACCAGTTCTTCCGATAATCGAATACGAAAACGATAGCGAAGTGACGGAATATATTTCCTCGCACGACGCGCCGCTCGCGCTGTATATTTTCTCGTCGGATAAAAAGCGCGTAAAAAGGATAACCCGCAGCCTCGGCTTCGGCGGCGGTTGCGTAAACGACGTCGTAATACATCTCGCAACTCCGCATATGCCGTTCGGCGGATTTAAGGAGAGTGGGCTGGGCTCGTACCACGGCAAAACGGGTTTCGAAACTTTTACTCATTATAAAAGTATCGTCGATAAAAAGACTTTTTTGGATTTGCCTATGCGCTATCAGCCCTATAAAAAATTCAATATGAAGCTCGTCAGATTTTTTCTGCGGTAATTAATGAAAAGCCCGCCCGACGGTTGCCGTCGGGCGGGCTTTTCATTTATCTTGCAATTTGCGTGGGAAATTTTTACAAACCATTCCATTTTGGCGCTTTTTTGGCGGATGAAATGATAAACTTTTTCCTATTAACGGCAGAAGCCGTATATGGAGAGGAGTTTATGCTGAAAAGACTTAGAATTTTGTTTGTCACAATGCTTACGGCGTGCCTTGCGGCGGCATGCGCGTTCGCGCTTTCAGCCTGCGGAGGCGGCACGGACGATACGGGTGATAAAGGCGACGGCGGCGACGGTAAGTTCGACTGGAGCGACCCGAACGACAAAGACGAAGATAAGGATAAGGACAAGGACAAAGATAAGGACAAAGACAAAGAGGACGGCGATAAGAAAAAGGGCAGCCTTACAATAAATCAGAAAATCGTTTCCGTCGATAAGTTCTATCTTTACGACGAGGAAAGCGGTGAAAAGACGGAAATAATCACCGCGGGCGAAAGCACGGATAATCTTTACGTCACAGTAAGCGTGGAGTTCACCGACTCGGACAACGCGCAGAATAAAGAAACCTATTCGGTTGACCTCAACCTCGATTACAATAACTACGCGGATTATTCCGAGAGCTGGCGTAAGGAAATTATCAGCGAAGGTCTGGTTTTCGATACTTACAATATTGCAAACGATATCCATGACGACGCGTTCGACGAATATAAAGACGAATTTGCGGAGAAATACGGTTACGACGGCTCTATCTGGAAAAACGCTTCGGACGACGAGGATTTTCTCACCCGTGAGTTCGGCGAAAAGTTAGTCGTTACGCAGAATACCGTCCCCGTAAAAGAGGAGGTTGCAACGCAGGAATCCGTAACCCCGTTTGCGGTATGCTCGTACGACTATATCGGTATGTGGGCTTCCAACAATTACAGTAATTTTGCTTCGGTCACGAAGGAAGAAATAGAGGCGGCTTACGCCGACTGCGAATTGACTTTAACCGACGAAGGCGTTCTTATCGACGACTACGCGATGGAGAACGGAGTAAAATGCTTAAAGGTCGTAAACGGCGTTCTGTTCGAAATGTCCGTGGTATGGGATTACGATATTTGGACTTACCGCGTAGAGTGTTCCACCGACGAATCCGTTGAAGCGTATTTTGCAACGAGTTCGGTAAGAGGAGAGGATATAGTAATCAGGCATAAAACGATTGCGGTTACGCTCGACTTGTACGTCTTCCCCGACGGCTACGAAAGCAGTGCGGAGCTTGCAAAATCCTACGATATAGATTTCGATACGCAGGACGGTGAAATCACCGAATACAGCTCCGTTGACAAAAAGTTAGTCTTTTATATAAGCAGCGGCAAATCCTCGTCGAGCGGCGCGAGATATATCTACGACCTGTCTTTCGACGAATCGCTGAGCGTATCAACCGATTGGATAATGCCCGACGGCGTGAGCGTTACCGTTCCCAAAATTAAGGCTTTCGGTCAGAATGCTCCCGGGCAGGCGTTGGATAAAGCGGAAATTCTTTTCAACTATCCCGACGACTATAAGGTTACGGCAAATTACCGTGATTTGGAAATAAAAGTCGGCGACGCGACTTTGGAGGATTATATCGGCACATTGTCCGTTTCCGACAGCCCGAAAACGGTGAACGTGTCCGTAAAATTAGACAATATTACGATTAATTGCTCGACGCAAATAGAAATCGAGGAATATATCCACTATATCAAGTTAAACGATGAAAATTACTTTACGCACGTTTACTTTGAGGGCGACGAATGGGAGGCGGACGACAGATTGAAGGTCGTCGAAACTTATACCGACAGCTTCGACGGTACGGTTAAAGAGAGGGAAGTGCCCTTTAATAAATCGTTACTCTCGGATTTTTCGACGGAAAAAGCGGGTTCTTATAAATTCGTATTAACGCGCGACGACCTGCCCGCAGGCGCGTATAAAACGGAATATTCCTATACGGTAAAGGTTAATTCCATCGTTTCGATAGTTCCGACTTTCGATATTACTTTCGGCGGCATAATTTTAGGCGAGCCGATTGATTTGACGTACTGTTATCTTACCGTAAACTACGCCAAGGGCAACACGACGCAAGTCGCTATGACGGCTGATATGTTAAGCGGCTATACTCAGACCGCGGGCGTACAGGAAGTAACCGTGTCCTACGGCGGCGTAACGGCAAATACGAATCTGAACGTCAGACAGGTTTCGAGCATAAAGGTAGCGGAGGGACTGGATAAGTATTATCTTCTCGGGGATAGTCCCGTATTCGACGTGTGGCTGAGCGTGACCTTCTCCGACGACGAGGAAGATATTATTCACGTTCCCGCGGAGAAATTCGAAAGCTTCAATCTCTCGTCCGTCGGCTCGAAATCGTTCGAATTGAGCTACGGCGGCGCAAGCTGTTCGTTCTCTTACAACGTTATCGAGGGCGTATATATATCCTATACGTTAAATAATAACGAAATAACTTTGAATAGCTTCATTCTGGGCAAACCCGCGGAAGGCGCTTCGGCGTGGATACCCGACAAGGTGACGGATATCGTCCTTCCTTCGGAAATAGACGGTGTGGCGGTGACGTCGCTTGCGGCGAACCTTTTCAAGGGACAGAGCATATTGAAATCGCTCACCGTGCCAGCGAGCGTGACGACGGTGGGATACGGGCTCGTTGACGGCTGTACGAACCTGAACAAGCTTACCGTAAGCGGAAACTTCCCGCTCGAATACTGCTTCACGAAGTACAAAGAGGCTACGATGCTTTCGTCGGCGGTTTACCCGAATATTCCCGAAAATCTCGAAGTGGTTATTTCGGGAACGGAGCTTTGCGACTCCTTCTTTGCAAACCTGTACTGCACTAGTTCGAACAGGTATATAGCAAAGCTTACTTTGGGTTCTGCCGTAACTTCGTTCGGCGTACAGAGCGCGTCTTCTATCAAGTCGGTAAAGGCGTTCACGAACGGCGGAAGCGCAAGCGTATTCGCAAGAGATAACGTCGTTTATTCGGACGGCGGCGCGACGATAGCTTATTATTCGTTCTATAAGACTACTACGAGATTTGCTATACCCGAAGGCGTTACTACGGCGAATATCTGGCAGAACGATAATATAATAGAGCTTACTGTTCACGCTGACGTAACCACGCTCGGCGCGGAATTCTTGGAAAATTCGGAAAAACTAACAAGGGTTACTTTCGCGAGCGGAAGCAAGATAACCGCACTTCCCAACAGCGCTTTCAGTAATTGCAGACAGTTGGATACTTTCGTCTTCCCCGACAAGCTTCAAACGATAGGCGACTGGGTGCTTTCTTATTGCGCGATGGACGTAATAAAAATTCCCAAGACCGTAACCTCGGTCGGATATTACGCTTTCGGCGGCGCGCTTTGCACTCATTTGTATATACCGTCCGGCGCTACACACAGTTTCATATATAACAGTACCAGCAACGGTATAACGCTTAAAAATCTTAAACATCTCGCATACGACGGCTCGATATCGGTGTTTGTTCTGAATATGTTGAACGACTCGTTCGACCGCCCGACGATATCGCTGTATATTACGGGTGAGGTTGCGGATATAGGCGACAAGTGGTACTCTAACGGCGTAACTACTTATATTACCGCCATATACGTATGCAACGGCACGAATTTCAGCCCCAAAAATTATTCGACGAGTAACGTAACTTACGAAAGCAATACGACCTTTAGTAAGTGGTGGCTTTAATAAAAACCAAGCAAAAAACGACCCTGTCAAAGGGTCGCTTTTTCGTGCTTTAAATTATTTTTCGAAGAACGCCACGCCTACGCCGCCCGGGCCTATGTGCGTGCCTATTGCGCTTCCTATCATATAGGAGGGGACGCTGTCAGTTTTGCCTTTCCATAAGTGCGAGCTGTCCTCGACGTATTTTTTAAGTACGCTATCTTCCAGCCCCGACCATACCACGCCGTACGGCATATCGAAATCGATGCCCTTCTTTTCCGCAAGCGAATTTAAAAGGTTGTTGCCCTTCTTCGAGCCGACGGCTTTGCCTATAAGCTTAACTTCGCCGTTTACTATGCCTATAACCGGCTTAATGGAAAGCATCTCGCCCGCAAACGCCGTGAACGCCGAAATTCTGCCGCCTTTTTTAAGGTATTTAAGCGTTCCCAAAACGGCAATCAGATTTATTTTGCCCTTCGCCTCGTTCAGCTTTTCCGCAATCTGCGCCGCGCCCGAGCCGTCGGAAGCGAGCTTTAACGCGTACTGGCAGAGTATTCTCTCGCCTATGCACGCGTTCAGGCTATCAACTACGAACACTTTGCCCGCGAACTTTTCAGCGGCTTTAACGGCGTTGCGGTAAGTTCCCGAAAGCTTTGAGGAAATGGTTATGGCAACGACCTCGTTGCCCTCGTCCACGAGCTGTTTAAACCGTTCCTCGAAGGTGTAGGGGTTAACCTGGCTCGTTTCGGGAAGTTCCGCGCTCTCGATAAGCTTTTCGAAAAATTCCCTGTGCGAAAGGTTTAATCCGTCCGAAAAAGTTTCTTCGCCGAACCTTACTTCCATGGAAATCAAAGAAATTCCCAGCGCTTTGGCTTCTTCCGCGTCGATATCGGACGCCGAATCAATTAATATTTTTACCGACATAAATTACCTACTTGTTGATTTATCAACATTATATTAACATTTATTATGCGATATGTCAACGCATTTTACGCAAAGCGTGCGACGAAATATTTATATTGAATTTATAAACTGAAAATATAATAATAAAAAATATTTGAGAGGTGTATTTTATGGCAAAATCGAAAAAGATAGACGTTTTAAGTCTGGTTATTTTCGGAGTAATGGTGCTTGCTATCGTAATGGCGATAGTAGGCGTATGTATCGATTATACCGCTTCGACGAGCAAGTATTTAAGCAGTTCTTCTACGCTCGCGCAGTTGGGGGAGCTTAACTCCTACTTAACGGTTGACGGTTACGGCGCTATGGCGGCGTTCGCTTACATAACGCTCGTATTAAGCATCGTTACCGCGATTGTTTTCGTTGTATCGAAGTTTATCGACGTTAAAGTTATGAAGTGGGTGGTTCTCGCGGTTTCGGCGCTCCTTATTTTGAGCGCGATAATTGCGTTGATTATCGCATTTACTTTCTGCTCCACTTACAAAGACAGCATTGCGCCCGCGGCAGGTCCCTGGCTTCTTGCGGTGTTCTCTATTCTGAGCGGCGCTGCGGGAGTTTTCGCCGCGCTTAAAAAGTAATTCAATAAAAGTTAAAAGCGCCCCGTTTCCGCTCGGAAACGGGGCGCTTTCTTTGTTTGGGAAAATTTTTGCATAAATCCCTTGACAAATAAATATAATTATATTATCATATGAATAATAATTCATATATTATAGGAGTTGGTTATGCACGATAACGAAACGGAAAAGCTCGCGCACGAGGAGCGGGTGCATTGCGCGCTTTCGGTTATGCCCGGCGAGGAGGGCATAGCGGAAATGGCGGCGCGGTTCAAAGCCGTGTCCGAGCCGTCGCGCCTTAAAATACTTTTCGCGCTTTCCTGCGGGGAGCTGTGCGTGGAGCACATTACGCAGGCTGTGGGCGGCAATCAGAGCGCCGTTTCCCATCAGCTTAAAATATTAAAGGACAACAAAATATTGAAATGCAGGCGGGACGGAAAGCAGGTAATCTATTCTATTTCCGACGGTCACGTTATGACGATGATTAACGCCGCAAAGGAGCATTTGGGTTGCAATGAATAAGGTTATAAAAATCAGCGGGCTGGACTGCGCGAATTGCGCGGCGGAGCTCGAGGAAGAAATAGAAAAGATAAAGGGCGTGAATTCAGTTTCCGTCGATTTTATGGGGCAGAAGGTTATACTCGACTGCGAGGAAGAAGCGGTCGAAAACGTAAAATATTGCTGTAACCACTTCGAGGAAGTAAAGGTCGTCGAGGAGGAAGAAAACGCGGTTAGTGCGGACATATCCCGCGGTCAACGCGGAAAACGCATTAAAATTTCCAACCTTTGCTGCGCGAATTGCGGGCGCGAGCTGGAAGAAGAACTCAACGCGATAGAGGGCGTTTCGGCTACCGTCGATTTTATGAATATGACGGTAATAGTGGACGCGGCTTCGACCGAGGCGTACGAAAAAGCCGTTTATTCCATTTCCCATTTCGAGGACGTAAAGATTGTTGACGGCGCGGCGCGAGGCGAGAAAAAGAGCGCTTTTAAAGCGCATATGAAAGAGATTATCCGAATTGCGATTTCGGTAATTTTATTTATTCCCGCGCTCACGATGGACCTTTTAAATCTCACGGGGCCGTTCTTGGTCGTGAAAATCGTTCTGTACGGACTGGCGTTCTTCCCCGTAGGATATCCCGTTATCTGGAACACGGGTAGAAATTTAGCCAAGGGCAAGATTTTCGACGAGAATTTCCTTATGACGCTCGCTTCCGTCGGCGCGATGATGCTGGGAATTTTCACGGGCGACGGATTTATGGAAGGCGTTGCCGTAATGCTTTTATATCAGATAGGCGAGCTTTTGCAGGGCATAGCCGTCGGCGCGTCGAGAAATTCCATCGCCGAGCTTATGGATTTAAAGAGCGAAACGGCGACGGTTATAGAAAACGGCGAACAGCGCGTCGTATCCCCCGAGGATTTGCGCGTGGGCGACCGCATTATGGTTAAGGTAGGCGAAAAAGTGCCCGCGGACTGCGTGATAGTTTCGGGCGAAACTTCGCTCGATTTAAAGTCGCTCAACGGCGAGGCGTTGCCTAAATCCGTCAAAGAGGGCGACGAGGTTTTGTCCGGCTCGATTAATTTAACTAAGGTTTTCGAAGCGGAAATTATAAGAGAATATAAAAATTCCGCCGTCGCGAAGATACTCGAACTCGTGGAAAACTCCACCGCGGCAAAAGCCAAACCCGAAAAATTCATTACCAAATTCGCTAAATACTACACCCCGATAGTCGTTATCGCGGCGGTGTTGGTTGCGGCGCTCGTTCCCACGGTAATCTGCGCGGTGAACGGCGCGTTCGGCCGGGAAACTTATTGGGACTGGATATACAAATCGCTGTCCTTCCTCGTAATTTCCTGCCCCTGCGCGCTCGTCATATCCGTACCGCTGTCCTATTTCGGCGGTATCGGCAGATGCGCGAAGTTCGGCATTTTGGTAAAGGGCTCGACCTGTCTGGACGCGCTCGCCAAAGCGGAGGTAGCGGCGTTCGATAAGACGGGAACTATTACCGAGGGCGTGTTCGCTGTAGTGGAAAGCTCCTCGAACGAGGCGTTGAAGCTCGCCGCGTGCGCGGAAAAATATTCGTCGCACCCCATAGCGGCGGCGTTTAAGGATATCGAAACGCCGTACGCGGCAGTTAATGCGGAGGAGCTTGCGGGCAGAGGCGTCAAGTGCGAAGCGGAGGGCAAAACGCTCTTGTGCGGCAACGCTGCGCTGCTCAAAGAGAACGGTGTGGACTTCGGGGAAGTCAAAACCGTTTCCACCGTCGTTTACGTTGCGCACGGCGGCGAATACAAGGGCTATATATTGATAGACGACAGGATAAAGGACGGAGCGGCGGAAGCCTTGAAAGAGCTTTTAAAGGTCGGCGTTAAAAAGTCCGTAATGCTCACTGGCGACGGAGAAGAAAGGGCGGAAGCGGTTGCGGAAGCCGTCGGGCTTACCGACTGCGCGGCTCAGCTTCTTCCCGACGGAAAGCTCGAAAAGGCGAAAGCGCTCAAAGAGGAGGGCACGCTTTTATACGTCGGCGACGGAATTAACGACGCGCCCGTAATGACGGTTGCAGACTGCGCGGTATCTATGGGCAAGGTCGGCAGCGACGCGGCGATAG
>CAZRCE010000034.1:0-12126 GCA_964598465.1 uncultured Clostridia bacterium | reverse complement strand
CGGAGCTTGCCGCGCAGATAGCAAGGCAGGCAAAGGTGCGCGGCACGGACAGCAAATTCGCGGTTGTGTTCGCGGCAATCGGTATAACTTTCGAGGAAGCGCAGTATTTCGTAGACGACTTCAAAAAGACGGGCGCAATCGAAAGGACGGTGCTTTTCACCAACCTTGCGAACGACCCCGCGGTAGAGCGTATTTCAACGCCGCGTATGGCGTTGACCTGCGCCGAATATCTCGCGTTCACCTGCGGTATGCACGTCTTGGTTATAATGACCGACATCACCAACTACGCCGAGGCGTTGCGCGAAGTTTCCGCGGCTCGGCGCGAAATCCCCGGCAGGCGCGGCTATCCCGGTTATCTTTACACCGACCTCGCGACTATGTACGAGCGCGCGGGCAGAATACGCGGCTGCGAAGGCTCTATAACGCAGATACCCATTTTAACTATGCCCGAGGACGATAAAACGCACCCCATTCCCGACCTTACGGGTTACATAACCGAAGGTCAGATAATGCTTTCGCGCGATTTGTATAAAAAGGGCATAAACCCGCCCATCGACGTTTTGCCGTCGCTTTCCCGTCTTAAAGACAAGGGTATCGGCAAAGGCAAGACGCGCGAGGACCACGCCGACACGATGAACCAGCTTTTCGCCGCGTATGCAAGCGGAAAGGAAAGTAAGGAGCTTGCCGCAATTTTAGGCGAAGCCGCGCTTTCCGATACCGATAAGCTGTACGCGAAGTTTGCGGAAAATTTCGAAAAGGTGTATATAAATCAGGGCTTCGACGCGAACAGACCCGTCGAAGAAACGCTCGATATAGGCTGGGAGCTTATGAAAATTCTGCCCGTATCGGAACTTAAGAGAATCAGACAAGCATACATAGACAAATATTTGAAATAATTCGAGGATAACAGTTTGGCACGGCTTAACGTAAACCCTACGCGTATGGAGCTTAAAAAGCTTAAAGCGCGGCTTACAACGGCGGTTCGCGGTCACAAACTTTTAAAGGATAAATCCGATGAAATGGTGCGCCGCTTTTCGCTTATAATAAAAGAAAACAAACGCCTTAGGGACGAAGTGGAAAAGGAGCTTTCCGAAACTTTAAGGCAGTTTTCCGTTGCGCGTTCCGTTACGCCCGCTTACCGTGCCGAAACGGCTTTCGCTATGCCGTCGGTTGCGGTAAAGGCGGAGTGCGGCGTTAAAAGCGTAATGGGCGTAGAAGTGCCCAAAATTCAGCTAGTAGATGAAAAGTGCGCGGACGGACTTCCCTACGCGTATCCCGAAATCACGAGCGAGGCGGACTATTCCGTCACGAAAGCCGCCGCACTGCTTCCCAAAATGCTCGCTCTTGCCGAAACCGAAAAGACGGTAAGAATGCTTGCGGAAGAAATCGAGCGGAATAAACGCCGCGTAAACGCTCTCGAATACGTAATGATACCTCAGCTTGAAGAAACGATTAAGTATATCAAGAGCAAGCTCGACGAAAACGAGCGCGCCGCGGTAATAAGACTGATGAAAGTAAAAAACAAAGCCGAAGCGTAAGTCGGCGAAAATATCGGAATTAAAAAAGTCGGGCTTTTGCCCGACTTTTTCTATTAATTAACGCAATAAATTTTTATCGAGAAGAATTTTATCTTTACGCACCTTATCCCACGAAAAGTTTTCAGTGAGCTCGGCGAGGGTGGCGGGGCGGTTCTTATCGATAAGCCCCGCGGAATAAGCGAGAAAACCGAGCACGCTTTCGGCGGGATAGGCTTCGACTAAACGGGCGGCGCCGTCGCCTTCGCTCTTGCTCAGCTTGCGCCCCGTTTCGTCGCATACGAGCGGGATATGACAATACCTCGGCGTATCGTACCCCAAAAGCCGCATAAGCCAAATCTGGCGCGGAGTACTCAAAAGCAAATCGTTTCCGCGCACGACTTCGGTAACTCCGCTCTCGCCGTCGTCCACGGCAACGGCGAACTGATAGGCGTAAACCCCGTCGCTCCGCCGCAAAATGAAATCCCCGCAACCGTCCTTTAAATTCTGCGCCGTTTTGCCCGCGATAATATCGTTAAATTCTATTACCTCGTCGGGGACTTCCACGCGGTAACACGGCCGCCTGTTCGCGCTCCGCTCTTGAATTTGTTCGTCCGTCAGATTTCTGCACGCGCCCGAGTAAATCACTCCGCCGTCGCTCAAACGCGGAGCTTGCGCGACGTGGAGCTGTGCCCGCGTGCAAAAACAGGGATATATCCTCGCTTTTTTGGAAAGTTCAATCTCTTTTTCGCGGTAAACGGCTTGCCGTTCGCTCTGCCAGACGGGCGGCTCGTCGCCGTAAAGCCCCAACGCGTTGAGGGTGTCGATTATTTTTTGCGCGGAACTGCGCGGGCACCGCTCGGCGTCCAAATCTTCTATGCGTATCAGAAATCTGCCTCCTGCGCTCTTTACGGAGAGGTAAGAGAGCAGTGCGCACAGTAGATTGCCCACGTGCATTTCGCCGCTCGGCGTGGGTGCAAACCGACCCGTAGGTACTTTTTTGTCGTTCATAAATGCTTTTTAGTTCGTCAACAGGAACATCGCGATAAACAACGCGGTTATAACCCAGGTAACGACCGAAACTTCTTTGATTTTTCCCGTACAGATTTTAATTATTACGCAGGAAATAAGACCGACGCCTATGCCGTACGAAATGGAATAGCCGAACGCCATAACCGCTATCGTAAGGAAGGCGGGCAGGGCGTTAGCGGGCTCTGACCAGTCGATATCCTTTACCGACGACATCATAAGCACGCCTACCCAGATGAGCGCCGCCGCGGTTGCGCAGTCGGGAATGATTTGGGCGATGGGACTTAAAAAGGTCGCCAAAAGGAAGCAGATTGCCGATACCAAAGCAGCAAATCCCGTTCTGCCGCCCGCCGCAACACCCGAAGAAGCTTCCACGTACGTGGTTACGGTTGAAGCGCCGCATATCGAGCCTACGCAGGTTGCAATCGAATCGGAGAGCATACACTGATTCATTCTCAAAGGGTTGCCCTCGCTGTCGATAAGCCCGCCTTTGGAGCAAGCGCCGTAAAGCGTGCCTATCGTATCGAACATATCAATCATACAAAACGACAACGCGGAAGTGAGTAAAAGCACGATAAGCGTTCCTGCGTTGTGCCCGCCTATTTGGAAGTAACCGGAGAAATCAAAACCGCTTGCGAATATCTGTCCCGCCGAGTTTTTGCCCCAATCCGCAAAGGCTTCGAAGGGGGAATTAAAGGATATTTTATTGAACGTGGATAAGCAATCGGCGTCCTTCCAACTGCAACCGAGTCCCGCGAATATGAAGTAGAGCGCCGTCGTGCCGAGCATACCCCAAAGTATGCTGCCCTTGATTTGCTTGTGGCTGAGCACGGCGATGGCTATTACTCCGAAAAGCGCCAGAGCCGCGGCAACCGTGCCGAGATAACTTATCTTGCCCCCGAGAACGTTAAAGGAAGCAAAGCCGATGCTTCCCGCGCTCAGGTGCACGAGCCCCGCGTTTTGGAAACCGATAAACGCAATAAACATTCCTATACCGACGGGAATGGAAATTTTAACTTCGTCGGGTATGGCTTTAAGAATTTTCTTTCTTAACCCCGTAGCCGTCAGCAGTACGAATATAATGCCGTCGAGCATTACGAAAATCATCGAATTTGCGTAAGTCAGTCCCGTGCCCGCGCCGAGGAGCGTGCCCGATATGTAAGCGGTAGCGCCCAGTCCCGAAGCCTGCGCAAGCGGCATTTTAGCGACTAACGCCATAAGGGTAGTGCCTATAATCGCACCCAGCGCCGTAGCGATATAAACCGCGCCGAACGGCACGCTATTGCCGTACATACCGGGTACGACCAACAGCGCGTAAACCATTGACATAAAGGTGGTAACGCCCGCTATAATTTCCGTTTTGAACGACGAGCCGCTTTTGGTTATTCCGAAAAATCCGTCGAGTTTGTTTTGTTTCTTTGCGGCAACCTCACCGCCGCCCGTCGCCGCGTCTGCGGTACACGCCGCCGTTTCGTCTGCGGCGATATTTTCACTTTGTAAATCCTTTTCGTTATCGTTCATAGTTTTATCCGCCTTAGTTTTTCTTTTCGTAAATTTCGCGCTTCAATATGCCAATGTAGGGCAAACTGCGGTACTGCTGTGCGTAATCTAGTCCGTAACCGACTATAAATTCGTCGCCTATCTCAAAGCAGGAATAGTCGGCTTCGATGGGTATTTTTCTGCGCGCGGGCTTATTAAAAAGCGCGACTACGGTAAAGGATTTTGCGCCGCGCCCCAAAATCAGCTCCTTCATTCTCGCGAGAGTATGTCCCGAATCGACTATGTCTTCCACCAAAATTACGTCCCTGTCCTTAACGGACGCGGCGAGGTCCATAACGATTTTGGGCATACCCGAGCTTTCGGAAGAATTACCGTACGAAGACACGGTCATAAAATCGAGCTGTACGGGCGTTTTCATCGCGCGCACTACGTCGCAAAAGAAAAACACGCTTCCTTTAAGCACGCTTATAGCGAGCGGCGGGGTGAGGGTATCTTTAAATTTTTCGTCGAGCCATTCCGCCGCACCCTTGACTTTTTCGGCTATTCGTTCTTCGCTTAAAACCAAGCTTTCCAAATCCTTATTCATATTTTCCTCCTTAGTGATTACCCGTTAATTATAGCATATACGGCTTCGCAATACAAGTGGCGGAAGCAAAATTAAAGCGGCGTTTTAACGGTAATCGCCGTAAAACGGGTGCGTAAAGCTTGCGGCGGCGCGGGGGATAATGTATAATAATGCGTACGGAGAGTTTAAGATGCTGTTCGGCAAATACGTAAACAAATACTATCTTAAATATATCTGGCTGTATCTTATCGGCATAGTCGGGCTCGTTGCGGTTGACTGGTTTCAGCTTTACGTGCCCGAATATCTCGGTAAATTAGTTGACCTCTTTGACGGAACGCAGGTCGATATTTCGGCGTTGAGCGAAATTATAACGGGCGTAATAACCGTCGCTTTCGTGCTGTTCCTCGGCAGGATTGCGTGGCGGCTTACGATTTTCGCCGCGTCGCAGAAAACGGAGGCGGGACTGCGCAGGCGTATGTTTGCAAAGAGCGAGCGTCTTCCGCTTTCCTATTTCGGCAAAACGAAAGTCGGCACGGTTATGGCGTGGTTCACGACCGACCTCGAAATTATCGAGGATTTTCTCGGCTGGGGCACGATAATGCTTTTCGACGCGGGCTTTTTGTCCGTGCTCGTAATAATCAAGATGGTGCGGCTCGACTGGGTGCTTTCGCTCGTGGTGTTCGTGCCGCTCGTGCTGATTGCGGTATGGGGCGCTCTCGTCGAAAAATTTCAGGCGGCGAAATGGAGCGAGAGGCAGGAGGAGTTCGACAGGCTTTACGATTACTCGCGCGAGAGCTTTACGGGCATACGCGTTATAAAAGCTTTCGTAAGCGAAACGCGCCGACTGCACGATTTCGCCAAAATAGTGCGCAGAAACCGGAACGCGAATTTGTCTTACGCGAGAATGACGGTTATTTTCGATTGCATTATTTCCTTTATTATCGCGCTCATAACGGCGATAATTCTCGGTGTAGGCGGGTATTTCGTATATTGTACCGTAACGGGTAATCCCGCTGTTATCTTTTCGCACGCAGTCGATTTATCGGCGGGTGGTCTTATAACCTTCCTCGGCTATTTCGATACTATGATATGGCCTATGATGGCGCTCGGTCAGATTATTTCGATGCGCTCGCGTGCGAAGGCTTCGCTAAAAAGGGTTTCCCGCTTTCTCGATTCCGAGGAGGTTGAAGATAAGCCCGACGCGCTCGTTTTGAACGAGGTCGCGGGCGAGGTGGAGTTTAAGAATTTCACCTTCACATACCCCGACGGCGATAAGCCCGCGCTGAGCGGTATAAATTTGAAAATCGCCGCGGGCGAAACGGTGGGCGTGGTCGGAAAGGTGGGAAGCGGCAAAACGACGCTCGCGGAAAGCCTGTTAAAGCTGTACCCCATAGATAGCGGCACGGTGTTTATCGACGGCAAGGATATTACCGAGTGCGATACCGACAGCGTGCGCCGCGCGGTTGCGTGCGCCCCGCAGGACGGCTTCCTTTTCAGCGATACGATTGCGGGCAATATAGGCTTCTCGCGCGACGATTGCCCCCGTGATATGGTCGAACGAGCGGCGGATTTCGCATGTCTTAGCGGGGATATAGCGGGGTTTAACGACGGCTACGATACCGTCTGCGGCGAGCGCGGCGTTACGCTTTCGGGCGGGCAGAAACAGCGCGTATCCATTGCGAGGGCGTACTTCGTCGGCGCGCCCGTGCTCGTTCTCGACGACAGCGTTTCGGCGGTCGATATAAAGACGGAGGAAACGATACTTTCGAATATCGTGCGCGAGAGGAGCGGCAAGACTACTATCGTAGTCGCGTCCCGCGTGAGCACGGTTTCGCGGTTCGATAAAATAATCGTATTAAACGACGGCAAGGTGGAAGCGTTCGCTTCCCCCGAGAAGCTTTTGCAAATTTCGGAAACCTATAAAAAGATGGTGCGGTTGCAGGCTCTCGAGGACGAAGTGAAGGGGGTGGGCTATGCAGGCTGATTTACTTGCGGGTGACAAGCCCATGTCTTTGGGCGTAACCTTAAAGCGCACGTTCCGCTTTATTAAACCTCAGCTTCCGCGCTTTATCGCGGCGTTCGTGCTGGTTCTTTTAAACGTCGCGTTCGACGTCGCTTTACCTATGCTTATAAGCCTCGCGACGGACAATTTAAAGTCGGGCTCGGTTTACCTCGATTTTATCGTATGGCTCGCGGTTGGTTATATCGCGCTCGGCACGGTAAATCAAATGGTGCTGTATTTGCTCTCGATGACTTTGCAGAAAGCGGGGCAGAGTATAGTCGCGAATATACGAATGGAAACTTACTCGCATATCCAAAGTCTTTCGCACGGTCAGCTCGATAAAATGCCCGTCGGCTCGCTCGTGACGCGCGTGGCTTCCTATACGGCTTCGCTCTCCGATTTGTTCACCGAGGTCATAGTAAAGGTCATTAAAAACGTACTCACCATTGTCGGCGTGTACTGTATGATGCTGTATATAAACTGGCAGCTCGCCCTCGTTATGCTCGCGTTCATATCGGCGGTAGCGCTCATATCGCTGTGCTTCGGCAAGATAATCGGCGCGCTGTTCAGAAAGGAAAGACAGTATATTTCCGAGCTTAACACTTACCTCAACGAAAATCTGTCGGGAATGAAGCTGATACATATCTTCAACCGTCAGCAGTATAAGGAGCTGGAATTCATATTAAAAAACGAAAATCTTCGCAAGGCGAGGTATAAAGTCGTTATAGCTTTCGGAATTTACCGTCCGCTGATAACCTTTATTTCCGTGCTCGCGATTGCCGTAACCTTTTGGCTCGGCGTCGAATTCGGTCTGACCTCTGCAATGATAGTCGCGTTCTATCTGTACCTTTCGCGGTTCTTCAATCCCGTGCAGAATCTCGCCGACCAGCTCAACAATCTTCAGAAAGCGCTCACGGCGTCGGAGCGGATTTTCCGCCTTCTCGATATCCGACCCGAAGTGCGCGACGCGCCCGACGCGGAGGATATAGCGCAGTTTAACGGCGATATCGAATTCCGCGACGTCTGGTTTGCTTACGAGGGCGAGGACTGGATTTTGAAGGGCGTATCCTTTAAGGTTAACGCGGGCGAAACCTGCGCGTTCGTCGGCGCGACGGGCGCGGGCAAGAGTACGATACTTTCGCTTATCGTCAGAAACTACGAAATTCAGAGAGGGCAGATTTTGATAGACGGCAAGGATATTTCGAAAATCAGAATAAAATCCCTGCGCCGCGCAGTTGGGCAGATGCTTCAGGACGTTTTCCTTTTCAGCGGTACGGTCAAAGATAATCTCACTTTAAACAACAGTGCGTTCACCGACGGAGAGATAGAGGAAGCGTGCAAATACGTCAACGCTGACGGCTTTATCGCCAAATTGCCCGACGGAATAAATTCCGAGCTTTCCGAGCGCGGCGAAAACCTTTCGCAGGGGCAAAGACAGCTTTTGTCGTTCGCGCGCACGGTGCTTTACAAGCCGCAGATACTCATTCTCGACGAGGCGACCGCAAATATCGACACCGAAACGGAAGTTTTAATCAATCAAGGTCTTGAAAAGATGCGAAATATCGGCACTATGCTCGTCTGCGCGCACAGACTTTCGACGATAAGGCGCGCGGATAACATAATAGTTATGCAACACGGCGAAATAGTGGAAAGCGGCACGCACGAAAAGCTTATTAAAAACGGCGGGTACTATTCCAAGCTGTACAGGCTTCAAGCCGAAAGGCAATAAAATAACCGCCTTGCATTTTGCAAGGCGGTTTTATTATTATATAAATCAGTTGCCCGAAGCCGTTAAGGCAAAGCTTATAAGAATTATCACCGAAGCGAAAGCGGCTAACGCGAGCAGTAAGGCGATTACGCCTACCGCGTAGTCGAGTTTTCTGTATCTGAAATCGCCGTTTGCGGTCGGCCGGTCGTCGATATATCTTTGATTATCCGGATTTTCCGCATTGTGCTTTTTTACTTTTTCGACTGTGCCGCGTATGGCCATTTTAAAGGCGGTAAGCGCGTAAAAGGCGCAGTATTCCATCGTGCCGCTTGCAAACGCTAAGCCCATGATTCCAATAAAAACGATAAGCAGAAAATTATCTCCCGAGTTCACGAGGGTGGTGAACCATAGTTCCGCGCCTGCGGTTAAGCCCGCTAATACGAGCATTATGATAAGAGCATAGACCCTTCTGCCGACGCCGCCGTTTTCGTATTTTCTGCCCGCAATCGTATGTCGGGCGCTGATATTGAAAAGCCAGGCAATAAATTTCATTTTAAATTCCTTTCTATTATTTTAAACTTTATCGTATATAAACTATACCATACCTTTTGATAAAATTCAATATAAAAATAAAATATACCGCCCGAAGCGCGTTGCGCTTCGGGCGGTATATTTATTTAATCTTCGTCGGGAGGGAGGGGTTTGTTGTGCTTGGTTTTCCTTTTACCGTTGCCTTTCGTACCGACTGCGGTAAGGTACGCTATTGCGAGGATTACCAGCCCGACTATTACGAGAACGAGGATTACCGTTTCAACGTTGGTCGAATAATCGAAATCGTCCTTTACCTCGTTTGGCTTTTTATCGTCCGCGGCGAAGGTAAATTCCGTAAGGTATTCGTTGGCTATATAGCCCTCGGATACGCCGCTTTCGTCGGCGTAGGAAACCTTATAATAGATATAGGTCAGCGTGTCGCTGAATTTAAGTGCAAACTTTTTAAGTACCGTAAGTTCCGCACGCTGCGGGATATCCTTAATCTCGGTTGCCTTGCACATATACGGCGTCGAATACAGTTTCGTAGCCGTGCGGGAGTATGCGTTCGTCGCGTCTTTCGCGGGGTTGGTATAAACCGAATCCCTGCAATTTGCGGTAAGGGTGAGGTACGCGGTCGAGAAGCCGTTCTCGTTCATTATAATAATGCTCGCGTTGTACCTCGTCGCAATCAACAGCGCGCTTTTATCGCCTTCGAGCTTGAAGGTGTGTCCCTCGGCTTTTGTGGTCTTAAAGGTAGAACCAGAAATATCGTTTAAATTAATCTGCGTAACGAAGGAGCTTTCTTTAACGGTTACGTGCTTCAAATCCTCGTCGCTTTTCAGCGCGTCCGCAAAATCGCCTATCAGTCTGTCTTCGGCTTTCTTGTAATTTATATAAGTGCAGTCCACGCGCGTAGCCGTAGTGTCCGTAATTTTGTAAAGCGCGTTGTCTTTTATCGCGTACGCGCTGCCGTTAAACGATTTCAGCGTGTTTGTCGTAAAACCTGCGTCGATGTCGGTCGTTTCGTTGTTATCGTCCATCGCGCCGAGCGTACCGTCGTTTTTAATATAATAAATGTAATTGCCTATGTCCGTAAGCCTGTTAGAAGGGGGGACGAGGCTGTATTCGACGCTCGTATTTGCGTCGGGGTAAACGTACGCGTTGTTCTGCCCGTCGGAAAAGTAAAGATTTCCGTCCTCGGCATAGTTTAAATATTTAATTCCGAACCCGCACTCGAACGCGGTGAGGAGGTTTTCCTTTTCGCCTACCGAAACGATATATATAGAAGTACCCTCGGCAAACGCGTACTCGCCCTCTTTTACGGCGTAGTCGGTCAGCGACGCGAAGGTAAGCGTGTCGGTAAAATTCTCGGGATAGCCCGTTTCGTTTTCGTCGGCGAAAGCCGCGCCCGCCCCGCAGAAGGCGGTGCTTGCGGCAACGACCGCGGCAGTTGCCGCGAACGCCAGAAGCTTAAAATATTTCACGGTTAAATTATACCACCTTTTAATTTTGTTGTAAAGGATTTCGTCCGCTTTTTCCGCGCAAGCCGAAATCCTTTTTTTACACGGTTTTTTATCGGAAAAAATTTTATTTTTCCCAAATTTATTTTTTTAATATTACCTTTCTGTCAACTTTTACGGTTATAATAAAAATACAAACGAACAAATGTTTATTTTTGTTTGTTTGCCGTTTATAAATATGCGGCGGGTAAATCCGCAGGCGAAGGAGGAATATGAAGGTCAAGCGGCTTTTGAAATTTTATTTTTGCGCGGACGGGCTTAACGGCGCGCTCGACAATATTATTCTTCGTTTCGCCATGCGTTCGGCTGACGGAACGTCGTCCTGCGAGGTTTACGCGGAGAAGATGATTAAGGTTATTTCCGAAAAGGAGAGTTTGGGTAAGCTTTGGGCGTTTCTCGACAACGCGTTCCGCACGCTCACCGCACGCGATATCGCCACCCTTGAAAGTTACGCGCTGTCCAAAAGAAAGATATCGGAAATAGGCAAAACCGAAATAAAGCGTGCGGTAACAAAGTTTTCGCGCCGTATAAGGGCGGGGATAGACCGCTTTTCGGCTTCGGTCGGCATAGTGAACGAGTACTACTGTCTGTTGTCTTAAAATTTAAGCTTAAACGCCGTCAGTCCGTCCGCGTTTTCTTAAAGATACGAACAGCAGTACAAGCGCCGCCGCGGCGAGCGCGCATAAAACGAGCGCGGTGACGAGGTTGGAGTTCACCTCGCCGCCCTTATCGACGTCGGTTACGGCGGCGTCCTTAGCTTCGTCCTCTATCAGGGGATAATCGTCGTTCGCGCCGAGCACGTAGCCGAATTCGCCGTTGCATAAGACGTATGAATACGCCGTCGCGCCCGCGTAAAAAGTTCCGTAGTAGGCGGCGTCCATCTTGATATCCCCGAGCACGGGCAGGGTGGAGGTGGAGAGGTCGGATTTATAGGTTACGGGCACGGTCTTGTACAGGAATGTAACGGTCGGGCGCTCGGGCAGAATATCGAAATCTTCTTTGCGGCAAAATCCCGCCTTGGACTGATACAGTCCGTTGTTTTCGCCGTACTTGACCCTGTACCATTCGCCCTCGTCGGAAATCACTTCCACGCAGTAGGTGTAGGGTACGATAAAAAGGGAGGTTACGTCCGATTTTTCCTGAAAGAAGTACGCGCCGCGCTTATTCGCCCGCGCGTAGGTGGGCGTAGAATCCGCATGGGCAAAGCCTGCGGGCGTTGCGGCGGCAAGTGCGGTAAAAATACATAATAGTATAATCGCCAGTCGTTTCATAAAAGCAAGTATAACGCACGGCAATACGAAAAATTTCATTTATTTTGTCACTATTTGGGATATGAAGAAAGAAGATATTTTAAACGCCATTGCGAGGATAGATAAGGAGCTGAAAAACCGCCGCGGCGGCGACAAGCTGTTAAATTACAACGCGGGCAGAAAAAAGCACAAAAAGCAGATGGCTTTTCATAAATGCAAAAAGCGCAACCGCTGGGTATTCGGCGGCAACCGTTCGGGCAAGACGGAATGCGGCGCGGTGGAAGCAATATGGATGCTGCGCGGAGTCCACCCGTACAGAAAGAACAGAAAGGACGTTTTCGGCTGGTCGGTTTCCCTATCGCAGCAGGTGCAGAGGGACGTCGCGCAGAGCAAAATTCTAAGCTATCTGCCCAAAAGCTGGATAGCGGAAATAACGATGCTTTCGGGGAGGAAGGATTCGCCGTCGGGCGGGGTTATAGACCAGATAAAAATAAAGAACGTGTTCGG
>CAZRCE010000033.1:0-13315 GCA_964598465.1 uncultured Clostridia bacterium | reverse complement strand
GGAACCACGGCGTATTCGTAGGCTCGGCTATGTCCTCCGAAACGACGGCGGCGGCTACGGGCGCGGTAGGCGTGCTGAGGCACGACCCTATGGCAATGAAGCCTTTCGCGGGATATCATATGGGCGACTACTTCCAGCACTGGATTGATATGGGCAAAGCCGCTTCCAATCCCCCCAAGATATTCAACGTCAACTGGTTCAGACAGGACGAGGACGGCAACTTTATGTGGCCCGGCTTCGGCGACAATATGCGCGTTATCGAGTGGATATTAAAGCGCTGCGACGGCACGGTGGACGCGGAAGAAACGGCTATCGGCTACGTTCCCAAGGCTGAGGATATCGATTTGACCGACCTCGATTACAGCATTTCCGCAGGCAAGAAATTCGGTTTGGAAGATTTGAAGGAAATCCTTAAAATCGACAAGACGAAGTGGGCGAAGGAAGCGGAGGAAATCGAAGGCTACTACGAGGGCACGATTAAGACGCGTATCCCCGCGGAGCTTACCGAATGCCTCGAAACCTTAAAGAAAAACTGCTCTGACTGAAAATAACTTCGCGTTTTGTAAGAATAACCGCCCCGCGGCAACTGCCGCGGGGCGGTATTATTATTTCAAAATCTGCGACGCTTCCGCATTAATCCTCCGATAGTAATATTATGGTACATTGCTAATTTACTGTCAATCAATAATTTACATTTTTGTCGTATAATATAGGTATGAACTTCACCGAAAGATTTAACGAGTGTTTAAAAATCAGCAAATTAAAGCAGACCGAAATAGCGGCTTACTGTAATACCACCCGACAGAATATTAACAATTTTAAATCGGGCAGAGCTTTTCCGAGTTTGGAAACGCTGTATTTACTTTGCAAATGTCTTGAAGTTTCTTCCGACTATCTTTTAGGTTTATCCGAAAGAATGTAGTCTTTTAGTCAAAAGTTAAGCGGCGCGATTGAAATCAATCGCGCCGCTTTTAAAATTAAATTATTAATCTTTTACTTCTACTTCGTCAAACACGGGGTCGGCAAGAAATTCCGACATCGACATGTCAAGTGCGCGGCAGATTCTGTAAAGGGTGGTCATACTTATACTGGGCGTAGATTTTTTTCTGAAAATGTTACTGATACTCTGGCCTTTGACGCCCGGAAGTTCCCTGAACTCCATCTTCTTGATTCCGCGTTCCTTTAAAATAGCTTTCAGCCTGACGGCGACCGCTTCGGTAATGCTCATCTTACGTTCTCCTTTCGCGTATTAGGCACGCGCCTGCAATCAGGCAACTACCCGTACAAGAGTATAAAATAAATTTTAAAACTTTGCAAGCGTTTTAAGCGTTATTTATTATTAATTTTATTGCGATTTTCCGTCCGTTTCAGTCAGCCCCGCTATATCTCGGTATTTGGGCGCCATAACCTTTACACCCCGTACTATTACCGATTTAACGGCAATATAGAGGGGTATGCCGAGCGCATAGACCCACGCGCTTTCCGTCAGAGCGAGCCAGCCGAATTCCGCCCAGTAAACGACGTCGGGCGTGCCCGCGAGTATGAACACGGCGGGGATAACGAACGCGTTAAAGAGCACGGGAAACAGCCCGCCTACGGCGACCTTTAAGGCGTCGTTTTGAATGAGTCTGCCCGCGCCGTAGGTAAGTGCCGCGGCGACGAGCGTCGCCAGGCTTCCCACCAAAATATCGTAGATGCCGTACCCGCTCATAAGGTTGGCGAGCATACAGCCCACGTACAGCCCGGGAACGGCTTCCAGATAGAACAGCGGCAAAATCGTAAGCGCTTCGGACGGTCTTATCTGAAACGGTCCGAACGCGAGCGGTCCGAACGCCCAGGTGATTACGGCGTACAGCGCGGCTATTATGCCCGCTCTGCACAGCATAACGGTTGTGAATTTTGATTTTTTCATAGTTTTTTCCGTGCGTTCCGGCAAAATTAAACGGGGCGGTAAATACCGCCCCGAAAAATTAAACGCACTTCCTCCGGTCGGTTTTTTTATAAGGTAGTGTTGAGCCGAAAACCTACCCGTAACGGAATTAATCCGCTACTTTTAAATTATTCTTCGGATTTGTTGCCGCTGTTGCCGAGGTAAGTTCCGAAATGGATTTCCTTTTTACCTCTCGCGGGGCGGGGCGACGAAGACCTTTCGCGCCTTCCGTTATCCCTGCCGTCACGCCTGTCGCGTCTGTCGCGGTTTCCGCGGCGCTCCCTTCCGCCCTCTCTGCCGTCGCGCCTGTCGCGCTTCTCGTAGGGCTTCATATTGTTGGGAATTATAACGACGTATCTGTTCGGCTCTTTGCCGTCGGATACGGTTTTAACCTCTGCGTTATCTGCGAGCGCCGAATGTATTATACGCCTTTCGTAAGGGTTCATAGGCTCTAAGGTTACCTTTCTGCCCCTCTCCACGGCTTTTTTCGCGAGCTTTGCGGCAAGCTCCGTCAAGGTCTTTTCTCTGCCCGCGCGGTAATTTTCGCAGTCAACGACGACCTTTTTATATTCGTCCCTGCCGATATTCGCTACCGCGCCCGCAAGGCACTGAATGGCGTCTAAAACTTCGCCGTGTCTGCCTATTACGGAATTGGAATTGGTCGCCTGAATTTCGATTTCAACCTTGTCCGCGTCCGTCTTGAGGTCGCAGAACGCGCTTATTTTAAGCACGCCCAAAAGCCCTTCGATAAAGTCCGCGGCGCGCTTGCCGTCGGACTGCCTTTTCGTAATTTTGACCTTTGCCTTAACGCCGCCGAAAAGCTTCTTCTTGCCCTCCTCGAGCACGGTTATCTCCGCTTCTTCGCGGGTCAAACCGAGAGCCTGTAACCCTTCCTCCGTCGCTTCTTCGACGGACTTTGCCGTGAATACGTTTTCTTCCGAAATTTCCATCTTGTCGCTTAACTTCTCCTTAATTTATACGGTGTGTTTAGACGAAACAATTTTCATCACTATTTTCTCTTTTTCGCTCTGCCGCCGTTCAAAGCTTCCTTTTCCTTCTTCTTTCTGAAAGATATATCGGTCAATTTGTTTATTATCAGGGTCGTCAGTATTCCGTACAGCGTGTTTGTAATCATGTAAAGCGAGAACGCCGAGCTGTAGAAGAACGAAATTACGCCGAAGATTATGGGCATCATAATCATCATATATTTGTTCGTCTTTGCGCCCGCACCGTCAATCGAGCTTAACTCGTTCGTCGATTTGTTGGCTTTCATCGATATAATCTGCTGGACGAGCATACCGCCGATAGACAATATAATGAGTATGAAAAAGCCGTTGTACGCTTCCTTTTCTTCGCCGAGATTTGCGGTAACCTTTTCGTAATATTCGCGGTAGCCGTCGTCTATTCCCGCCGAGCTTACCGTCGATTTGAAGGTCGAGAAATCGGGAACCTGTTTATTGAGCATCGAGTCGGGATACCAGATATTCCTTGCGATAAAGGGAATATTGAGGAAATTCTGCCTGTTCTCGTCGTAATATTTTTCCGCAGCCTCGGCAGCGGGCTTTTCGGTATAGAAGCCGACGAGCGCGCACATTCCGTCGGGAGTATTTTCATAGCCCGCCGTAACGTTGGCTTTGTCGGGATATTTTTCTTTATATGAATCTAAAAGCTCTGTAAACACCGCGCCCTTTTCGAGGGATTTTCCGTTTTCCTCGTTATAGGTTTCTACGAATTTATCGAAATCCACCTCGTATTTGAGGATATAGGTCTTGCCGTCTTCCTTAACGGTTGCGATTTTTCCGCTCTCGTCGAACAGCGTTTCCTTTAAAAATCCGTCGGCGTTATCGTCCGAAACGATATACTTTTCCACGGCGGCGTTATACGCGCGCACCATTCCGTTGTAATTTTCGAGGTTGGCGTACTGCGAATAAGTCGAGAACGCGCTGAACACGACCATGAAGATTACGAGGGAAACTATCATGGGAAGACACGCGCCGAACATAGACGCGCCGCTCTTTTTCTGAAGCTCGGCAACCTTCTGGTTGTACATCTGTTTATCGTTGGCGTACTGCTTCTGGAGTTTTTCCATCTGCGGGCGCATTTCTTCCATTACGAGGGCTTGCTTTTTGGTCTTTATTCTCGAATAAATGTCGAGCGGAAGCACTATCGTCTTGAGAATAAGCGTAAACACTATAATTCCCACCGCGACGATACCTATGCTTTCGATAAGCCAGCGGATTATCTGACCTATCCAATTCAGTTCTATGGAAGCAACCTCTTTGGCGCCTTCGCCGAGATATTGCGTTAATAAATTTAGCATCGCATATTTTCGGGAGGGTCAATAAACCCACCTTACCTTAAAAAATTTTTCGGGCGCGGGGTCGTAACCGCCGTGTGAGAGAGGATTGCACCGTAAAATCCTCCATACGCCCATTAAAATACCGAGTATTACGCCGTGATTGTTAAGACAACGCAAAGTATATTCCGAGCAAGTCGGCTCGTAAAGACAGGTATGCCGTGAAAAGTGATTCTGATAAAAGATAATAAGGCGCATAAAAAGCATTTTCAGATAAGGTCTGAACACTTTCTTTTTAAGAAAGATTAAAACCCTGCTTTTCATTTGTCCATCCTTTTATAGCACGAAATAAAACTTTTAACGAATCCGTCGTAGGTATAATCCTCCGCTATTTTCGGAAGAACTATAACCGAATAATTGTCCGCAGCTTTCGCGTTCGTGTCGTAGAAAGCCGCGCGGACGAGCCTCTTTATCCTGTTCCTTTTAACGGCGTTGCCGTGCTTTTTGGAAAGAGCGATACCCATTTTCATTTCCGGAGAAACGGTATATAACAAAGTAAGACAAGGGGAATAAACTCTTTTCCCCTTTCTGAACATTTTCTGAAAATCGGTATTTTTCTTAATTCTCAAATAGCGCATAATTACCGTTCGCGCGAAAATCTTGATTTTTGTCTACGCTCTCTGAACTCACGAATTCTAAATTAATTCGCGTTCGGAAAACGCAAGGGCGGATTGATTTCGCCCGTTAAGCGTTTTCGCGACTTTAGCAACCTCACGGCAAAAGCTTTTTCACAAGAAAAAGGATTTTGCGTGAACTCTTTTACGCGCTCAGCTTCTTTCTGCCCTTATTTCTTCTTCTTTTAAGCACCTTTCTGCCTGCCGTGGAAGCCATTCTCTTTCTGAAACCGTGAACTTTGCTTCTCTGTCTCTTTTTGGGTTGATAAGTTCTTTTCATAATAAATCTCCTCTCGCAAAACCGCCGCGCAGAGAAAATGCGCCGTTTTGCTTGTTGACGTTTTTTATTTTAGACAGCTAATTATATCCGTTTTTTAAAAGGTAAGTCAAGCGTTATTCGCCGTTCTTACGGGTAAAATTAAGTACAGAACGCCTTTATCTTCCTTGTTGTTGCAGATAAAAGGCTGCACCTGATTGTTGAAGCTTAAAACTATTTCTTCTTCGTCCAAAGAATTTACCGCTTCCAGAATGAATTTGGAATTCATTGCGATTTTAAGGTCTTTACCTTCAACCTCGCACTTTACGGGTTCGGTAACGTTGCCTATCTCGGAGTTGGAAGAAACCTCCGTTTTGCCGGCGGAAACGTCGAAAATTATAAGGCTGTTTTTATCGTTTCTTACTAAAATCGCCGCCCTTTCGATAGAAGCTTTTAAAAGCGCCCTGTTTACGGTGACTTCCGTTAAAAAGTTTTTGGGAATGATATTTTCTTTCTTTATGAAATCTCCGTTATACAGCCTCGAAGTCAAAATCGTATCGTCCACGCATACCAAAATTATGCCTTTCTGAACTTTAAGCTCCGTTTCTCCGTCGTCGGAAGGAAGCATCTTTTCTATTTCGTTCAACGTTCTGGCGGGGCAAACTATTTCCATATCGCCCGTGGAAGAAACCAGCTCACCCTTCGCGGTCGCAAGGCGGAAACCGTCGAGCGCGGTAACGCAGACGGCGTTATCCTTAATGACTATCTGACAACCCTTTAAAATGGGGCGGGAATCGTCCGTCGCACAGCAGAACGAAGTGGAAGAAACCAGCTTTTTGAAAACGGCGGTCTTTAAAACGAAAGAGTTTTCGTTTATATCCGTATCCACTACGGGAAAATCGTCGGCGGGAAGAACCTGCATATAAGTCTGGCTGTCGGCGTAGCTTATTTCCATTCTTCCGTTTTCCGCGGATAAAGTTATCTGCACTCCCTCGAGCTTTTTAATAAAATCGGAAAAATATCTTCCGGGAACGCAGACCTTACCTTCTTCGTAAACTTCAGCCTTTATTTTTTTCTGTATAGATATCTCTCCGTCGGTAGCCGTCAGCGTAAGGCTGTCGTTGCGGGCGGAAAGTTTGATGCATTCCATAACGGGTACGGTCGTCTTCGTAGCGCAGGCTTTAACAACTTTAAGCACGGCGTCGGAAAGCTCGATACCCTCGCAAACTATCTTCATATTAAACCCCTCGTATCTTTGATTTTCTTTGCAGTCCTCTATCTTTCTTTTTATTTTTATTTAAAAAAATTATATGGTAGTAATATTATTAGGGGACGGTGCAATCGTTGATAAACAGCAGTAGTTTTCTCTTACTTGAATATAATAACAAAATTATATAAAAAAAGCAACCAAAATAGGGAAGTTTTAGATGTTGAAAACAATAACTTTTCGGTTGATTAGTATGTTGACAATATGTTAAATTGTTCAGAAATTTTGGTTTTTGAAAAAAGTAAAAAATCGGAAAATAGGGAAATTTGTAGAATTTTAACGTTATAAACAAAAAAATGTGCAAAGTTGATAACTTTTTTACACTTTTAAACTGCAAAAAATTATTGAATTAATAAAAAAAGTGTGTTATAATATATGCGTTATGGATACTAAATCTTACAGCCTTTCGGTAAACGGAAAAAACAGAGAAAAGTTTGAATCTTTGTATTCTATGATGATTGAATACAACGAAAAATATAATTTGACGGCAATTACCGACAAAAGGGAAGTGTTTTTAAAGCATTTCCTCGATTCCGTCGTCGGCGAATCATACTTTAAAAAGGGTGCGAAAGTAATCGAAGTAGGTTCGGGAGCAGGCTTTCCTTCCATTCCTTTGAAGCTCGTAAGAAAGGACCTTAACTTTACCCTTGTTGAAAGCGTGGGCAAAAAATGTGAATATCTTAACGCCGTCGTCGAAAAATTCAAGCTTAAAGGCGTGGAAGTCATCAACGACAGATGCGAAAAGCTCGGTCAGGATAAGAATTACAGAAGACAGTATGACGTCGTAACCGCGCGCGCCGTGGCTAAAATGAACACTCTTTGCGAGTATTGCCTTCCCTTCCTCAAAATCGGAGGATTGTTCGTAGCTTATAAGGGCAACGCCGATAAGGAGCTTGAAGAAGCCAAAAAGGCGATAAAGATTCTCGGCGGAAAGATAAAAGAAATCGAAAAATTCAACCTTCCGAACGGCGACGCAAGGACGATTGTCGTAATCGAAAAGGTAGCTCACACGCCTTTGAAATACCCCCGCGGACAGGGTCTGGAAAAGAAAGAGCCGATAATTTAGTTCACAAAAATTCCGTCACTCGTGACGACGGAATTTTTCGTGAGTGGAAGGCTCTGCCTTCTGCGCGCGTATGCTTTGGCTCTCAATTACAGAAAACGCGCGCATTCAACCGCTGAGGTGCTTGCGCACAAATTGAGGCTGCAAGCAAAAAGTGTGATTTTTGCTTGCAACGTAATTATTAAAAATTTGAACGTAAAGTAATTAAAAATTTAAGGGCGGAAGAAATCCGCCCTTCATTTTTCGGTATATTATGATAAAAAAGTGTTGCGCCCTGACGGGACACAGAGAGCTCGGCGAGGATTTCGACGAAGAACTGCTCGAAAACTGCATAAGAAAAATAGTAAATTCGGGCGTAAAAAAATTCCTTTGCGGAATGGCGCGAGGGTTCGATTTGGCTGCGGGGAAAGCCGTTTTAAAAATTGCCGGAGAAGTCGAAGGCGTCGAATTAGTTGCGTGTATTCCCTGCCCCGAACAGGAAAAATATTACGGCGAAAAGGACAGAAAAACCTATCTCGAAGTCTTGGAAAAATGTTCGGAAATTAAGATACTCAGCACCGGGTATTACAAGGGCTGCATGCTCGCCCGCGACCGCTATATGGCGGATAACTGCGACTGCGTTTTAGCTTATCTTAAAGAGCGTCGCGGCGGCACTTTTTACACCGTTAAATACGCTCGTTCAATAGGAAAAAATATTTACTTCGTGGAGGCTTGAAAGCCTCCACTGTTATTTTCACGAAATTAAAGTCACTTGTGACGACGGAATTTTTCTTGCGAAGGTAAATATAAAAGCGAAAAAGTTATGCGCCCCCGAAAACCGGCAATAAAATTTTATTGCGCCAGCTTGAATTTTTCGCCGTTTTGCAGAAAATCGTATATAAAAGTCGTCACGCCTTCGGCTATAATATCCGCCATTTTATAGACGATATTCAGCCTCGTCGCGGAGAACAGCGAGTAGTTGAAAAGGGTCTTTTCCGCGACTATTCCCATAATCGAAACGTCCCCCACTCTGCCGAGTTTTTTGTTCGTTCCGCTGCCCGGTTTAAGACCGCGTTTCGCTATTTTTATAAGCCCGATATCCCCCGCGTTTCCCACCGCCGCGTCGATGGCGATTATGGGGTTGTTAGGGTGAGTTGCGAGCAGAAATTCGTTCATATATTTTACCTCGTGCGCGGTTATGGGCTTCGCCAAAGTGCCGTAAACGTACACGTTAAGTCCTTTAAGTTTATTCTGCAAAAGCGTTCCCGTCAGAGGTCCGAGCGAATCCCCCACCGACAAATCGCTGCCCACGCAAAGTATTATGGGCGCTGATTTAAGCTCGGGCAATAATTTTTTAAGTACGATAACCTCGCCGTCGGGTGCGAGCGTGTTGAAAAGATTGAAAGAATAGTCCATTAGTTTATTTCCTTGTTTGCGTTTTCCTTTGATTTATTGCCCCTCCGTCCGTAATTTATACTTTGGTTTCGGATTTACGCTTCAAATTCGCCGCGACGATAAAAGCCTCCGGACGGTTAAAGATTTAAAGTCGTCCCTCGACAGATTTTATATTGATAAATTGCATATACTTATATTACGTTGTTTTCCGAAGAAAGGGGAAAGGCGGGAATTTTCATAAATTTTTGCGCCACCCTCGTAGCGGCAAAAACGGGCGGATAATTTCACGGCGGAAATCCTTTCTTTCAAAAAATTTTCCGCGAGAGGGGCGCAAAGTATTATTTCGGGCAAATTTTCAGCGCAACGGATTTGTGTTTTTAAACTTGAAAATTGCCGACTTATAAACATTTTATCAACAATTTGACAACGGTGTTTATAAGTAAAATACAGTTAAAAAGTGGAAAAGTAGCGCAAAATTGTTGATAAATCGGCTAAAATCAGTCATATTTATGCCAAAATGTGTAATTGTGGATAGATTTTATAAAAGTTATGGACAATTCAACAGAGCATTTTAATGTAAAAATTCGCAGAAAAACGCAATTTTTAAAGAGTTTATCAACAATATGAAGAAATTGAGCGTTCTGTGTTCCACGTGAAACATTTATTACGTTAAAAAATTTGGTAGGAAGTTTCACGGGAAACATTTTTGAGATAAGAATTTGTGTTGCGCTAAGTGGAAAAACCTACCAAATTAGCCAATAATAACATTTTTGGAAAACAGTTACAGTTCGTGAAAACGGTGTAAAATATTAGTGATATTACCTTATTTTGTCAACAAAATACTTGAAATACGCAGAGATATATGCTAAAATATTTATCGTTGATAATTTAACGCCGAATCTCGGTAACAATAATAGTAATCCTATTTATTAGGGAGGAATTCAGATTGAACAAAAAGAGCAGAATTATAACGGGCGTTATAATCGCGTTGCTCGTAGTAGCTACGATTGCCGTTATATTGACCATGACGATGAACGGGGGCGCACAGACTATAAATCTTACGGATTTTACGCGCTACGTTCAGAACAATAATTTTTACGTCGAGGACGGCGAAATTTGCGCCCGCGATAAAAATCAGTTATCCGACTATGCGATAAGCGACGACGGCAAAGCCTTGGTGCTTATCGTTGACGGCGAACCTACTACCGAGGTCGTTTACGAGCTTAAAGACGGCAAGATAGTTGATAAAAAGACGAGCGCCGAGCTGATTCGCATCGTTAAGGTAGAAGCCGACCAGTACAAGTGGAACGGCTACGTTCAGTCGGGTACCGACGGAAGGCTCGTTAAAGCGTATTTCTGCGTGGGCACTTCGCTGTATTCGACCGATACGGTAAATCTCGTTGCCGACTGGGCTAAAATCGGCGTGTCGGTTGAATTGACCGACCCTAACGCGGGCAGCATCTGGTCAACCGTAATATCCTTTGCCGGCATAATCGTTCTTTGCGTAGTGTTCTGGCTGATAATCCGCTCTACGGCGGGTGGCGCAGGCAAAGCGATGAGCTTCGCAAAGACCAAGGCGAGGGTATCGACCAATATTAAAGTAAGGTTTACCGACGTGGCGGGCGCAGACGAAGAAAAGGTCGAGCTTGCCGAAATCGTCGAATTCCTCAAAACCCCGAAAAAGTTCTCCGACCTCGGTGCGAGAATACCCAAGGGCGTGCTTTTAATAGGCCCTCCCGGAACGGGTAAAACGCTGTTTGCGAAAGCCGTTGCGGGCGAAGCGGGCGTTCCGTTCTTCTCGGTATCCGGTTCGGACTTCGTTGAATTATACGTGGGCGTGGGCGCGTCGCGCGTACGCGACTTATTTGAAATGGCTAAGAAAAACCAGCCGTGCATTATCTTTATCGACGAAATCGACGCCGTGGGCAGGCACAGAGGTGCGGGGCTCGGCGGCGGCAACGACGAGAGGGAGCAGACCCTCAACCAGATTCTCGTCCAGATGGACGGTTTCGAATCCAACGAAGGCGTCATCGTTATGGCGGCGACCAACCGTTCGGATATCCTCGACCCCGCTCTTACGCGTCCGGGCAGATTTGACAGACAGGTTTACGTCAACCTTCCCGACGTCAAGGGCAGGGAGCAGATTTTAAAGGTTCACGCGAGAAACAAACCCCTCGCCCCCGACGTCAACTTCAAGACGGTTGCAAGGCTCACTTCGGGCTTCTCGGGTGCGGACCTTGCCAACGTTTTAAACGAGGCTGCAATTCTCGCCGCGCGTGCGGATAAGAAATTTATCACCAACGCAGAGCTTTTCGAAAGTATTAATAAAGTTACTATGGGTCCCGCCAAAAAGTCGAGGCTCGTCACCGAAAGCGATAAGCGCCTTACGGCGTTCCACGAATCGGGACACGCGATACTCGCAAAACTTTGCGAACACTGCGACCCCGTTCACGAAGTCACCATCATTCCCCGCGGCAGTGCCGGCGGCTTCACGCTGACCCGTCCCGAGGACGACCGTTCCTATTATTCCCGCAGCTTTATGCTCGACGATATCTGTATGGGTCTCGGCGGCAGAGTGGCGGAGGAGCTGGTAATCAAGGATATTTCCTCGGGTGCGATGGGCGATATTAAGCAGGTTACTAAATTTGCCCGCGCGATGGTAACGGAATTCGGCATGAGCGAAAAGCTCGGGCTTATCTCTTACAGCTCCGACTCTCAGCCCGTGTTCCTCGGTAGGGATATGGCAACGCATAACGCTTATTCCGAAGAAACCGCGAAGATGATTGACGACGAAGTTCGCGAAGTTATAAGCTCCCAGCACGAACGCGCACGCAAGCTTCTCAGCGAAAACAGAAGCATTCTCGACAATATGGCGAGGGTGCTTATCGAGAGGGAAACGATTTACGCCGAAGAAGTCGATATGCTTATGGCGGGCAAGGACTACAAAGAAGTCATCGAGCATATGGACAAAAACGAGAACGGCAGCGACGGCAACCCGTTCAAGAGATTCGAAACGACTGAAAACGAGATTCAATAAGGTTCCGTCCCCGTATTCGGGGGCGGATTAACCGTATAGTTTCACGGGAAACATTGAGCCGCAGGCCCGCAAAAAGGCTTATTTTACGGCGACGGTGGAAATTATGGGAAAAGTTATATCATTCACAAACAAAAAGGGCGGCGTGGGCAAAACGACGACCGTAGTCAATATGGCGGCGTATTGTGCCGACTACGGCAAGAAAGTTCTTTTAATCGACCTCGACAGCCAGGGCAACGCGACGACGGGACTCGGGTTTTCCAAAAGCGCGCTTAAAAAATCCGTTTACAGCGTGCTTATCGACGACGACAAGATAACGAACAATATTTTGCCGACGGAAGTGCCGAATCTGGACATTCTCCCCGCGAACGTCGATTTGTCGGGGGCGGAAGTCGATTTGGTCTATAAGAGAAACCGCGAGCAGACCCTCAAAAACGCCCTAAAAGAGGTCAAGGGCAATTACGATTACATATTTATCGACTGCCCGCCGTCCTTGGGGCTTTTAACGATTAACGCGTGGGTCGCGTCCGATTCGGTTATGATACCCATTCAGAGCGAATACTACGCACTGGAGGGCGTAAGCCAGCTTATGAACACGATAGCCCTCGTAAAACAGCACCTTAACCCCAACCTTTTAATAGAAGGAGTGGTTATAACTATGTACGACGGCAGGGCGCTCGTGTCCAAACAGATAGCCGCCGAAATAAAGAAATTCTTTAAAAAGAAGCTGTACGAAATCATAATACCGCGCAACGTAAGGCTTGCCGAAGCTCCCAGCCACGGCAAACCTATTATGCTGTACGACCCCAAGTGCGTAGGCGCGAGGGCGTACAAGGCGTTGGCGGAAGAATTTTTATCGAAACAGAGATAAGGGCGGACAAGCCGCACGGAAAAATAATTCGAGAGGTAAATTATGGCAAAAGATACGGGCAAGGGACTTGGCAAAGGTCTTGAGGAGCTGTTCGAAGAAACGGGCACCGCATTCGAGAGCGTCTATAAGGACAGGGACGCGTTTACATATACCGAGGAGGAGCGCAGGAACGCGGAGGAGATGAATCTCGACAAGATTTATCCCAACCCCAACCAGCCGCGAAAAAATTTCGACGAGCAGGCTATGCGCGAACTCGCGGATTCGATTAAAAAACACGGCGTAATAATGCCCATCGTCGTAAACGACAACGGCAGCGGCAGATATATGATTATCGCGGGCGAAAGGCGTTACCGTGCGTCGAAGCTCGCGGGGGCGGAAACCATTCCCGTGGTTATCAGAAAGTACGACGCCCGCCAAATCAAGGAAATTTCGCTGATTGAAAACTTGCAGCGTGAGGACTTAAACCCCATAGAAGCCGCAAGCGCAATGAAACAGCTTATGGTCGAGTACAAGCTCACGCAGGACGAGCTTGCCGAAAGAATAGGCAAAT
>CAZRCE010000032.1:0-13484 GCA_964598465.1 uncultured Clostridia bacterium | reverse complement strand
GAACCATCCGATGAGCGTGAAAACACTCTTGAAGGGCGTCGCGACATATATAAGGCAGAGGATTGATTATAATTGATTTTTTAGCCATAAAAATATCTCTCTCGCAAAAATCTCGTCCTGGCGACAGCCGATATTTCTGCGAATTTTGGAGGCGCTGCCTCCCTGTCCGTGATTGCTCGGGGCACCCGTAATTATATAATCGCGGGCATTCATTCCGCTGAGGCGATAAATCGCAAATTGAGTCGCGCTGCGCAAAAGCGTGGTTTTGCTTGCTACGTTAATTGTTTTGTTAAATATTCGTAAGCGGATTTCGCCGCTTCCTTTTTTGCCGAAGAAAAGCTTTGCGCCTCGCCCGAGAAAGTTCTGCCGCCGACTTCCACTTCCGCAATATAGCGGGGCGAACGCGGTGTGCCGCACTCGGTTTTTTTATACTGCGGGGCCTTTTCGCCGCGGCTTTGCACTTCTTCCTGTAAAGCGGAAATATAATCCGTTTCGCCCTTCACATCGAAATCTATCGCGGACAACACGAACGCTTTCGCGGCTTGCATACCGCCGTCGAGATACACCGCCGCCGTAAGCGCTTCGAACGCGGACGGCACGGCTTTTTTATTGTTATTGTCGCCCTTGCCCCTTATAAGCGCGCGGTCAAGCCCGAGCTTTTCGGATACGGGCGTTAGCGCTTCGTCGGAAACGAGAGCTTTCTTGCGGGCGGTTATATCCCCCTCGTCCAGCCCTTCGCCGTACAGTTTCTCCGTTACGATGAACGACAGCACCGAGTCGCCGAAGCACTCCATACTCTGATTGTTGAAACCGCCGTCTGCGGACGAGAGCGTGAGCGCGCGCCGTAAAATATCTTTATTCTTGAAAATATAGCCCGTATTTTTTTCGACTTCCGAAAAATCCATTATTCCTCCGCGGGGATAAGATTGTCGAGGTTGACCGTTTCGAGCATCTTTTCCACTTTGGGAACTAGTCCGCCGCGGTATATGGAAACGGCGTTCTTAATAGAATTGCTGATTGCAAGGGGCTTTGACGAGCCGTGGCTTTTTACCACTACCTTTTTAAGTCCCAAAAGGAGCGCGCCGCCGTATCTGTCGAAATCGAGTTCCTTTTTCATACGCTTAACCGCGCCGCGCATAAACAGATAACCTATCATTGAAGCGGGTGAGGATTTGAATTGCTTTTTAAGCTCCGTCAAAATCATTTTCGCGCAGCCCTCAATCGATTTAAGCGCGATATTGCCGGCAAACCCGTCCGCAACCACGACGTCGAGGTCGCCGAAATTTATATCCCTGCCTTCGACGTTGCCGACGAAATTAATTCCCTGCATCGATGAAAGGTATTTGTATGTTTCCTGTCTTAACGGGTCGCCCTTGTGCTCCTCCGTGCCGTTGTTTAAAAGTCCCACGCGCGGATTTTCCTTGCCGAAGCCCGCCTGAGCGTAGCACGAAGCGAGCACCGCGAACTGGCAGAGCATCGCGGGCTTACATTCGGCGTTCGCGCCGCAGTCGCAAAGCAGCGTAACCCCGCCATTGACGTTGGGTATCGCGGGGCAGAGCGCGGGGCGCTTAACTCCCCTTATTCTGCCGAGAATGAGCTGACCGCCGACTATCGTCGCGCCCGTCGAACCCGCGGTAACGAGCCCGCAGATATCTTCTCGCTTTTTGAGCATCCAGTACGCCGCCATAAGCGAGGATTCCTTGCGCTTTACGGCTTCCGTGGGAATATCGTTCATTCCTATTACGTCGGGGCAGTCCACTATTTCGAGACGGCTTTTGTCGTACTTGTATTTTTTAAGCTCGGCTTCGAGCGCGTCCTTTCTGCCAGTGAGAATAACGTAAAGTTCTTTATCGTCCTTTAACGCGAGCACGCACCCTTCGACCACCGCCGCGGGAGCGTTGTCGCCGCCCATTCCGTCAACTAAAATTTTATCCATTATACAGTCCTCTTTAACCCGTTTAAACCGCGCCTATCCCATAGGGATAGTATGCATAAGATGATTATAACACAATATCTGTAAAAACACAACTGTATAAAGGCACTTTACAGCTTAATTTACTTCCGTTTCTTCAAGCGGCGTTTCCTCGGTTTCGCCCTCGGTTAAAACCTTGACCTGTCTGACCTCTCCGACGGGGGCGTATCTGTCCGAGCGTATCTTGCGCCGCACCTCCGCGCCGTCCTTTTCCGCGACCAGATAACAAACGCTCTTTATACCGTCCCTGCCGTAGGTAATTACCTTATCCTCGTCGCCCTCCACGACTTGCTCGGGCGGACGGGGAATACTTTCGGTAATTTCCGAAACGCAGGAATATTTATAGCCGTCGCTCTTACCGTAAACGGAAAAGGTTACGCCGTTATACGAGGCGGAAGCCCTGACATAAACGGGGAACGCGGTATTGTTTTTGAACTTCAAATCGCACGAGCTGCCGCTGACCATCGCGTCGCGCGAGGGCGCGACGTAGCTTACCGAAAGCGAATGCGGGTGGTACTCCGTAATTTCCAGCCCCGACAAAAGCGCGGCGTTATACAGCGTAGTGGAAACCTGGCAAACGCCGCCGCCGAAGCCGTCAACGAATTTTCCGTTCTCGATAATCTTCGCCTTTTTGAAGCCGTTTTCTTCCGTGCGCTTGCCCACCGTTTCGTTGAACGAAAATTCCGCGCCCGACGGAATAACCGTTCCGTTTATCTTCGAAGCTGCGAGCTTTATGTTCGAACTTCTGCCCGTGTTAGACCCGTCGAAATAGGTCGTAAAAGAGTATAAAAGCGCGGTTCGTGCCCTGATATCCCCTTCCGAAAGCGTTCTCGCCACTTTTTTTACGGTTGCGCTAACTTCCGTAAAGCCGCCGTTGAGCGAGGCTGAAATATCGTTTAAAAGCTTGTCTTTATCACATTCCGCGCCGTCGTTGCCCGCCGTATAAGAGAACGGCTCGCCGTAGGAATAAAAGTGCGCCTGCGGCTCGTTCATTTCGATTTTGGCGGAAACGCAAATCATATCCGCAATTTCTTCCGCGCCGTTTAGGTAATAGAAAACGGGGAAATTATACTCGCCCTTTTTGCGGATAGCGCGTATATTTTCCGTGAAATTTTCCTTGTAGTAGAACTCGGGAAAATCGAAGTCGAACGCCCGTTCGCCGCAACGTATGCGCAAGTGTTCGCCCTTTAAATAGTTTTCGACGTTTTTTCTTAACAGTCCGACCGCCGCCGCGCGGGTAAGCCCGCCGACCTCCGTGCCGTTCACCGTCGTACCCTTTGGCAGCCGCAACGAAAAAGCGGAACAAAATAAAATAACGCCCGCGGCGAGCGTGAGCGTTAAGGTTATTATTACCGATTTTATGAGTTTGTTTTTCAATTTATTTTAAGCGCGGCAAGCAGTCTTTCGTCGGGATAAAATTCGGGCGTGCCCACGCGCTTTCCGCCTTCAGCATGGTGCGTATCCGAACCGCCCGTAACCAACAGTTTTCTGCTTTCCGCTATCTCCTTATAGTACGCCGTTTCCTTAACAGTATGCCCCGAATACTCGGCTTCTATGCCGTCCAGCCCGCAGGACACGAGCGCGTCTATAAGATTTAATCTGTCGCCGTCGGCAAGCGTTATTCTGCCGGGGTGAGCGAGCGAGCTTACGCCGCCGCAAGCTTTAATTACTTCCACCGCCTGCTCGGGCGTGGGGCGGCAAACCGCAGAATACGCGCGGCAACCCGCGTTGAGATAGGTCATATAAAAATCCACGGGCGACCTGCCGTAGCCCTTGCGCGAAGCCGCGCGGGCTATATAGAAGGTGTGCACGGGCGAAGCCGCGCTCTTTCTTTCCTTTACTACTTCTTCATAGGAAACTTTAACCCCGCAACGGGCGAGCTTTTTTAATATATCGCGCGTGCGTTCCTCCGCTCCGTCGTAAAGACCGGAAAAGAATTTTTTATAGGCGGCGCACTCCCTGTCGAGGTTGTAGCCGAGCACGTGCACCTTTACCGAAGAATACGCCGAAATTTCCACCCCACCGACGGGGATAACCCCTCTGCTTTTACACTCGCTTTCGAACTCCGCGCAGCCGTTCTGCGTGTCGTGGTCGGTCTTTGCAAGTATATTTACGCCCGCACGGACCGCGGCGGAAGCGATATCGGCGCAGGACAGCGTTCCGTCGGAAAAATAAGTATGAACGTGTAAATCGGCACGCAGCTTCATCTCTTTATCGCGCCCCCCTCAATCCTTATTTTGTTCGCTTCCCTGCCGTACAATACGCGTTCCGCGTGGGTGCAGGTTAAAATAGTCTGCAAGCCGTTCGTCCTTTCGACGAGCTTTTTTCTGCGCGGCAAATCAAGCTCGCTCATAACGTCGTCTAAAATGAGCACGGGGTATTCGCCGCAGGTCTTTTTGAAAATTTCCACTTCGGCGAGCTTTACGGAAAGCGCCGCCGTTCTCGTCTGTCCCTGCGAGGCGTAGGCTTTCGCGTCCTTGCCGTCTATCTCGATATTGAGGTCGTCGCGGTGCGGACCCGAAGCCGTATAGCCTAGGCGGATATCTCTGTCGTAGTTATTCGAAAGCTCGTCGAAAAGCCTCTTTTCAAGCTCCTGCGCGCTACCCTTATAATTCTTGTCGGGGGAAATTTCAAGCTCCTCTTTGCCTTCCGTCAAGTGAAAATGCGCCTCTTTTGCGAGCGGGGCAAGCTCGCGGATATATTCCGCGCGGCGGCACGCCACTTCAGCGGCGTAACGGCAAAGCTGCGCGTCCCACACGGGAAGGGTATCGTAAACGGTGTTTATATCGCGGTTTTTTAAAAGCGTGTTGCGCTGTTCAAGAATTTTATTGTAGCGCAGAAGCGCGGTGTAATAGGCGCGGCTGAGCTGCGAAATCGAAATATTCAAAAAACGCCTGCGCTCGTCCGGTCCGTCCTGAATAAGACGCAGTTCGCGCGGGGAAAAGAATACCGCGTAAACGTTGCCTATAAGGTCGGCGTTTTTTACTATCTTATTCCCGTTAATCTTAACTTCCCTGCCGTCCTCGCAAATTTCCGCCGAAATTTCGAGCGAGCCGTACGACCCCTCGCATTCGGCTTTGATAAACGCGCGCTCCTCGCCCGATTTTACGAGCTGTTTTTCGCGCTTGGCGCGCGGCGAAGTGCCCGTGCAAAGGTAAAACACGGCTTCCGCGCAGTTGGTTTTACCCTGCGCGTTCTTGCCGTACAGCACGTTCAGCCCGTCCGAAAAGGCGAAGCTTTCGTCCGAATAATTTCTGAAATTTTTAAGGTACAAATTTTTTATGCGCATTTTTACTTAAAACACTTTATTTTAAAGCGAAATTGTACTATAATGTAGTTTAGGGAACGCCCGATTTGCGGCTTCCTTTACATTATAACATTTTTCAAGCGAAAAAACAAAGGAATTGTAACCAAATTATGGCGGAAAAAGCAAACTTCGATTTTATCTACGAACCTATTAAAGAAAAAATCCGTGACGAGGTGAGCAATATCACCTTTATCACCTATATCGAAAAACTCGTACCCGTAGATATCGACGGCAGATTTATCGTGCTTGAAACGCCTACGGAAAATTTCGCGCAATATATAACCAACACCATTGCCGACAAGATGCGCGCGGGAATTATCAAAGCCGACGTCGGAATTACCGATTTCCGCCTCGTCGTTAAGGGCAGTAACGACTACGCGTACAACGCGCCCGACGAGGAAGTTTATTCCGCGCCCGAAAACCTCGATAAAAAGTTCACCTTCGAAAGCTTCGTAGTCGGCAAGAGCAACGAATTCGTTTACGCCGCCGCTCTCGCCGTCGCGGAAGACCCCGCGGGCACTTATAACCCGCTGTTCATTTACGGCGGAACGGGCTTGGGCAAAACCCACCTTATGCAGGCAATCGCAAACAAAATCGTAAAGGAAAAGCCTCAGCTTAAAGTAATTTACGTCACCTGCGAGCAGTTCGTAAACGAAATTATAGACACTATGTTCACCTCGCGCGGGCCCGACGCCCGCGACAAGGGAAACAAGCTTCGCCAGCACTACCGCAGTGCGGACGTGCTTATCATAGACGATATTCAGTTTATTGCGAACAAGAAAGCCGTTCAGGAAGAATTTTTCCATACCTTTAACGAGCTCGTATCCAAGGGCAAGCAGATAGTAATTTCTTCCGACCAGCCGCCGAAGGAGCTTACCGCGCTCGAAGAAAGACTGAGAACGCGCTTTTCGGGCGGATTGGTTTTCGACATTCTTCCCCCCAACCTCGAAACGAAAATCGCGATATTGAAGCGCAAGGCGTTCGAAAAGAAGTGCATCGTTCCCGACGAAGTGCTTACCTTCCTCGCGCAGGATTCGGGCGACGACGTGAGAACGCTCGAAGGCAGACTTACCAAAGTAATTTTCGCAAGCAAGTTGCACGAAGAACCTATTACCGTTTCGCTCGCCGCGAGCGCGCTTAACGAGGCCGTTTCCGAAAGCGGTAAAGAGGAAATTACTCCCGACGGAATTATAAACGCGGTAACTTCCTTCTATCAGGTATCGAAGTCCGACCTTATCGGCAAATGCAAGAAAAAGGAACTCGTTATGCCGAGGCAGATTTGCTGTTACCTTATGTGCGAGCTTTTATCCCTCCCCCTTATGACTATCGGCGAGGAGCTTGGCAACCGCAACCACACGACCATACTTTATTCGCGCAACAAGGTTGAGGAAATGTGCCAGGTAAACGACAAAATAGCGAAAGACATAGACGATATAAAAAATATAATACTCAAAAAATAAATGAAAGAATTTTCGGAAGGACAATACGACGTCGTCGTGGTAGGCGCAGGGCACGCAGGTTGCGAAGCCGCGCTCGCGGCGGCGAGGACGGGCTTAAAAACGGCGATACTGACCCTCAATCTGGACAGTATCGCCTTTATGGCGTGCAACCCATCGATTGGCGGCACGGCGAAAGGTCAGCTCGTGAGAGAGATAGACGCGCTCGGCGGCGAGATGGGAATTAACGCCGACGAAACGGCGCTTCAATTCAAAACCTTAAACGTCGGCAAGGGCGCGGCGGTTCAGTCGCTCCGTTGTCAGTCCGATAAAAACGCCTATCACGCGAGAATGAAGCGCGTACTCGAAAACTGCGATAACTTGCGCATATTACAGGGGGAAGCGGCGGAAATCCTCGTCGAAAACGGCGGCGTGTGCGGCGTTAAGACCTCTTACGGCGGAATACTTTCCTGCCGCGCGGCGATACTCGCGACGGGCGTATATTTAAACTCCGAAACGATTACCGGCGACGTGATTAAAAAGAGCGGACCGAACGGTTTCGAGCCCGCGACGCACCTCACTAAAAACCTGATTGAGCTCGGTTTTAACGTGCGCAGATTTAAAACGGGCACGCCCGCGAGGCTGGATTTCCGTACGCTCGATTTGGACAAATGCGAAATACAGTACGGCGAGAGCGTGTATCCCTTCTCCTTTACTTCCGAAAAATGCGAAGCGGGCGGTCAGCCTTGCTATTTGACCTACACCAACGAACGCACGCACGAAATAATTTTAAGCAACCTCGACCGTTCGCCCCTTTATAACGGCACGATAGCTTCCACCGGTCCGAGGTACTGCCCGTCCATTGAAACGAAGGTCGTTCGCTTTAAAGACAAGGAACGGCATCAGATTTTTATAGAACCAGAAGGCGACTGCAACGAGGCGTATATTCAGGGAATGTCCACCTCCCTGCCCCACGATATTCAGGTGGAAATGTACCGCACCGTCGCGGGTTTGGAGCGGGCGGAGTTTATGCGTTACGCCTACGCAATCGAATACGACTGCATAGATACGCTCGATATTTATCCCACCCTCGAATTCAAAAAGATAGAAAGGCTTTACACTGCGGGGCAGATTAACGGGACTTCGGGCTACGAGGAAGCCGCGGCGCAGGGGCTTATGGCGGGACTTAACGCGAGCCTTAAACTGCGCGGGCGCGACCCCCTTATTCTGGGGCGCGACGAGGCGTATATCGGCGTACTCATCGACGACCTGGTGACCAAGGGCACGGAAGAACCGTACAGAATGATGACCTCGCGCGCGGAATACAGAATAGAGCTGAGGCAGGACAACGCCGATTTGCGGCTTACGCAGAAAGGCTACGATTGCGGGCTTGCAACGAAAGAAAGATTCGAGAGATATTTAAAGCGAAAAGAGCTGTGCGAAAGCGCGTGCGCCGATTTCGAAAGTATTAAGATTAACGCAAAAGAGGCGAGCGCGGTTTTGGAAAGGCAAGGGCTTGCCCCCACTCAAAAGCCGTTAAGCATAGCCGATATGATACGGCGCGGCGTACCGCTCGACGCTATGAGAGAATTCGCGGACGGGCTGGAAAGTTTCCCCGACGATGTACTCGAAACGGCGGAAATAAACGTAAAATACGAGGGATATTTAATTAAGAGCAAGGAGCAGATTGCGCGGCAGAAAAAGCTGGAACAAAAGCTCCTGCCCGAGGATATCGATTACCTTGCAATAGAGGGCTTGCGGCTGGAAGCGCGCGAAAAGCTCGACAAGGTTAAGCCCCGCTCGCTCGGTCAGGCGGCGAGGATTTCGGGCGTAAGCCCCGCGGATATAGCCGTTTTAACGGTGTATCTTACTTTGAAAAAGCGTTGAATTAAATAAAGCGGCGCGGCGGAAATTTTCCGCCGCGCCGCTTTTAACATTATTACATAATATACGCCAAATTATCCCAAATTGCGCGTTTGACCCCAATATATAATGCGGTTATGCGCGTTAAAATAAATTTAAAGAGCGTAACGCTATACGCCTTTTACGCCCTGTTTCTTCTTTGCATAAACAAAGCCGTGTCGGGAGTTCCGCTATCGCTCGGGCTGTGTTTTTCCATGCTGATTTGCGGCACGAATATTATCGCCACGCCCGTAATTTACGTTCTCGCAACGCTTATCAATCCCGACTGGATAACTCTGCTTTTGGGGCTGTTCGAGGGAGCGTTCGTCACCGCGGTTACCTTTATCTACCGCCGCGCGCACAAAAAAATCCGCGCGGAGAGCGCGGCTTATATATGCGTCGCTCTCGCCCCCTTTATCGCGTTTTCGCGCTGGTCGGGAATAGAGAGCCTGTATTTTACGGACAACGCGTACATAATGAAATCGGTCGCGGCGTGCGCCGTAATTATTTTCACTTTCTTCTGCTTTAAAAGCGTTTACGCGCTTTTGTACCGTCTGTTCAGATGCAGACTGCGCGCGGACGAGATAGTTTGCCTTGCGGTGAGCTTCACCGTTTTCGGCGTGGGGCTTTACAACCTTTGCGGACTGTACGCTACCCTTTGCATATTCACGGGGCTGATAATTCTTACCGTGCGGCTGTGCAAAAGCCCCGCGTGCACGGTCGTTGCGTGCATAGCGGGAATACCACTCGCCGTGACGACGCTTTCGCCCGATTATATGACCGCGCTCGTGGTTTTATCCGTCCTCGCCCTGCTGTTCAGCGGAGCGGGCAGATACGCGCCGAGCGCAGTTTGCCTTATCGCCGCGGGCGGATACTTCTATCTTACGGGCGCGTTTTCGACGGATATCGGTACGGCGATAGTGCGCGCGCTTCTGCTTCTTTGCTGTTGCGTAGCCGCCGTCGTTCCCACGGAAAAGCGGCTTAAAGAAGCGTACAACCTCATTTGCGTAAAGACCGTGCTCCCCTCCTCCGAGGAAGAAAGGTTTAAATCGGCGACGGGCGAAAAGCTGTTCAGACTGAGCGAGGTTTTCAGAGAAATAGAGTGCGCGTTCGTGAACCTTGACCAGGCGCTCGACGACGGCGCGCTGAGGATAAGAATTTCCGAAGAACTGAAATTGAAGACCTGCGCGGATTGCCCGAGAAGGGAAAAATGCAAAAAAACCGACGTTTACGTCGGGTTCAGACGGCTTATCGACAGCGGTTGCGCGAAGGGCAAAGTCAGTCTCGTGGACCTCTCGTCCGAGATAACCACCCACTGCGCGGAAGCCGCGGTCGTTATAAAGGAGCTTAATAAACTGCTCGCCGAATACCGAAAGCTTACCCTCGAAGCCGAAAATGCGAGGAGCGGAAGAATGCTGCTCGCAAATCAGGCGAAGGGCGTTTCCGAAGTGCTGAAAGGTTGCGCGGCGGAAATTTCCAAATCGCACGAGCGTGCGGAGGAAGCCGAGCGCGCGATTTTAAAGGAGCTTACGGCAAACGGCGTGTCCTGCCCCGAATTGCGGTTATACGACGGCGACAACGCCGAGATTATGCTCACCGTAATAGGCAAAGCGAATCTGCCCTCCGTGCGCGAGGCGATACTGCGGGCTACGGGCAAGAGCTTTATATTAAAGGATAAAATAGTTTACGACGGCGACAAGAGCTGCCTTATTTTCGGCGTGCCGCCCAAATTCGACGCGGCGTTCGGCGTGGCGCACGCAGTTAAGGACGGTGAAAAGGTTTCGGGCGATACGCACTCTGTAATCAAGATAAACGAACACAGCTTCCTTATGGTTCTTTCCGACGGGACGGGCAGCGGCGAATACGCGAAAAAGGTTTCCTCCACCGCCATTTCGCTTATCGAATCCTTTTACCGCGCGGAGATGCCGACGAAAACTATGCTCGAAACGGTAAACAAGCTGATATGCTTCAACCGCGACGAACGCTTTACCTGTATCGACGTCGCCGCGATAGACTTAAACGACCTTACGGCGGGCTTCATAAAAATCGGTTCGCCCGCGGGTATTATCGTGCGACAGGGTGAAATAAAGGTTTTGGAGAGCAGAAGCCTGCCGCTCGGCATTCTCGAAACTCTGCGCCCCACCGTCTGCGAAGAAAAGCTTAAAGGCGGCGATATAGTGGTATTTATGAGCGACGGAATAACCTCCGCATTTTCCACCACCGCCGAGCTTTACGAGTTTTTGCAGACTTTAAAGCCGCTTAACCCGCAGAGCCTCGCGGAGCAAATATTAAATGCCGCGAAGGAGCGGAGCGGCGGCGTACCCGACGATATGACTGCGGTTTGCGCGAGGATATTCAAGAGGCAATAAAGAAACCGCCGCGGCGCGATTTCGCGCCGCGGCGGTTTTATTTCTTATATTCTTTTCGATTTTATTATGCGCTGTTTTAACTCGGCCATAACGTTGCGCGACGGCTGTTTTTCCAGCCTGAAGCACCAGTTGCCTTCCGCCACGGAAGGGACGTTCATTCTCGCAATTCCGCCGAGCACGAGCAAGTCCTGCACGGGGATTACGGCGAGTCTGGATTTCGAATACAGCGCGAGCACGCAGAACGCTTGCGCCGCGTCCTTTCTATCGACTATCGGGATATACGCGCCTACCCTTTTGAGCGCGGCGCGAAGCTCCTTTTTAAGCTCCTTGAACTGCACCTCGTTTAAAGAGCTTACGAAGCCGTACGAAGTATCGTTGTCGTGCGTGCCCGTGTAAATTACCGAATTTTCCTTTACGTTGTCGGGAAGATAGGGATTTTCGAGGTCGCCGTCGAATGCGAACTGCAAAACGTTCATTCCCGCAAAGCCGCAATACTCGCGGAGAGCGGTAACGCCCTCGTCCACGACGCCCAAATCCTCGGCTATTATTTCGAGCTTGCCGAGGCGCTTTTTCGCCGCGTCGAACAGCTCCTTGCCCGGTCCGTCCTTCCATTCGCCGTCCGCCGCCGTCTTTGCGCCGGCGTCGATTGCGTAGTACCTGTCGAAGCCGCGGAAATGGTCTATTCTGATAATATCGTAAAGCTCGCCCGCTTTTGCTATTCTGTTAATCCACCACTCGTAATTTTCGGCGCGGAGCGCGTCCCAGTTATAAATGGGATTGCCCCAGAGCTGACCCGTCGCCGAGAAATAATCGGGCGGAACGCCCGCAACCAAAGTGGGCTTTAAATCCTCGTCGAGCATAAACAGCTCGGGTCTTGCCCAGACGTCCGCGGAATCGTACGCGACGTACAGCGGGATATCGCCTATTATTTTTATGCCTTTGGCATTTGCGTAGCTTTTAAGCGCCGCCCACTGCTTTTTGAACTGGAACTGCAAAAACAGCCAGAAGCAGTACTCGCTCTTATAAACGGCGTTTCTGAACTCGAACATAGCGAGGTGTTCTTTATATTTATAAGCGTCCGGAAAGTGGTTGAAAACGCCGCCGTAGCGCGCTTTCAGGGACATAAACAGCGCGTAGTCCTCAAATTCGCCGCTCTCGATAAAGTCGATAAATTCCTTGTTTTTGACGTTGAAACGCGCGTAAGCCCTTCTTAAAAGCGAATACCTCGCGGTATAAAGCGCGCCGTAGTTGACGTCGCCCGCGGGGACTTCCGCCGATTTGAGTTCTTCCTCGTCCAAAAGCCCTTCACGGCGCAACGCTTCCAAATCTATGAAATATGGGTTGCCCGAAAAACAGCTTACCGACTGATAGGGCGAATCGCCGTAACCCGTCTGTTGAAGCGGCAGTATCTGCCAGTATTTCACGCCGTATTTTGCAAGCGAATCTGCAAAATCGTACGCTTCTTTACCGAGCGAACCGATACCGTATTTGTTTGGCAGCGACGAAATGTGGCAAAGCACGCCAACGCCGCGTTTTTCTAAACTCTCCGTCATAATGTTATTCCGCCAAAGATTTTTTAATTCTTTCGACCGCCTCTTTAGTCACTTCGCGGCTGCCGAACGCCGTAAGTCTGAAATAGCCTTCGCCGTTCCTGCCGAAGCCCGCGCCGGGAGTTCCCACGACCTGCGCGGAGTTTAAAAGGAAATCGAAAAATTCCCAGCTCTTCATTCCGCGCGGACATTTAAGCCAGACGTAGGGCGAATTTTTTCCGCCCGTGTAGCTTATGCCGAGACCGTCCATTCCGTCCGCGATTATGCGGGCGTTCTGCTGATAGTATGCAATATTTTCCTTTATTTCTTTCATGCCGCGCTCGGAAAAAACCGCCGCCGCGCCGCGCTGAACGATATAGGGCACGCCGTTGAACTTGGTTGCCTGACGGCGAAACCACATTTTATTCGCGCTCATACCGTCCTTTGAAAGCTCCTTGGGAATTACGGTGTAGCCGCATCGCGTACCCGTAAAGCCCGCGATTTTGGAGAACGAGCAGAACTCTATCGCACATTCGCGCGCGCCTTCTACCGAGAATATCGACCGCGCAAGGTCGCTATCGGTTATGAAGCATTCGTAAGCCGCGTCGAACAGAATTACCGCTTTTTTGTTTAACGCGTAATCCACCCACCTTTTAAGCCCCGCCTTGTCGTAAGCCGCGCCCGTGGGGTTGTTGGGCGAACAAATGTAGATGAAATCCGCGTCCACGGAATAGTCGGGCTCGGGCAAGAAGCCGTTTGCCTCGGTCGCGTCCGCGAACAGAATTTTTCTGCCCGCCATTACGTTCGTATCGACGTACACGGGATACACGGGGTCGGGCACGAGCACTGTGTTGTCCGTCGAGAATATGTCGAGGATATTGCCGAGGTCGCTCTTTGCGCCGTCGGAAACGAAAATTTCGTCAAGCCCTATTTCCACGCCGAACGACGAATAGTAGCCCTTTATGCTCT
>CAZRCE010000031.1:0-14613 GCA_964598465.1 uncultured Clostridia bacterium | reverse complement strand
CCCGTTTCAGTTTATTATTTCGACAGTTTTTTCTGAGCGTACCTTGTAAGCGAGAAAGTCGCAACCGCGCCCGCAATCAGCAAAATCACGCCCGCGGCAACCGCCCGCATTTCTATTCCCGCGTAGCCGTACTGCGACTCGAAAACGATTAAAATCGCGGGGATAGAGCCGAGCACGAAGCTCACTATCGCCCAGTAAGTCGTCCGCGGGAATTTCTTTAACAGATATTGCATAAGCTTTGCTATAGTAAAGAACCCGACTATAAGTCCGCCGCCGAAGCATAAAAGCACGCATATCGAATGCAGGGGGGAGGAAAGTAAAGCCTTTATGGTATTCAGAATAGGGTCGTAGTAACCGAAAATCATTAAAAGCATCGACCCGCTTATCCCCGGCACGACGAGCGCGCACGAGGCGATTACGCCGACGAGGATAAGAATAATATAACCGTACCACGCCATATTCGCCGATAAATCCGCCGTGCCCGAACCGGGTATAAAGCACAACCCTATGACCACCGCCGCGGGAAAGATAAGCGAGATTATATCCAGCTTGTTGAACCCGTTTTTCTTCGCGTCGGTTAAAAGCTTCGGGCAGCTTCCAAGCATCAGCCCGGTAAACAGCAATACGGTGGGAAGCGGCGCGTTGTCGAGCGCGTATTTAAGCGGTATAAACGCCGCGGCGACGGCAATTAAAGCGCCGAGAAGAATAGAGGAAAGGAAAATAAAACTGTTTTTAAAATCCTTTCTCAAATCGCCGAGGCAGTTTATTATCCTGTCGTACACCTTTAAAAGCACGGCGAGCGTTCCACCCGAAACGCCGGGGATAATCATTGCGACGCCTATCGCCCCGCCTTTAAGCATATTGATAAAATAATCTTTAAATTTCAACTTGAGTACCTTAACTGTAATATGAGGGTTTCGGAATAAAATCATTATAATAAAATACTATTTCAAAGTCAATGAAAATATGCGTATGCGTCCACGAATGCATATACCGTTGCCCGCGCGCCCGCATATAATGTAATGGGGTATAAATATGACGCTCGGCGTATGCATGATTGTAAAGAACGAGGAAGAAGTTTTGTCGCGCTCTTTGAACTGCGCGCTTAAATTTGCCGACGAGATAGTCGTCGTGGATACGGGCTCGGACGACGGTACCGTTGCGGAGGCGAAGAAGTTTACCGATAAAATTTACTTCTTCGACTGGTGCGACGATTTTTCCGCCGCGCGCAATTTCGCGTTCTCGAAAGCCGAAAGCGATTTCGTAATGTGGCTGGACGCGGACGATATCGTGACGGACGAGAACTGCGAAAAGATAAAGTCGTTAAAGTGCGCGGATTTCGACGCCGCGTATCTTTTGTATGCTTCGGCGTGCGGCGACGGAAACGCCGTCTTTCAGTATTACAGGGAACGCATTTTCAGGCGCGATAAAAATTTCAAATTCGAAGGCGCGGTGCACGAAGCCGTTTCGCCGTCGGGTAAAATCGTATATTCCGACGCGCAGATTCTGCATTGCAAGATAAGGGAAAACGAACCGTTCAGAAATCTTAAAATTTACCAAAAACAGATTGCGCGGGGGATATCCCTTAACGAACGCGAAAAATTCTATTACGGGCGCGAGCTTTTGTTTAACGGAATGTATCTCGAAAGCGCCGCCGTTTTGGAGGATTTCCTGCGCGGCGGGGGGTGGGTCGAGAATAAAATCGAAGCCTGCCTCAATCTTTACCGCGCGTATTCCGCCGTCGGTGATAGCGAGCGCGCGCAAAACGCGCTTTTAAAATCATTTCTTTACGCGCCGCCGAGGAGCGAATGCTGTTGCATACTCGGCAGTATTTTTATGGCGAAAAACGACGTTAAGTCGGCAATATATTGGTACGAATCGGCGATTTCCGCCGATAACGGAGTGGAAAAGGGCGGGTTCGTAAATTCGGATTATTGCGGCTATATACCCTATATGCAGTTGTGCGTTTTGTACGACGGGCTCGGTGAAACGGAAAAGGCCTGCGCCTTTAACGAGAAGGCGGGCAGTATAAAACCGCACGATAAGAGTTATCTGTATAATAAAAATTATTTCCGAACGAAACTCGGAAAAGGGACGATTGAATGATAGATATATTTAAGATTTTTTATGCATGTTCCGACTGCGGAAATTGCGGTGGCTGCGGAAGCTGCAGTTGTAATAATAACAGAACGGTAAGGACGGTTTACGTCAATACGAATTCGGGGGTTACGGGTCCGACCGGTCCTACGGGCGCGACCGGTCCTACGGGTGCGACCGGCGCAACAGGCGCGACTGGTGTAATCGGACCTACGGGTGTAACGGGCCCCACTGGTCCTACGGGTGTAGCTGGACCTACGGGCGTAACGGGCGTAACCGGAGCAACGGGCGTAACCGGAGCAACGGGCGTAACCGGTGTAACGGGACCTACCGGACCTACTGGTGTTGCGGGTGCGACTGGTGTAACGGGACCCACCGGACCTACGGGTGTTGCGGGTGCGACTGGTGTAACGGGACCTACCGGACCTACGGGTGTTGCGGGTGCAACGGGCGTAACGGGACCTACCGGTCCCACTGGTGTAACTGGTGCAACGGGCGTAACGGGACCTACCGGTCCCACTGGTGTAACTGGTGCAACCGGCGTAACGGGACCTACCGGTCCTACCGGAGTTACCGGTGCAACAGGTCCTACGGGAGCAACCGGCGCGACGGGTGCGACTGGTCCAGAGGCAACGATTACCCCCGCGGCGGCAGTTCCCGACGTGGAAGACACCCCGACTCCCGACGAAGTCGGTACTACTTTAAATCAGTTGCTTGCGTCGCTTCGTGCGGCGGGCTTTTTGGCAACCTGACGAAAATAAGCCGCGGAACGCGTTCCGCGGCTTTTTACTTTTGGTTTTTTAAAATCGGCAGTTGACGTTCGGACGGTTTTAAATTAAGTGAATTATTTTTTACCGCTCCGCACTTTTTCGATAACCGCAACTATTGCCGTGAATAACGCGATATAAAACAGCAGGTAAAGAATATGGGGGTATATGCACGCCGCGCCTACGGTCTGAAGCTCGCTGCCGATTAAAACGGAGTGCCCGAACGGCAACAGATTTATAAAAGTCGCGAACCCGCCCTCGAATAAGTTTATCGGCATAAACACGCCGCCGAATATTCCCGTCAGCGAAATGAATATGGAAGTTATCGGACCCGTTTGCTTTTCGTTTTTGCAGATGCAACCTATCAGTAAGCCGATGCAGATATATAAAACCGCGGACGGCAAAAGATAGATTATGCTTAAAAGGAAGTTGATATCGAACGGGAATTTAAAGATTAAGGCTATCAGAAAGAACAGCACCGTCTGTATTAACGCCATTGGCAGAGCGGAGAGGAAGTAACTGCAATAATATCCGAATTTACTTATCGGCGAAATGTTTATGCGCCTTATGAACGAGGTGTTCTTATCGGAAGTGACCTGCATCGCGACGTAAAGGCTGGTAAAGGTGTAACCGAATACGCAGATACCGCTCGCGTAATTCGTTATCGCAAAATTGTCGGGAACGAATTCTAGGTTGGTAAAAATTATCTGCATTAAAAGCAGCATTACGACGGGGAAGCCCAGACAGAATACGAGGCTCAACGGGTCCCTTATCATTTCTTTAATATTTCTCTGCGCCAGAATTAAACACTTTTTCATTATTCTTCCTCCGACAACTGTAGGAGCGCGTCCTCGAGGCTCTCGGTATGCGATTGCTCCAAAATTTCGCCGCGCGTGCCGATTGCCTTAATTTTTCCGCGGCTGATAATTGCTATTCTGTCAGCCAAAAATTCGACTTCTTCCAGATAATGCGTAGTAAGCAAAATCGTCAGTTTGCTTTTCAGCTCACCGATGATTTCCCATAATATTTTCCGCGATTTAATATCCAGTCCGAGGGTAGGCTCGTCGAGAAAAAGTATCTGCGGCTCGGTTATCATAGCGAGCGCGATGCTTACCCTGCGGATTTGTCCGCCGCTCAATTTTTTGCACCTCGCGTTTTCCTTTTCTTTAAGCCCGAATTTTTCTATTACGGCGTCGATTTTTTCGCCCTTGTTTTTGATATCGTAAAGCGAAGCGATAAGCTCCAAATTTTCCCGCACGGTCAGATTCTTTGCTACCGCGCTTTCCTGCGGGGAAATATTAATAATTTTTCTTATCTTATCCCTGTCGTTTAGCAAATCGAAACCGTTTACCGTTGCCGTTCCGTCGGTGGGGAGCATACCCGTCGTAAGCATATTTATCAAAGTGGTTTTTCCCGCGCCGTTAAACCCGAGCAAAGCAAAACACTCGTTGTCCCGAATTTCAAAGGATACGCCGTCAACCGCCGTCAAAGCGGAATATTTCTTGGTTAAGTTATTAATTTCAATCATCGTTTTCACCGTTTTTCGCTTTGAATATTTCTTCGGCGAATTTCAGATAATCGTCGTATTTTGCTATCGCAATGCCTCTTTTCAAATCGCCGAGCAAAATCAAAGTGTCGCCCTCGTTAAAGTTAAACACTTCCCGCGCCTGCTTGGGGAGTACTATTTGCCCCTTGCTCGTCAGCTTCGTCGTCCATATAAATTTGTCTTGCTTTTCGTTCATAAAACACCTTTTCCTATTTTTCTTACTTTTCTTACTTGTAATACTATATCATACCGCATACGAAAAGTCAACGGTTTAAAACAGATTTTTAAAATGAGGGGGTATGCGCGGGAACGCAGAATAAAAGCCAACCGCTTTTTTTCATTGACATAAACACCGTTATTTGCTAAAATGAAAAAGCTAGACTAATTTAATATTTTTTTTCGCTAATGGGCATAGTTTAGGTAGAACTATACCCTGTCTTGTCGCATACAAATCCCATTGGCGAAATGTAAATTAGTCTAGCAGCTAAGCGATGAACGGTATATTCTGCGGTGTCGTTCTCGCAAGGGAGCGGCATCTTTTTTATGGGCGTAATCGAAAAAACCTGTTCGTGCTTCGGGCATTCCAAAGTAGATATAACGGACGAATTGATAGCAAGAGTGAGAATGGAAATCGACAAAGCGGTAGCGGACGGAGTGAGGATTTTTCTGTTCGGCGGAAGAAGCGATTTCGACGATTTGTGCTATTACCTTGTAACCGAAAAGAAAAACGCCGAGCCTCGGCTCGATATCAAGAGGGTGTTTTGTTTTCCGCTCGATAAACAGCTCAGAAAGCCGCCGAGGTGGTTTATAAGAAAAGAGTACGAGGCGTTGGAGTGTCCGACGAAGGATTTCGATTATTGGTACACGGCAATATATTACCGAAACGTTGCGATGATAGACAAAAGCGATTTGATTTTGTTTTGGGTAGAGGAGAGGGAAAACAGCGGCGCGTACAAGACTTACAGATACGCGGTCAAAAAGCACAAGCGTATAGTAAATACGTTTACGCAATAAGGAAGCAAGGCGGCAAAATTTGCCGCCTTGCTTACCCTCAAAATAAAAAAGCAGACGAAAGCCTGCTTTTTATTTTGGTGCGGATAATAGGATAAGCGCCTTGAGCGGACGCGCACGGTAAACAGCACACCGTGCTGTTTAGTCGTCGGTAGAGCCCGCCGACCTGCGCAAAACGGGTTTTGCTTGCCTTCCCTCAAATCCTATAGTATCCGCAAGAACGCAAAATAAAAAAACAGACAAAAGTCTGCTTTTTTATTTTGGTGCGGATAATAGGATTTGAACCTACACGGTTGCCCACAGGATTCTAAGTCCTGCGCGTCTGCCAGTTCCGCCATATCCGCAAATATGAAAATATTAAATTGAATTGAAAGTCTTGCAATTTAAAATAAAGCGCAGGACTTATCAAACAGGGTATCCCGCAAAAGATTGCGAAGCGAGATTTTGTGGGAAGAGGAGCGGCAACGGAGCGAAGTGCGTGTCCGCGCTTGCGTGGACGCGTTTAGGCGCAGTATGCCGCGACGAGCGCGTCTGCCAGTTCCGCCATATCCGCAAATTCGTAATTCATTTTAAATTATTTACGGTAAAAAGTCAAACGACTTGGGTTTTGTGAAAACCGATTTATTATAATAAAATTCATTTTCATATATTGCAAAAAAAATTATTATATGTTAATATAATAAAAAAATATAATGCCGTAATATATGATTAAAAAGGTACGGCAAAGGGGATTATAATGAAAGCAAAAAAACTTTCGGTTTTATTAATTTCCGGAATTATGAGTTTGTCCTGCGCGCTCGCGGCGGGGTGCGGCTTCAACGGCGATACTCACACTAGACATACCTATGAATGGAAATCGGATAGTACGAGCCACTGGCAACGGTGTACCGAGTGTAATCAAACGACTACTTCCGAAGCGCACACCGATACGGATAACGACGGTAAATGCGATGAATGCGAAAGGGTGCTTGCCCCCGTTTCCTCCGACGTTGCGGTAACGGGCGTGACGGTAAGCGGCGCGGATACCGTAAGCATAGACGGAACGATAACGCTCACCGCGACGGTGCTCCCCGAAAACGCGACGGATAAGGCGGTAACCTGGGAATCTCTCGACACGGCGAAAGCTACGGTGAGCGCAAACGGCGTTGTAACGGGCGTAGCCGCGGGCGAAGTAACTATAAAGGCAACCGCAGGCGGCGTAAGCGGCACTAAGGTTATAACGGTTACGGCTTTGCAGAGCGGCGACGTCGCGGTAACGGGCGTAACTATAAGCGGCGACGGCACCGTGAAAGAGGGCGAAACGATAACGCTCACCGCGGCGGTGCTTCCCGAAAACGCAACGGATAAGGCGGTAACCTGGGAATCTCTCGACACGGCGAAAGCTACGGTAAGCGCAAACGGCGTGGTAACGGGCGTAGCCGCGGGCGAAGTAACCATAAAGGCAACCGCGGGCGGCGTAAGCACGACTAAGGTTATAACGGTAGTCGCGGAAGGCGAGCAGATAGTGGCGGTCGATAGCGTTGCGCTCAATAAATTCACCGGAACGGTTGAGGTCGGCTCGACCATAATACTTACGGCAATTGTATTGCCCTCAAACGCTACGAATAAAAACGTAAGCTGGTCGTCTTCCGATAATACGAAAGCGACGGTTGAAAACGGCGTGGTTACGGGCGTAGCCGCGGGTTCGGCGACGATAACCGCGAGTGCGGGCGGCAAGAGCGCTTCCTGCAGAGTAACCGTAACCGCCGCACCGCCCGTCACCGTTCCGGTAGAGAGCGTGACGATAAGCGGCAGTAAATCGTTTATACTCGAGGTGGGGGATACCGAAACGCTTACGGCGACGGTATTGCCCGAAAACGCTACTAATAAGACGGTTACCTGGACTTCTTCGTCCGACGCGGTAACGGTCGTAAACGGAACTATTATCGCCGCAAAGACGGGAACGGCAACGATAACGGCTACGGCGGGCGGAAAGAGCGATACCTGCACCGTAACGGTCGAACCGAAGACGGTTGCGGTAGAGAGCGTTACGCTCGATAACACTTCTTTAAATATGCGCGTAGGGGAAAAGACTACGCTTAACGCAACTATAAATCCCGCGAACGCGACGGATAAGACGATAGAATGGACTACTACCGACAGCGGCGTGGTTTCGGTAAATAACGGACTTTTAACCGCGGAAGCGGTCGGCAGTGCGACGATTACCGCGACGGTCGGCGGCAAGAACGCAACCTGTCAGATTATCGTTACGGAGGCGCAGTCGGGCGTAAACGATAACGTAACTTACGCGCACGCGGGCAACGAGAGCGCGGCGTTCGAATGGAAGGACGGCAATGCGAATAGCGCTACCGTTCAATATAAGCTTTCCACTGCCGCAAGCTATTCGTCGGTTGACGCTCAGCTTATAAGGCAAAAGGACGCACAAACCGCGCGCGTGGACGTCGTAGGACTTAAAGGCGGCGCGGAATACGATTTCAAGATTACCGATTCAAGCGGCTCGTCGTACTATTTCGACGACGTAAGTATCGCCGCGTACGACCGTTCGGGTTACGCTCACTTCAATTACAATAAAGGCGTAGGCGCGTATAACGACGACGGCACTCCCAAGTCCGGCGCGGTTATAGTTTACGTTACCGAAGCAACGAAGAACACGGTAAAGGCTACCGTGAACGGAAAAGAGCGCACGGGTATCGTCAGCATTCTTCAAAACGCAGGCACGAACACGCCGCTTATAGTCAGAGTTATAGGCACGGTAGGCGCGGCTACCTGGAACAAATTAGTGGAAAACAACGATAACGCGCTTACTCCCGACAAAGTTCTCGGTCGCGACGGCACGAAGCTTACGACCAAATACGGCATTACGGTAGGCACGACGGGCAGTAAGGATATCGACCAGGAAACCTTGAAGACGGACGGAATGAATACCCTCAATTATTATCCCGAAGCCTACAAAGGTGCAAAGTGCGAGGAGCTTATCGGGCTTAACAGTAAGATAAAGTACGATTCGTCGAAGAAGGAATTCGACAGCTGCTGGAACGACTGCGTTATTCAGAACGTTAAAAACGTAACGGTAGAGGGCATAGGCGAGGACGCGCGCATATTCCAGTGGGGTATGACTTTTAAGAATTCCGATTCCATAGAAGTCAGAAACTTAACTTTCGAGGACTACACCGAGGACGCTTGTTCGTTCGAGGGCGGGGACACGAGCGCCTCGTCGCTGTCGTCTTTCTCGCACGGAAATATATGGCTGCACCACAACACCTTTGAAGAAGGTATGAACTATTGGGACGTCTGCAACGAGCAGGATAAGCACGACGGCGACGGCTCGACCGACTTTAAGGGACTTAAAAATATCACCCTTTCCTACAACGTTTACAATGGAACGCATAAGACGGGGCTTATCGGCGGAAGCAATACCCAGACTACCGCAAGCGTGACCTTCCATCACAACGCGTACAATAATTGCAAAGCGCGTCTGCCCCTCGCAAGACAGGCGAATATGCATATGTATAACAACTATTACAACGGCACGACGAGCACGGATATTTCGCTCCGCGCAGGCGCGTACGCGTTAGTGGAAAACTGCTATTTCGAGAGCAACAATAACTGCCCCGTCGAATTGCAGGCGGAGGGCGAGAAGTTAACCGAAGGAGAAAACAAAGGAAAGGTTACTTCGATTAAATGGTACGGCGCGGCTAAGCTTATCGGCTGTACTGTCAATCAAAGCAAAATCAAAATCGGAACGGTCACTAAAAACGACGTAGAACCTAACGTTACTCTAACCCCTCAGAACCATTTGTATATCGGCTCCGACAGAACCAAGTCCGTAACCAACTGCAATATATTCGGGCAGAATTTCGATACCGACTCTACGATATTCTATTACAAAAACGGCAAGTCTGACGTGTCCGAAATGCTTACCGCGGCTGAAACCAAGACCATAGTTCCGCAGGTTGCGGGCGTAATGAAGCGCAATAGCAACATTACGGGCGGCGGCACTGAAGGCGGCGAGCAAGGTAAAAGCGTACCTGCATATACCGTTTCGGCTTCAAATGTAAGTGGATTGCCTACGGATAATGCGGCTGTGCTCGAAGCGAATAAACCGTTGGACAGCTACGGCATTATGGAACTTTTGCAAGGCTCGTCGTGGAAGATTTACAGCAATAGTTACTTGCAGAGCGGCGGCTCGAACGAGGCGGAAAACGACCTGTTAACTATCGATTTGAGTAATTATACGGGAAGCGTACAATTAACTGTAATTGCGCGCACGACGTCTTCAAGCAATACCGGCAGATATTACGTAATAACCGGCAATGACCAAAGCTACTATTGCCAGGGACACGGTACGACTACGGGAATTGCAAACAGTGACCAGACCGACGTGTTTACTTTACAATGCGGATATAAATACACTCTCAAAGCATACGGCGGATTAAGATTTAAGTCTTTCGCATTCGCCGCGGCAAATTGATAAAATAATTCAAAGGGCGGGATTTCCGCCCTTTATACTTTTTTCGACAGTTGGTAAAAGAGATTGCTTTTTTTACGGTAAAGATTTATAATTGATAAATATGAGAACACTAATTAAAGATAAATCGTTTGACGAAGAAAGGGCGCTTTATAATCTTAAATACGCGCAGCTTATCGGCTGTGCGTTCGAAGGTCCTGCCGACGGCGAATCCGCTTTGAAGGAAGCGGAGGATATCGTTGTCGATAACTGCCGTTTCGAGCTCAGATATCCGCTGTGGCACGTTAAGGCTTTTACTATGAACAATTCCGCGATGAGCGAAACTACGCGCGCCGCGGTATGGTATTCTCGCGACTGCGTTTTCGATAACTGCACACTCGGCGGAATAAAGGCCGTAAGGGAATGTGAAAACGTTACGGTTAAAAACAGCAAGATAGTTTCCGCCGAATTCGGCTGGAAATCGGAAAATATCAGCCTTTACGACACGGAAATAACTTCGGAATATCTTTTCCTCGACACTAAAAATATCAAGCTTTTCAAAGTTAATATGAAGGGCAAATATTCCTTTCAATATACCGAAAACGTATTGATTGAAAATTCCGTGCTCGACACAAAGGACGCGTTCTGGCACGCGAAAAACGTGACGGTAAAAAACAGCGTGGTAAAGGGCGAATATCTCGGCTGGTTTTCCGACGGGCTTACGCTTATCGACTGCAAAATAATCGGCACGCAGCCGCTGTGTTACTGTAAAAATCTCAAACTCGTCAACTGTACGACGGAAGGGTGCGATTTGGCGTTCGAATATTCCGACGTGGAAGCGGATATAAAAGGCGAAGTGCTTTCGGTCAAAAATCCCAAGTCGGGTCTGATAATTGCAGACGCTATCGGCGAAATTATCCGCGACGGTGCGGTTTACGACTGCAACGGCGTAGTAAAGCTCCGCCGCGACGAATAATTACCGTTGACTTGTCACGGTCGCGGTGCTATAATGTTATCGTTTATTTTTGCGTAAATTATGATACATTCTTTAAGCGGCGGAATAATCGCCGACAACGAAATTCTGACCTACTGCAAGGTGGAAATATGCGAGGGCGCGTATTGCGGCGAAAAGAGGTGGTATATATCGCCTTTTAAGGTCGAGGCGGGCAATTCCGTTTCCGTGCCCGTCGGGAAGGCTGCGGGCGTAAAAGGTACGGTTTTACGCGTGGATAAAGTGACCAAGCAGACCGCGCCTTATCCCGTAGGCAGAACTGCCGAAATAGAAAAAGTTCTTTAAAAATAATATTCGAAAGAGAGAAAGCGCAAGCAATTTGCGCAAGGCATAATCCGAGGGTGCGGATATGGGTGTGAAAATAAAAAAAGGAATAGAAGCGGTAATAAATTCACGCGCAGGCGAATTGATTAAAGCCGCGCTTCACTCGCGTTGGTTTCCGTTCGTTACGGCGGTGTTTATGCTCCTTTTTTACTATACGGGCAGCGACCTTCTCGCTGTCTATTATCTGGGGTTAAGCGGGCTACTTGCGCTCGTTTTCTGTAAGGATATAACGCCGCTTTTCACAGTTTTCCTTTTTATGAATATGATAGTGTCCGGCAGGGATACGCCCCTTTCGGTGTACGGCTGGGCGGATAAAACGGCAGTATATATACAGGTCTGCGCGATTATCGCGCTCTATCTTATAGCCGCCGTCGTCAGAATGGTTTTAAGCGTCGTAAACGGTAAATTCAAGGTAACGCCCGCGTTTTACGGTTTGCTCGTTCTCGCTTTCGCGCTGTTCTTTAACGGAGCGTTCGCCGAGGAATTCGATATCCGCAATCTCTTTTTCGGCGGAAGTCTGGCGGTAATCTTTTTGGGCGTTTTCGTGCTCTGTTGCGGAAATATTGAAATAAGCAAAGGCACTTTCGAAAAATTCGCTCTGTCGCTCGCCGCGTTCGGCGCGGTGGCGGTTACCGAGCTTTTTATAGCTTACTTAACGACCGAGGGCATCGTAGTGGACGGAGTCGTGTACAGATTGAGATTGCAGTTCGGTTGGGGTACTTATAACAATATGGGTATGTTTCTTACCCTTTGCATTCCCGCGGCGCTCTATCTTGCGGGTAAGTACAGGCACGGCTGGCTGTTTACGCTGTATTCCGTAGTTTTGGTTGCCGCGGCATTTTTCTCTATGAGCAGGCAGTCCATAATCGCTTCCTGCTGCGTCTTTGCCGTCGGTGCGGTCGTCCTTTTAATACAAGGCAATTACAGGTTTATAAATATCGGCATTTTTGCCGCAGTGGCGGTCGCTATGGCGATTTGGCTCGGCGTGCGCTGGGAGAGCGTGACCTCGTTCTTCGAATCGATAACGAACAATTTCAGCGACGACAACGGCAGGTTCGAGCTGTATGAAAACGCGCTTATAAATTTCCGCGATTTCCCCGTATTCGGGAAGGGCTTCTACGTTCAGCTTCGTATTTCCTTCCCGATTGCGGCGATAGATTATTACCCGCCCATGTTCCACAATACTTTCGTTCAGTTTATGTCTTCGTGCGGAACGGTCGGTTTGGTTGCGTATATCGCGCACAGAATACAGACTGTGAAATCGTTTATCAAAAACGTCACGGTGGAGCGCGCGTTTATCGCTTTGACCGTTTGCGGGCTGCTTATAGTTAATCTATTCGACAATTATCTTTTCTATATGTTCCCCACGATGGTTTACGGAATGCTTATTTCCGTTCTTTTAAAGTCCGAGAAAGAGGACGGGGCGGAGAGTAAATAAATTTACTTGACTAACCCCCGCTTTTGAATATAAAATAAACTTGTAGCAATACTTAAATTATAGGAGAAAATAATGGAAGAAAACGAAAGAAAGGGACTTACGATAGGCGAAGTCTTTAAAATCGTCCTCAAAAAGAAGTGGCTGGTTCTCGCTATAACCGCCGCCGTACTTTTGGTAGGGGTGCTGTTTATGGAACTTTTATACAACCCCTCGAAGACGACTTATACGACTTATTACAGCCTGGAGTGGCCCGATAAAGGGGAATCTTATCCCGACAGCACGCCGTTCAGATATCAGGACGTAATTTCCCTCGAAACGCTTAAAGAAATAAAAGATTCCGATAAGAGGTTCGAGAATATCGACGTCGAAAGAATGTGCACCTACGACGATATAAGTATCGATAATCTCGTGAACGAGCGCGAAGCAGGCAAAGCTTCCGGCTCGGAGGCGTTGATTTACGATTTCCGGCTCACCGTCAAAACGAAGTATTTCTCGTCGGTTAAGGTTACGGGCGACGACGGAGTTACCAAAAATTATTCCGCGAACGAAGTTGCCGTCGCGTTTATCCGCGCGGTCGCGTCCTATCCCGCCGATTATGCGAAGAAAGCTATTAAAAAGGTCGATTTTTCGGTAAACCTCGCGACCTATAATTCCGCTTCCACCTACGAAGAAAAATTCGCGCTCCTCATGGCGGAATACAACTTCATTGCCGACAAGTACGAGAAATACGTTTCTTCCTACGAAAATATAAATATAAACAACAAAACGCTTAAAGCTTATCAGGACGAAGCGAAAGCCGCTTTTTCTCAGCAGACCCGCGAAAATTTGAGCAAGGAGCTTAGCCTCAACGGCTATATTCCTCAGGAAAAGCTCGAAGCGGATAACGCGCTTTTAGAAAAGCAGAAGGCTGAAAATGCCGCTCAGATTGAAGCGTTGACCAAGCTTCATAACGACTTGTTCCAGGGCGCGTCGTCAACCGATACCGCGCTCGGCTCGCAGATAGCGGGTTACGTTTCGCGCAACGTAGAGATAGAGAGAATACTCGCTTCGAGAACCAGTGCGGATTTTGCGCAGAAGTGCGCAGATTTCGAAGCGAAGCTCGACGGATATAAAAACGCGCTTACCGCGCAGGCGGAAACTTGCAAAGCCGTAAGCGAGGCGCTGTTCGAGGAGCAGGCAAGGACGACGTTCGTCGGAAACCGCATTACGAAGGACGGCGACACGAGCCTCGTAATTACCGTAGTTCTGTTCCTTATAGTAGGACTTCTCATAGGCGGCGGTATCGTCTGCGTTATGGATTTACCCTCTTATTTAAAGGAGAAAAAGCTCCTTGAAGAAGGCGGAAACGCGGAAGAAGGTACGGGCGAAGATTTAGCCGAAACCGCCGAAAAAGCGGTGGAAGCCGAAAAGCCCGACGAAGCCGAAACGAAGTAAAATTGAAAATATTAAAACCGCCCGACCTAAAATTCGGTCGGGCGCGAAAGCCAAATTAGGTGTTTCACTTTTAAAAAGTACTTATTAATCGCCGGATGACAATAAAATAAATACGAAAAAAGACGGTTTTTAAACCGTCTTTTTTTGTTGGTGAACATACTAGGCTAAATTGAACATATAAAATTTTGGCAAAGTTATTTATATTTGCGGGATTCCTTTTCATAGTATTTTATACTTCAAAATCATCCCTTGTTTTTCCAAATGCATTGAGTATGGCATTCATTGAAAGCCACCTGCCTTGTTGTTTGGGATAGTTGCAATCTTCTTGACCCCAAATCCATTTATAAACTTTTAAAATTGTCTCAATAGGTAATCCAACGAGATTAGTTAGTCCTAAGTTCGTGATTACTTTATTGGGTTCTTGACCGCAACAAGTAAGATATAGACCGTGAACGATTTCCAATGCTTTATCCTTATCACAATCTTTTTTCCGCATAATATCATCAAACAATTCAGCGTGACTGATAAGCCATAAAG
>CAZRCE010000030.1:0-15280 GCA_964598465.1 uncultured Clostridia bacterium | reverse complement strand
GCAGCCACTTGGAATACATAGTGCCTATTATGGTTTCCGAAGTAGGGCGGATTGCGAGGGGCTCGGCAAGCTCCTCTCCGCCCGCGTGCGTTACGACCGCAACCTCGGGCGCAAAGCCCTCCACGTGCTCCGCTTCCTTAGTGAAATAGCTCATAGGGATAAGCATAGGGAAGTATGCGTTGACGTGACCCGTCGCTTTGAAGCGCGCGTCGAGCTCTTTCTGAATATTCTCCCATATCGCGTAGCCGTAAGGGCGGATTACCATCGTGCCCTTGACCGGACCGTAGTCCACGAGCTGAGTTTTGATAACGACGTCCGTGTACCACTGCGGGAAGTCTTTTTCTATATCTGCTATCTGCTCTACGAAATTTTCCTTTGCCATAAAGTACTCCGTAATTTGAATTTAACTCATTATATCACAAAACGCGGCAAACACAAACACTTTTACGCACTTTAAAGCTTTCGGAAATATATTTTTTATCAACCACAGAATTCAGCTCAACCGTTTTTTACAATAACTCTTATTTCCGCATTTGGGACATTTCAGTTTTCTTTTCGTAACGGTGTGCAATCCGAAAACGAAATCTTTTAAAGACGGCACGAATTTTTCACCGCAAACGGGGCACTCGTAAACGCCTGCGTCAAACGTCAGAACGCAACAAACGCCTATGCCGAGAACGACGATTATAACCGATAATATTATACAGATTATCCGAACCCAAACAGGCACGGACAGAAGCACACCCATAAGCGTTATTACAAGTCCCGCCAAAATAGTTATAAAAGCAACGATAACAGAAACCGCCAAACGCTTTTTCGCGTCTCCTCTTCTTTTCATCAAATCGGAGAAAATATATTCTTCCGCATTTTCTTTATAATGCTCGTCGTTTAAACGCTCGCCCGACAGCAGCTCGTTGATACTTACTCCGTATAATCTGCTCAATATCTGCAATATTTCAACGGGCGGTAGGTAATTGCCGTTTTCCCAGCGGGATACGGTTTTATTTGTTACTCCTATCCTTTCGCCCAGCTCGTCCTGAGTCAGATTTTTACCTTTTCTGAGTTCCGCTAAAAATCCGCCGATTTTCTGCATATCCATAAACAAACTCCTCCTCGCTTACTACTGCCATTATAGCACGGTAACGATTAAATGTATTGCCCACAAACAGCGAATTAAATAAATTGTCACAGGGATACTTGATAATATTAAAACAATTTTGGAACAAAATTCTTTTATGGCATATTTCAATTATCACGCGAAAGCGCAAGGCCTGATAAAGGACGGGCACTGCGTCAAAGCCGAGGTCGTGAAAAAATATAAAGATATTAGCCCCGCGCTTATTCTTTACTTCGACAACAATATTCCGATGCCTATCCGCCCCCACAGATTTGACGAGTATTTCGAATTACTGAAACGATATAATATTAAAATTGAATGTAAATAAAAACATACAATCTATATAAACATTGCCGCCCAATATTTCTATTTAATCAAGATTAGATGTTGTTGTAAGAATTTGATAGTCCAATTTTTACAATATTCAATTCCTTTGTCTTTGTAAATTGCGGCAATGATAGCTTCTATGTAAACATCGTGCTTAGAATGATAAACTTGGTTTTCCAAAGGTGCATTATCCGAAAAATATAAATCATTGTAAGCATAGCGAAATATCCCGCTATCATTGCAAAGATTATAGAGAGAAGTATTATCTTCTAACTGTTGCTTTTTTGTGGTTATCTCTGCCTTATCGTAACCATTATCAAAAAGATATTCGGTTAAAATAAATTTCAATAGAGAATCGCCCAAAGTCGCTAAAGAATCATTCGTGTAATTCTTTCTATTCTTGCCGTCGCCAAAGCTATGAATTATTTGGCAGTGCATTGCCTTTGCAAGAAAAGAAATATCATTTGGTTCATAGCCGATAAGCTGTGCTAAATCGTTCATTTTTGATACAATTTCATTTTTCTCTAACATAAGGATTCTCCTTTGCAAATAAAAAGCCCCGATTGTCGGGGCTTTGGCGCAGAGAGAGGGATTTGAACCCCCGGATAGTTGCCCATCAACGGTTTTCAAGACCGCCGCATTCGACCGCTCTGCCATCTCTGCTTATTGAGTTTTTTAAAAAACTTAAATCCGACTTGCGGTATGTAAGGCGGTCTTGAAAAGACCGACGCGTTCGTCGTACCGAACGCGCACGCGTTACCGCTCTGCCATCTCTGCTCGTCAAAAAATCTTGTTGCACAATATTTTTCGCGATTATTATTTAGAACAGGATTTATTTTATCAAACGCTTTTTAATTTGTCAACGCATTTTTATCCGCCCGTCGGCGCGTGCGCCGACGGGCGGAAAGTTTACCGTAATTACTTCTTCTTTTCTTTGCGGCGCTTATCGTTGATTATATCCAGCGCAGCCTCGTCGATGAGGGATATTCCCTCCTCTTTCGCAATTTCCACCATCTGCGTGAGCGCGGCTTTTAAGAAAATCCTCGGGATTTTCGTGAGCTTTGCGCAAGCCCCGTCGGTGAACTTTACTTCGGGGTCGATGCGCGCCGCCGCGTACACGACGGACTTCACGTCCCCCTCCTTTGCGGGGATTTTTTCGGGCACGGGTTTGACGAATTTCGAACACCAGAAATTAGTGCTGTCGCGGTAACCGTAATCCACGGGAACGGCGGGGAAGCCCTTCGCGCTTACGCCGTTTACTATCGCGTCGTAATACTTCGGCTTCATTAAAATTTTATCTATCTTCAAAATAAAGTGCGCGCCGAATTTGCTCGTAATCCCGTTGAAGTTTCTGTAAGGCGGCTCGTACCCTTCCAAATTCCCCGCCTTATCCTCGAACGCGTTTTCAAGGCTGTCGTCCCAACTGCATTCGAACACCTGAAACGCCTCCTTCAGAATTTTAGGCCTGTCGCCGCCGAGCGTACTATCTTTAAGCGTGAAAAGGCAGTTCTTCATTTTCTCCTCGGTAGTGTCGCCGGGAAAGCCGAGCCTTACCGCCTCCTTGAAATACTTTCTGTCGTCGGGAATGAAATTGAGCGAACACTTCTTCGTCCTTAAAAGGTTCTGCGCCGTGTTCGAGCTGTTGCGGCATTCCAGAATCATAGCGTAATAATCCTTGCCCGCAATATAGTACGGGAAGCACAGCGAATACGCGCCGAGATTGGTCTGCCCGTTTTCCGAAACCGTTCCTACGAGAATAGTCGGCATCGGGAAAAACGCCGAGGTCTGATAGAAATTGTCCACTATTCTGAGGTCTTTGAAGTCTTCCATTATATCCTCCTTACATAAGCGGCGAAACCAGTCTTAAAATCGCCGTTGCAAACCACAATAAAAAGCCTTTACTTTCGGGCTGCTCCATAAGATTTCCGTTTGCGAAGCAATCCTCGAAGTCGCTTTCAAGGTCGCGCATAAGTCCTCTGTCGTCGCTGACGACCGCGTTTTCGAACTGCTGGAAGAACGAACGCATATCGAAATTCACTGACCCGACGACCGCGCAGTTCTCGGTTAAAACCGTTTTCGAATGCACGAACGCGTCCTTTAAATAATAAACCTTTACGCCGTGTTTTATCAGTTTTTCGGCGCAGTCGCGCGTGAGTATATAGACGTAATACTTATCGGGAACGGACGGAAGCACGAGCCTTACGTCCACCCCGCTGAGCGCGGCGTTTATCAAATCCTGCGTGATACTGTCGTCGGGGATAAAGTACGGCGTCATAATATACAACTTCTTGCGCGCGGCGGAAACGACGTTTTCATAAACGCTCTTTGCTACGGAAATTTCAAATTCCGGACCGCACGCGTACGGAATAACCGTACTTTCCGCGTAAAACCTTTCGTACCGTTTAATGTACTTTTCGTAATCGACGGGCTTTCTCGTGACGAATTCCCACTGCCTTAAAAATATCAGGGTCATGGCGTCCACCGCTTCGCCCTCTATTCTCAGCCCCGAATCCTTCCAGTAACCGTGCATCCGCTTTTCGTTTACGTATTCGTCGGCAAGATTGCACCCGCCCGTGTAAGCCGTTTTTCCGTCTATGACGATAATTTTTCTGTGGTCGCGGTAGTTGAGCGCGAAAGTAAACCTCGATAAAAGCTTATTGAAAACGCGTATCTGCGCGCCCGCCTTTTTCATACTCTTTTTCGTCTTTGACGAGAGGACGCGGCTGCCCATATCGTCGTAAATTATTCTGACGTCCACGCCCTGTTTAAGCTTGCGCTCGAGAATATCGCGGAATCTGTTTAATAGCAGACCGTCCGCTATGGCGAAATATTCGATAAAAACGAACTTTTCCGCGCTTTCGAGTTTTTCCAGAACGTCGTCGAAAACGGACGCGCCTGAAGCGAAATACTCCACGCGGGTATTGCGGTATGCCTCGAACCCCGCGCAGTTTTTCAAAAACCCGCCGAGATATTTCATCTCTCTGGACGGTTTCGGCTCGCTTTCGGGTAAAGCGTATTTAATGGTTTTCGCGTAAATAGCGCGGTGGCGCTTGCGGGCTTTCCGGTACATTATTCTGTCGTTCGACATAAAGTAGATGATAAACCCGAACATAAAGAACAGCAGAATAAACATTACCCACGCCGCTTTCGCCTGCGCACTGCGGTGCGACGAGAGAACGGACACGGCGGAAATAAGGCTTAATACCGCCATAATGGCTATATACCACTTCAGACCTATCGCGAAAAGCAAACTCAGAACGATTACAATTCCGAGCTGCATAAACACTATAAGCAGAGTAAACGCCGTCTTTACCAAGCTCCGCCCGTTGCGTTCGGTCTTTATTTTAACGACCTTATCGCCCAGCGCGCGAACCCGCGTTTTTTTGTTTCTGTCCTCTAAGCGACGGTAAGAAGTTATTTCGTTCATACGCCGTCCCCGCTTTCGAGAGTGAGATACAAATCCTCGCCGTCAGCGTCGCCCTCGAACGCTTCCTCCGCGGCGGCGGGCTTGGGAACGAGCGTTTCGGCTTCTTCCAGAAGCTCGTCCAAAAGAGCGGAAAGCTCCTCTATATTCGCCTTAGCCTCTTTATTTTCTTTTATATGCACGAAAATCAACGGATAGACGATGGCGAGCACGAGCGTGCCGCCGAAAGCCGTAAAGATAATGCCGAGAATAACGCCGGCATCGCCGCCGAGTCCGAGCATAAGCCACAGCCCGAGCGCAACGAAAATAAGCCCGAACGAAACGAACACTGAGGTTAAGGCGATACTTCTTTTATGGCGGTTGAAGAAATTCGCGGCGATACCGTTTATCGCGCTTTCCATTCTCACCTGCAAATATTGAAGTCTGTCCTTGTGCTCTATCTTGTGCGGGCGGGAAAAAGAAATATATTTAACGTCCTCGTACTTCTCGTCCGCGCCGCGGGCAATCTCGTCCCAGCCGAGCGTACGGTAGCAATTTAATATTCTGTCCAGCTCCGCGCTCTTTACGGATACCGAAAGATAATCGAAATTGTTGTAGTCCCTTTCCATCTGTAAACCTTAAACTTGTCGTATATTTCCATTATATCACACGGTTTTAACATTTTCAATCCATATTTTAGTTATTGACATAAATCGCGGGTAGTCAACCCCATATGATACACCTGAAACGTGCTGCTTTGGGCTCTATCGTCATTAAACCCGCTTGCCGTAGTACCGACTACGACTGCGCGCGTTCGCCTTGATATAACCTCAAAGCAACGCGCTTCGGGCGCGTAGCGTTTTTACAAGGTAAATTGCAAGGATAGACGGACGAAACGACGCGAAAACGTACAGCGTACGATTAGCGGCGGTTTGTTCGTATATACCGCTATTTACCAGTAAAAATGTATCTATTGAGGTTGACTACCCGCGACGAAAATTATATAATACAGGTATGAAAACAAAGCGTATTATCAACCTCTCGCTTTACGCGGCGGCGGGCGTAATAATGACGTGCGCGTTTCTTTTGACTTTCACGCTTTCCGATTATTACATATTCAACAGAATATACGAATTCGGCTTTTTCTTCTGTTTCAGCCAATGGGTGAAAAAGGCGGGGCTTTTGCTTATCGCGCTCGCGGTTTTCTGTAAGAGCAGAACCTGCGCGGACGCGGTGAAGTACGCGCTCCCCTTGTTCGTAATTTTAAGCTGCTTTCTGTTCGGCGGCTTCTTCGACGTCACGAAGCCCGCAATAACGCCCGAGCAGGAAATTTACAATTCGATAAACCTGCTCTTCCCGAAAGGGCTCAATATCGCGCTGTTCTTTATCGAGAACGCGCTTATGCTCGCGGTGTGCGCGCTTCTGTTCGTGCGCGACGGATACAAGGTAAACCCCAAATGCTTTATCAGCCTTGCGCCCGCGCTCCTTATCTGTATGCCTCTTAATATCTTCGAAAACTTTTTCGATATCACGAAGATAGACGCGGCTTCCCCTCTGCGGTTCAAGAACTTTACAGTATGGCATTTTCTTGCAATCGCCGTGCTTGCGGGCTTCACGATAGGCGCGTATTATTTCCTTAAAAACAAAACGCGCGAAAAGCAGGATTTGTATCTTACCGCGCTCGCCGTCGCGCTCCTTTTGCAATATCACAGCAAGGACAGTATGGTGCTCGGCGACGGATACAACGTTTACCACACTATTTTCGCCTGCATACCGCTGTTTATCTGCAACATCGGCGTGTACGTAGCGAGCATTTCGGTTATGGTAAAAAAGAAGGTGCTTTACGCGATTTCTTTCTTTATCCACGCCGTCGGCGCGCTTACGGTTTTCGTTTACTTCGGCAAAAACGAAATGAGCAACTACGGAATTTTTTGCAGCTACTCCATTCTGTATTTCTGCTTAACGCACTGCTTCCTGTTCGCGCTCTCCGTTCTGCCGACCGCGCTCGGACATTATAAGTTTACTTTCAGGGACTGCATAATTCCGCTTGCATACTATTTCGTCGTAATAATTCTCGCTTCGCTTTGCAGTGCGCTCGTGACCTCCGCGTCTATGGGCTGGCACACGGCGGAAGGTTTTTATCTCCCGACGGATAAGCTTCTTTACCCCAACTACGCGTTCACTCAGATTAACCCGTTGCCCTTCGACATCCCGCCCGTGCTCACGCTTACCGTATGGCGTTATCAGATTAATCTTTTGTACGTGCTCGGACTGTACGCGGCGTACGTTTGCCTGTTCTTCGCGTTTACGGGAGCGTACTACGCGTTCCTTGCGATACGCAAAAAAGTGCTTGACCGCGTGATATATGCGGGGCAATTCACTTCCTCTGCGGAGACGGAGGCCGCCGCAACCGACGAAAAGGACGACGAATAATTTTAAAAATATTAACGCCGCGGGCTTTCAAGCCCGCGGCGTTATTTAATTATTCCGCTTCGACCGTGCGGTCTTTTTTGTCCGTAGATTTAAGCTTTAATCCCCAACCCGTAATCATGGGCGAAATTATAAGCCATACCGCGGCGAGCGCGACGAGCACGTAAATTATAACCGAGCCTACCGAGCGGGGTCCCTGGAAAACCCAACCGACGAGGTTGAAGTTAAATATTCCGAACAGTCCCCAGTTCAATGCGCCTATTATTACGAGAACGTAAGATAAGATATTTACAAAAACCATAATAAAACTCCTTACATTCATTATGGTCAATCACTCCGTCTATTATTCCTCCGCGCGACGAAAAAAGCGCCGACGGCAATTATGCCGTCGGCGCGTTATACCTTACTCAATTTCCGAAGAACTCGCGGTAAATCGCCGCGATACATTTTTCGAGGTCGTCGTTCTTAACGCCTATTATGACGTTGATTTCGCTCGAACCCTGGTCAATCATTTTAACGTTGACGTTCGCTTCGCTCATCGCCTTGAATATCCTTGCGGAAGTACCGATGGACGAGCTCATTCCGTGTCCCACGACGGCGATAAGCGCGACGTTTTCGATTATCCTTATGATATCCGGCTCGGCGTCGTTTTTAATGCCTTCCAGAATTTTTTCAAGCGTGAAATTGCCGAGCTGTTCGGTTTCCACAACTACTGACATCGTATCTATTCCCGAAGGGATATGCTCGACCGAAACGCCGAAACGCTCAAGAACGGACAGCACCTTTCTAACGAAACCTACTTCCGAATTCATATGCGCTTTTTCGAGGTATATAACGGTGAAATTCTTCTTACCCGCAATGCCCGTGACGATATTTCCCTCGGGCTTATACTGCGCAATCGGCAAGATTGCCGTTCCGTCGTCGTCGGGGCGGAAAGTATTCTTTATGATAATGGGAATATTCGCCTTGCGGACGGGAAACACGCTTTCGGAATGAAGCACGTTCGCGCCCATATACGAAAGCTCGCGAAGCTCGCTGTACGATAAGCTTTTAATCCTTTTCGGGCTGTCGATAATTCTCGGGTCGCAAGCGAGGAAGCCCGAAACGTCCGTCCAGTTTTCGTAGGACGAAGCGCCCACGGCACGCGCGACTACCGCACCGGAAATGTCCGAGCCGCCGCGCGAAAAGGTCTTAACCTTTCCGTCCGCGCCCTTGCCGTAAAATCCGGGCAAAACGGCTTTTGAAGCGCCGTTTAACGCCGCCGCAACCGCTTTGTAAGTTCTGTCGCCGTCAAGCTCGCCCTTTTCGTCGAAGAATACCACTTCCTCCGCGTCCACGAACTTTGCTCCCAAAAGCTGCGCCATTACGCGCGCCGAAAGATATTCCCCGCGCGACGCGGTGAAATCCTCACTCTTTTCTTTATCTATTCTCTTTTCGGTTTCTTCCAACACGGAAGCAATATCGAAATCGATTCCCAGCTCTTTAACGATGCCCTCGAAGCGAGCCTTTACGGGCTTGAACGCCTCGCCGCACGAACCCGACTTTCCGAGTTCCTCGTGACATTTATAGAGCAAATCCGTTACCTTTATATCGCCCGAAAATCTTTTACCGGGGGCGGAAACGACGATGAAGCGCCTCTCCTCGTCCTTTTCGAGAATTTTCTTGACGCCTTTCATAACGTTTCCGTCAGCCATCGACGTGCCGCCGAATTTACAAACTTTAACAGCCATTTTATTTTATCCTCTTAGCTTCGACGTAATATCTTTTCTCGTTACCTTCCCCCATAGAAAACGTTTTGCGGGGCAGATTGCCGCCCGTAATTATAAGATTGAAAAAGTCGTCCTTGCTTATTGCGGGCAAAAGCACGCCCGCGCCCTCGCGCGAAAGAGCCGTAAGCTCCTCCTCGCCGTGTATGTAGTCAACCTCGCCGCCGTTCTCCGCGATAAACGCGGAAATATACGCGTCGAGCTTTCTTATTCCGTCGGGAATATTTTCGGGGAAAGGAATTTCCGTTTTAACGCCGTCTATTACAGCATATGCCGAACCGCTTCCGCCGAGCGATAGACTTTTTACGAATTTTTCACCCTTTTCCGTTTTTATAAGTCTGTGTATAGGCTCGAATTTCAATGCGGGGTCGAAAATATTTACCGCCTCGCACAGCGCGAACCTCGCGGGGTGATTAGCTTTCTCCCCGTCGGAAAGGGTAACTTTAAGCTCGTCCCAGCAGGTCTTTGCGGTTGCAAGCGAATGGTTGCCGTCGCCTACGGCGAATAAAAGCTTGTCCTCAGCGCCCTCGACGAGAGATAATAATTCGGCTTTTACTTCCTCGGAATTTTCAACGAAAGTTCCCTTTATATCGCCGCCGCCCATATTGAGCGCGAATTCGTATTCGGTTTTTCCCCTCTTTACCGATTTGAGAACTTTATTTTCCGCGTCGTTGTAAAGAAGCATAACGTGCGGCAATTCCAAAGGTGCACCGCGCCTTATTTTAACGCGCGGCGGTATCCTTTCCAGAATGGTGGCTTCGGTGGACCTTACGGGCGTTTTCGCGCCCTTTTCGAAGGAGTATTCCTCCAAATCGATTGCGATAACCAAGCCCGTGCGCGTGCCGGATTCCGTCGTTCTTTCGACTAAAATAAAGCCCTCGTCAAGCTCTTTAAACACCCCGCCGTCGAGATAGCGGCGCATAGTTTCGTTAATTTTCGCTATGCGGTTTTCCGTATCGTCTTTTAGATATATTTCGGGGTAAATAATATTAAACGCGCTCGGCATGCCGAGCGTGATTTCTTCTACTTTTTTCCAATATGAATAGTCCGAAGTGAACTGGTCGCACGCGTTCACCGCCCACGCCGACATATCGGCGTTTTTCGGTAAAAGCACGCGCGGGATTTTTATAACCGCCATATAATTTCCGCCTTTTAAAGATTGATAAACACAACGCAGAGTGCGGCGAGCACTATTGCGAGAATTTTAATACCCCAGTTTTTAACGAAAATTTCAGACATTATTTTTTTAAATCTTTTCATACGCCAACCTCTCAGGACTCCGCGGTCAAATCGGACCAGTAGTAATCGCTCAACGCGTTCTTAAGGTCCGCGTCGCCCGCGTATCTCTTTTTGATTTCGCCGTTTCTTACTATCGAAATAATACCCGTTTCCTCGGATACGACTATCGCCGTAACTGAAGCGACCTGCGTAACGCCGAGCGCGGCGCGGTGACGCGAGCCTACTTCCTGAGGCAGATTATCGTTCTGGATAAGCGGAAGGAAACATCCCGCCGCGTGTATCCTGTTGCCTTCGATTATCATTGCGCCGTCGTGCAGTGGCGCTTTGGGATAGAACACCGCCTCTATCATCGGCGCGTTTATTTCGGCGTTGATTACCGTTCCGCTCGAAATAATGCCTTCGGGCAGGTTATCGTTTGAAAGAACTATTAAAGCGCCTATGTCGTTTTTGGACATATGCTGAACGGCGCGGACGGTTTCGTCGATTATGAACTCGATATGGCTGACGGTAAGACCTTCCTTTTTGCTCTTTTTCAAACCGCTGTCCATAAGCGAACGCTTTATTTCGACGTTGTACATCGTTATGACGAACATGCAGATTAGCACGATAACGACGATTAGGATATCCATCGAAAGACTGTCGGAAAGCGCAAACGAGAAGCCGAACAGAATAACCGCAACGACGAGCATCGCGATTATCAGCTTACCCTTGTTGTCCTTTAACAGCTTGAAGACCACGTAGAACATTAGCGTGAACGTTATAAACTGGACGAGATAGCTCCAATCCAGACCGTTCCACATATTCACAACTCTTTCGACAAATTTATCCATAAATATCCCGCACCGCGCGGTTTTCCGCAAAATCGCGCAGTTTTACAAGTTTATACAATTATTATATTAGTTTGTGCAAAAAAAATAAAGCGTTTTGAACTACTTTATTATTTAATAGCGCAATTTTTATACAAAAAGAAGCTTTGCAACCGCCGAAGCGTACGCACCGGCGGGCGTTATCGTGCCATTTTTCACCGAAGCCGACAATTCGTACAGACCATCGGTTATACTTAAAAGCCTTTCCCTGCCTATCGCGCGCGCCCGTTCGCGGTTTTTCGTTACGCCGTATTCCTTCATTTTCATTGCCTTTGCAAGCGACGCGTCGCCGCCGTCCGAAGTAAGCGTTATCAAAAGTTTTCTGAAATAGGACGACAGCGCGGCAATCTGCGCGTTCTCGTCGAAGCCCTTCGTGAGAAGGTCGGCGCTTATCTCGGCGAACTTCGCGTAGTTCTTCCTCGAAACGGCGTCGGTCATTTCGTAAATTCTGTAATCCGCGTCCTTATAGACCAAATCGTCCACTTCCGCGCGGGTCAGCCTTTCGCCCTTTTTCAGCGCGATTAGCTTTTCCGTTTCGGAAGCCACCCTCGCCATATCGAAAAGGCAATACGCGGCGATTGCCGAGCATGCTTCCACGTCCGCCGTAACGCCCGCGCGTTTAAGCGTGATATACGCCCACTTAGTAACCGCTTCCTCGTCGGCTTTTCCGCAATCGATATAGGCTACGCATTTCTTTCTTTTAAGCTCCGCGCCCTTGCCGGAGGCGGCGTTGACGATAATCAAGATTGCCGTTTCGGGCATATTCTCGAAAGTCGGCTTCAAATACTTTTCGTAATCGGCTTCGCTCGGGTAAAAATCGGTAACTTTTACTATGCGCTTTTCCGTCATAAACGGATAGCTCATAACGGCGGAAACGATATCGGTTAAATTCGCGCCCTTGTACTGCGAACCGTCGTAAGACGAGAAATTGAGTTCGGGCATCTCCGAAAAGGCGGTCAAAATCTGCTCCTCCGCCTTTAACCTGAAATACGCGTCCTCGCCTTCTATAAGGTAGATGGGGCGCGCCCCGTTTTTGATATCGTCTTTGAGTTCCGTAAATTTCATAGCGTTACCTTGAAGGTACTAATCCCTTCAAATTTATTCTACCACCTTCCGCGTAAAATTGCAAGCCGCCGCATTCGTAAATATTCAGACCGCCCCTGCCGCCGTTGAAATATACTACCTCTTTCGCTTCGTATCCACCCGCGCCTCCGTTCGCTATAATCATATCCGCGCAAGCGGTTTTCGGCGGTTCGTCCGCGAATATGCCCAAACTAACGCCGTTTACGGTAACGAAAACCGCGTCGCTCCCCGCGAATTTATACTCCGCGCCGAACGCGTAAAAATTATCGCTGTAAACAGTTTCCGTTCCGTAAATATTTTCCAAATCGATAAGACTGCCCGCAAGATACAGCCTTTCCGTATCGACGCCGAGCGAATAAAACTTCTCCGCACAGCCGTCGCCGCCGATAATTATTACGGCGTCAGCGCCGTCCACGCAGAAGGCGTTCATATCCTTTTCGAGCCTTGCGGAAGAAAAATCTTCGGTAACTATCAGCACCGTGCCCTCGTCGGTTTTTATAAACACCGCGCCTCCGCCGTAATACGCGGTGACGAAAACTTTCGCAGAACCCGCGAAAACGCGACCCGAAAATATGCACGAAAGAACGATTGCGCATACGCACGCGCAAGCAACCAAAGAGCGCACCGCGAGCTTTAAATTCAGCTTGTCCGAAACGCACAGAAGGAACAGACAGTACGCGGGCAGGAAATACCAGCCGCACGATAGCCTGATAAGCGCGTTTTCGAACCCAAGCCGTACGGCGAAATTTATCACCGCTTCCAACGGCAGACATACGACGGGAAGCACGAATTGCGCGAGCGGCGGAACGATAAAGCATATTACCGACGAAAAGAAAATCAGAATATACAGCGCTGAAAGGAGCGGCAATATTATGAGGTTAAGCAAAAATCCCGCGCCCGAAATATAGCCGAAGTTGAGATACAGCGCGGGAAGCGTGCCCGCCTGCGCGGAGAGGGTTACTCCCACCGTCCGCGATATTTTGTCAGGGAGAACGCGAAGCCACGAAACAATTCTGCGGTTTAAGAACGCTATGCCCAATACGGCGCTTACCGACAATACGAAGCCCGCGTCGAACAAGTTAAGAGGATTGATTGCAAGCAGTAAAATGGCGGCTATTGACAGCGCGTTCAACGCGTCGTACTTTCTGAAAAACAGCCCCGCCGCAGACGTAGTCGCACACGCAACTATCGCCCTCACCGACGAGGGCGTGAACCCGCATACTCCGCCGTAAAATACTATAACCGCGATATTCAAAGCGGCCGCGGCGAAACGGTTGAGTTTTAGCGTTTTGAAAAGCTTGCCTAACACGCCGTACAGCACGCCTATATGCAGACCCGACACGGCGAAGATATGCGCTATCCCGCCGAAGCGGAAGCTTGCGAGCGTAGCTTCCGACACCGCCGAAGAATCGCCCGTGAGCATTGCAAAAGCTACGGAAGCCGTTTCGCCGTTAAGGTTATTGCAGAGCAAATCCGAAAGCGACGAGCGGATAACCCCGAAAAGTGAAAAGCCGTATTCCGTTCCGAACCCGCCCCGCACGGCGGCGGAGTATTTGATACCGTCGAGCGCGTTATAGTTAAGCCCGCCGTAGGAAATAAGGTCGTACTTAGTTACAGCGCCGATAAAGCTGACCGAATAGCCGCATTGCGGCGGTGCGCAGGTCGCGGCGATATTTTTAACGCGCATACCGCCGAAAACTTTTTCTCCGTTTACCCTAACGTCGTACAGAACGACGTCGAAACCGCTTCCCGACGACGGGCTTACGGTGCGCACCTTACCGCTTATCAGGCAAGAAATGCTTTCCGCAACTTCCGAATACGCATACCTCTCGAGTGCGAGAGAGCAGATAAAGAACGCCGAGCCGAATACCGCGAAAACGATTACCGCATACACGGCGGCGCGGCGTTTAAAAACGAACACTGCGGCAAGCGCGAGCGCAGACAAAAAGAACGGAACGACCATAAAACCGTATCCGCCCGTTAAAAATCTGCAAAAATAAGTGACGGCAATTCCCGCAGCAAAAGAAAGGGCGGACAAGAACGGCAACCTGAAATTGATTAGCCGTTCTTTCCGCCGTGCAAGTTTTCTCATCTGTCAGCTCAAAGAAATTTTATCCGAAATGCTTCTTATAAACAACCCGCGGCGAACGCCCTCGTCAACGCACGAAGTGATAAACGAAATCAATTTATCGCTTGAACGCGCGACTTTAAGCCCGCGCATTACCGCGGAAACGACCTCGTCCGCGTACATACTGACTTTATCGAGAAGTATCGCCCTTACGAGGGATATCACGTCGTACGGCGTGTAATCGCTATCCGACGAGCGCAAAGCCGTACCCTCCTCAACTCTGTATCTGTCGAATTCGGAGAATTTGTCCGCCTTCATATAATACGTGTTTCCGAGCATCTCCTCCGTATAGAACTGCGCGCCGTCGATGAGCTGTGAAAGCTTATTTTCGAGCTTGACGCCGTATTTGGTTATACCGAAGCACGAGAGCGTGCGCTCTATAAGGAAGGGCTTGGATATGGGTTCTTCGGCGGTTACTATCGCCTTTATTACCTTTACAACCTCCGCGTCGTTCTCCCCGCCGAGAATATAAGACGGCTCGACCGATTTTTCGTCCACCTTTGCCGCGCGGTAAGTCCTCTTGTAGTTGCCCGCCGTAGCGTTCGAAGTGGAAGTAAGCTTATCGAGGTATTCCTTTATCTTTTTAATCTCGCGTTTGGGATTGTTGAAGAAATTCAGCGAATACAGCTTTATTACGTTCCAGTTATTGCGTTTAAGCGTCTGAACCTGCATAACCGACCTGTCCTTGACGGAGAAGTTCTTCGTGCCGTCGCAAAGAACGGCGAGAATGAAGTTATGCTTGTTTTTCGGGTCGAGAACGCCGACGTCTATCTTGAAATCGGAAACGCCGACGTCGCAGCGGCAATCGTAGCCGTAGGAGGACAGCTCCTGCGCGATATATTTGCCTATGCCCGTCTTGTTTATAATGACCTCGTCGCTCGGCGCGGAAATGTTCGTCCTGCCCTTTTCGGCAAATTCGAG
>CAZRCE010000029.1:0-15491 GCA_964598465.1 uncultured Clostridia bacterium | reverse complement strand
AGCCATAAGTCCCGCGAGCTGAGCAACTTCTATCGAATGCCTGTAAACGTTCTGTCCGTAGCTCGTTCTGTATTTAAGTCTGCCGATAAGCTTGATAATTTCGGGATGAAGTCCGAAAATTCCGACTTCGAACATCGCGCTTTCGCCGGAAGCCTTGATTTCCTGGTCGAGTTCCTTTCTGACTTTCTCGACGGTTTCCTCTATCCTTGCGGGGTGTATTCTGCCGTCGGCAATGAGCTTTTCGAGCGTTAAGCGGGCAACTTCCCTTCTTACGGGGTCAAAACCCGACAAAATAACCACTTCGGGCGTATCGTCAACAATCAGCTCGATACCCGTCGCGTTTTCGAGAGCGCGGATATTTCTGCCCTCTCTGCCGATAATTCTCGCTTTCATATCGTCGCTGGGGAGCGGAACGACGGAAACGGTTATTTCAGACGCGTGGTCGCTCGCGCAACGCTGTATCGCAAGGGAGATAATCTTCTTCGCTTCGGTCTGCGCTTCGTCCTTTGCGGTCTGCTCTATGTTTCTGACCTGTAACGCGACGTCGCGGCGCGTTTCGTCGAGAATTTCGGAAGTTAAAAGCTGCTTCGCTTCGTCTTTCGTAAGCTGAGCTACTTTTTCGAGTTCCTGAACCATCAGCTCGTGCTGGTGGTTAATCTTTTCCTGAGTTTTCTTGATTTCCTGTTCTTTATTCGAAAGGTCGCGTTTCTGCTTTTCGAGTTCGTCCGTCTTTTTTTGGAGCGCGTCCTCTTTCTTGTCGAGATTTTCCTCTTTCTGAATGAGCCTCTGCTCCTGCTTGTTCAGTTCGTTCTTTTTTTCACGCGATTCTCTTTCGAATTCGTTTCTAAGCTTTAATTCCTGTTCCTTAGCTTCGAGTATTGCTTCTTTTTTGAGAGCCTTACATTCAGCGGTCGCTTCCTCTATCATTCTCTGAGAACGCGCTTCCGCATCGCCCAATTTTTTATCGGTAGATTTTTTACGGAGAAAATTACCGACGAAAAAGCCGACGGCGAGCATTACGAGGCAACCGATACCCAAACCTACGCCGAGACCGATTACCGCACCGTCGCTTGCAAGAAACAGGCTGCTTAACATTGAGTGTAACATTTAAGCCTCCTGATATTGTTTAATAAATATATTCTAAGCCTATAAGGCAAGTCTATATCCCTACAAAATATTTTACACCTAATCGCCTTTAAAGTCAATATATTAGATAAGCTACATTATTATTTAGTAAAAATAAATGAAAAAAAAGCAGGCGGCAAGCGCACTGCTTTTTGATTTGATTAATCGAGTTTTTCAAGCCACAATTTTACGCTCGCGTCGGACGGCATTCGCCAGTCGCCGCGCGGCGATAGCGCCACCGAGCCGACCTTTACCCCGTCGGGCACGCAAGAGCGTTTGTACTGCTGCGAAAAGAACCTTTGATAGAAAACTTTAAGCCATTTTTTGATTTCGTCCCCGCTATATACGCCGTCGAATGCGGTTTTAGCAAGGAATAAGACCTTTTCGGGTTCGAAGCCGCAACGCACGGCGTAGTAAAGATAAAAATCGTGAAGCTCGTAAGGACCGACTATATCTTCCGTCTTTTGAGCTATTTTACCGTTCTCGGGCGGAAGAAGCTCCGGACTTATTTCGGTCGCGAGAATGTCTTCAAGCACGGGCTTTACTTCGCCGCCCAAAACGCACGCTTCCGCTTTGACGAGATATTTAACGAGAGTTTTGGGAATGGAACAGTTCACGCCGTACATAGACATATGGTCGCCGTTGTAGGTCGCCCAGCCGAGCGCAAGCTCGCTTAAATCGCCCGTGCCGATTACCAAGCCGCCCTCGTCGTTCGCGATATCCATTAAAACGAGCGTGCGCATACGCGCCTGCGCGTTCTCGTAGGTCGTATTTTTTACGCTTTCGTCGTGACCTATATCCTTAAAGTGTTTGGAAACGGTTTCGCCCACTGGAATAATTTTTTCCGTAGTGCCCAAGGCGCGTATGAGCTTTAACGAGTTATCCTTCGTCCTGTCGGTAGTCCCGAAAGCGGGCATCGTGACGGCGATTATATCCTTGAAAGGCTTGTTGAGATTTGCGAAAGCTCTGCGCGTAACCAAAAGCGCGAGCGCGGAATCAAGCCCGCCCGACACGCCTATTACCGCCGTCTTTGCGCCCGTGTGCAAAAGTCTTTTTTCAAGCCCCTTGGACTGAATATTTAAAATAAGTTCGGCGCGATTAGAAAGCTCCCCGTCCGAGGGAACGAACGGAAGCCTAGGATAAGTCCTCGTAAGCTCCGCTTTTTTTTCGTCGGACGAAAAAGGAATAGCCGTATAATTACCGTACGCCGCGCCGCTGTTTCCGAAATAGCCCGAAGCCGTTCTTCTTCTCTCGTTGGCAAGGAACTCCGCGTCGATTTCGCCGTAAATCAAACCGTTTTCAAACAGCTTGCTTTCGTTCAGCACGACGCCGTTTTCGGAAATTAAATTATGCCCCGCAAAGACCGTATCGGTCGTGCTCTCGCCGTCGCCAGCGTCGCAGTAAATATAGCCGCAGACGAGCTTTGCCGACTGCATTTTAACGAGATTGCGCCTGTATTCGGCTTTGCCCACCGTTTCGTCGCTGCACGAAAGGTTGACTATTATATTCGCCCCCGCCGTTGCGTGGCGAACGGACGGAGAATCGGGCGACCAGAGGTCCTCGCAGATTTCCGCAGCAACCGTGAAGTCTTTATTGTCCTCCGACGAGAAAATCAAGTCCGTTCCGAACGCGACCTTCTCACCGCAAACGGTGATTTCCGCCGTACCGACGAATGACGAGAAATATCTTTTTTCGTAAAACTCGCCGTAATTGGGTATATTGCTTTTGGGTACGACGCCGAGAATTTTGCCGTCGCTAAACGCTACGGCACAGTTATACAGCCTGCCCGAGCGCTCGAGCGGCGCGCCGACGAATACGAGCGCTTTTACCCCTTCCGTCGCATTTCTGATTTCCGAAAGAGCGATTTCTACTTCTTTAAGCAGCGCGCGCTGATTTAAAAGGTCGCCGCAGGTATAGCCGCAGACGCACAGCTCGGGAAATACCGTAAGCTGACTGCCCTGCTTTGCGCTTTTCTTAATCGCAGAAATTATATTTTCGGTATTGAATTTTACGTCCGCAACCTTTACGGGCACGGTTGCGGCGCACACTTTAACAAATCCGTATTGCATCAGTCTTTATCTTTTTTTACGATAGAAGCTTTGTGCGCTTCCCTTATTTTAGCTTCGAGTTCGGCTTTGAGCGCGGCGTTGGATTTAAGCAATTCGCGCATCTTTTCTCTGCCGTTGGCGAGTTTTTCGTCGTTATAGCTGAACCACGCGCCGCTCTTAGAAAGCAAGCCGTATTCAAGCCCCAAATCGATAAGGCAGCCTTCCTGCGAGATACCGTCGCCGTAGATAATATCGAATTCCGCAACCTTGAAAGGAGGCGCGACCTTATTTTTAACCACCTTGCACTTCGCGCGGTTGCCGATGATTTCGCCGTCGTTTTTCAGAGCGTCGGCTTTTCTTATATCGAGCCTTATAGAAGCGAAATATTTAAGAGCTTTACCGCCGGGAGTCGTTTCGGGGTTGCCGAACATTATGCCGACCTTTTCACGGAGCTGATTTATGAAAACTACGCAGGTTTTGGAGCGGTTGGTAATAGCAGTAAGCTTTCTGAGAGCCTGCGACATTAATCTTGCCAAAAGTCCCACGTGTGTATCGCCCATATCACCTTCGATTTCGGCTTTGGGGGTAAGCGCCGCGACCGAGTCAACTACGATTACGTCCACCGCGCTGGAACGGACGAGCGATTCGCAGATATCGAGCGCCTGTTCGCCAGTGTCGGGCTGAGATACGTAAAGTTCGTCGGTATTAACGCCGAGCGCCTTTGCGTAAACCGCGTCGAGAGCGTGCTCCGCGTCGATAAACGCCGCAACTCCCCCCGCTTTCTGGGTCTGCGCGATTATGTGGAGGGCTACGGTAGTTTTACCCGAGGATTCGGGTCCGTATATTTCCATTATTCTGCCGCGGGGAACGCCGCCCACGCCGAGAGCGAGGTCGAGAGACAGACAACCCGTGGAAATCACTTCGATTTCCGAGTTGACGTTCGTATCGCCGAGCTTCATAATAGCGCCCTTGCCGTACTGCTTTTCAATCATCGCTACGGTGGAGTTCAGTGCTTTGAGTTTTTCTTCGTTCATATTATTTTCTCCTGAAAGTTTTTACGGTTGATTATGCGGCGGATTATTTCAACGATTTATACGCCGCGAAAAGAGCTTCGTTTATCGCCGTTTTCGTAATCGTTTCTCTGTCGCCCTTGAAATGGTATTTATATACTTTTACGCTCTCTCTCGTGCCGACCGCGATAAAGGCGAGCCCGACGGGCTTTGCGGAATTATCCGATTTAGGTCCGGCTATACCGGTCGTTGCGATGCTTATGTCGCAATCTCCCGTCTGTAACAGCCCGTTCGCCATCTGATACGCCGTTTCGTCTGAAACCGCGCCCTGTTGTTTCAGCGTAGTTTCGCTTACTCCGAGCCTGAGCATTTTTGATTTATTGGAATAAGTATTCAGTCCCTCGAAAAAGACTTCGGATATGCCCGAGACTTCAACTAGCCGCTTGCATATCCCGCCGCCCGTGAAAGATTCGGCGACGCTGAGTTTCATTCTGCGGAGCTTTAAAAGCTGATACAGTCTTTCCGCAATAGAAATATCTTCGAGCGAATAAACGTAAGGATTGAGCTTGGATAAAATAACCCGCACGGCGTCGTCGATAAGCATTTTAGGCGCGTCGGAGGAATAAACGATTTCTATTTTGCAGTCGCCGTAATCCTCTTTGACGTTGAAATAGACGGGTTTACCGTTACAAAGCTCGTCCGCCGCAGAAAGCGCGGCGTTTATGAGGCGCACGGGCGCGCCTATCGTTTTTATATAGGTTCTGTCGTATTTTAAGTTATACTTCTTATCGAGTACGCCCTTAACGTCGGCGAGCTTAAGTCTGTTCGCGCCGTCCGAAACGAACAGAAAAACGTCGGACTTCCCGCACGAAAGACAGTTCAACGCGTTAAATTCGGCGCCGTAAAGCCCCGAAACGAAATCTTTAAGCGTGTTTTCCATTTGGGCAGGGCAATTAATAAAAAGGTTGCCGTAGTTTTCCTTCGCGCTCTTGATTGCTCGGACTATCTCGTCGGACAAATCGAAGGATACGAACTCGGTTTTTTCGGGATAATGCCCCAAAGAAGCCAGCTCCTCCGCAAATTTTTCCGCCTCGGCGAATTTTAGATATTTTCTGCTGCCGAACATAAGCAAACACGACCTGCGCGCTTTCTGTTCGGATAAATCTGCCTTATTCATTGCTTTAAAACTTGTATGTTTTTAACTATATAATTCACACCCGAAACCGCCGTAAGAATTGTTGCCAGTGCGAAGAAACCTACGCCGATATACTGAACGACGGAAACGGCGATATTGTCGTAACCGAAGAACTGCGCAAATCCCGCCGCCGCAAGCAAAAGCACGACTGCAATATCCTGCGCGGTCGTTTTGTATTTACCGAGCTTGTCCGCGGCGATTACTATACCCGCGTCGGAAGCGACCATACGGAAACCGCTTACTATTATCTCTCTGCAAAGTATAAGCGCAACGCAGCAGCCCGCCGCAATCCACGCCCACTGTCCTAGCCCCGCCGTCCAGAAGGTCGGCACGGTAAGCATAATAATTATTGCCGTGGAAACGAGAGCCTTATCCGCAATCGGGTCGAGAAATTTGCCGAGGTTGGTTACGAGGTTGTATTTTCTCGCTATTTTTCCGTCGAATAAATCCGTAAGCGCGGCAATCGCGAAAACCGCGAGCGCGGCGAAGTAATTGCCCGCAAACGGAATATAGAACAGCGCAACGAACAGCGGAATCATTATTACGCGCGAAATCGTGAGTTTGTTGGGCAAATTCATTACGCCCTTTCCCGCCGCAATCTTATAAGCTCTGCTTTCCTTATCTATTTCGTTTTCATTCATTGGAATAATCCTCCGTAGCGCCGAACAAATCGTAGCTGTCGCCGCCCGTAATCAGTACTTCGTAATATTTACCCTGTTCCGCTTGCGGTGCGTTAAAATAAACTTTACCGTCTATATCGGGGGCGTTGAAATACGCTCTGCCGACGAAGCAACCGCGTTCGTAATCGATGCCGTCGCAAAGAACTTTAAGCTTTTTGCCCGTAAATCCATTCAGAATTTCCGCGGAAATCCTTTCCTGCACGGAATATAACTCTTTAACCCGCCTTTTCTTTACGCCGTAATTTATCTGTCCCTTTATTTTGTACGCGGGGGTGTCTGGCTCTCGCGAGTACGCGAAGAAACCGCAGTTTACGAGCTTCGCTTCCTCCAAAAACGCGCACAGCGCCTCGTGTTCTTCCTCCGTTTCCGTCGGAAATCCGCTGATAAAAGTCGAACGCACGGCAATATCGGGAATATTTTCGCGGAGCTTTTTCAAAAGTGCGAGATATTCGCTCCTCGTGCCGCGCCTGTTCATCATTTTGAGTAATCTGTCCTCGCTGTGCTGAAAGGGTATATCGAGATATTTTATTATTTTTTCGTTATCCCTTATTTCCTCGATTAACCCGTTGTCAATCATATCGGGATAGCAGTACAGTAATCTTACACTATTAATGTTGTCAAGTGTTGTCAACTTTTGTAAAAAATTTCTTAAAAAATTTTTTCCGTATAAATCAATTCCGTAGCGCGTGACGTCCTGCGCAACTAAAATCAGCTCCGAAACCTCGCCGAGAGCCTTCGCTTCTTCCAAAAGCTTCTCCATGGGGTAGCTTACGTAAGCCCCTCTTATTTTTGGAATAAGGCAATAAGTACATTTGTTATTGCAACCGTCGGCGATTTTCAGATACGCGTAGTGACAAGGCGTCGTTAAAACTCTGTCAGCAATATACAGATTATCGCCCTTGCCGACAAAATTAACCCTGCCGCCCTCGTAAGACTTTTCGAGCGCTTCGAAAAATTTACCGTAATCTTCCGTACCGAGAAAGACGTCGGCTTCGGTGAGAGCGCCGAACGTTTCACCTATATACTTTTGCGGCAGACAGCCCGTAACGACTATTTTTTCGAGCTTTCCGTCCTTGTAAGCCGCACACTCCAAAACCGTTTCCACGGCTTCTTTACGCGATTCGTTTAAAAAAGCGCAAGTGTTTACTATAAGTACGTTTACTTCCGACAAATCGCCCGTAACGATGCAACCGCGCCTCTTTATTTCGGCGAGAAGTTTTTCGCTGTCCACCCTGTTCTTATCGCAACCGAGTGAAATCACGCCGAACTTCTTCGAAGTGAAATCAGTCATCAACCTCACCGTAAGTCCTTAAAAATTCTTCTTTTGAAAGCAGTACTTTTCTCGGCTTAGACCCTTCTGACTGCGTGACGTAGTTCATATTTTCCATCCAGTCGATTATCTTGCACGCCTTTATATAGCCCACGGGGAAACGGCGCTGAATCATGGAAACGGAAGCCTGATTGCTGGTTACGCAGTAATGCAACGCCTTGATAAAGGTGTCATCTATCTTGGTTTCCGCGTCGCCCATTCCCTCGCCGCCGACCTCGTCGGTTTCGGGTTCTTCAACCGTATTAATGAAGTCGGAAATACTCTGGTCGAAATAAGTTTCGTTATTATGCTTGACGAAATCGGTTACCTTCTGCACCTCGTGCGTATCGATAAAGCAACCCTGTATTCTTGCAAGGTCGGGACTTTCCGCCGAACGGAAATACAAATCGCCTTTGCCGAGAAGCTTTTCCGCGCCGCCGATATCGAAAATCGTACGCGCGTCGTCGAACGAGTTTACTTTAAAGCCTATTCTAGTGGGAAGGTTGGACTTGATAAGACCCGTTATGCAGTCCACGGAAGGACGCTGTGTTGCGAGGATAAGGTGTATTCCGCAGGCGCGGGCTTTCTGTACGAGCCTTATAATTCTGCTTTCTATATCCTTTTTAGCCTGCAACATCAAATCGCCGAACTCGTCGAGAATAATGACGATTTTGGGAAGCTTTTCTTCACCCTCGGGAAGATGCGCGTTGTATTCGGTTAAATTCTTCGTCGCCACTCCCTTTTCGGTCATTTCCTTAAAGAGCTGATAACGGTTCTCCATTTCCTTGATAGCCCAGTTAAGAGCTTTTATCGCCTTATCTACGTCGTAGATTATCTCGTTAATCATAAGGTGAGGCAGTTTATCGTAAGGGATAAATTCAACCTGTTTGGGGTCAACGAGAATGAAGCGGAGTTCTTCGGGGCCGTATTTGTAAAGAAGGCTGACGATGAGCGAGCTTAAACAGATACTTTTACCCGAACCCGTAGTACCCGCGACGAGAAGGTGAGGCATCTTCGTTATATCGGGACAAACGACCTTGCCTTCCACGTTCTTGCCGAGCGCAAAGGTGAGCGTATTCTGTTTGCAGTTTATAAACTGAGTGCTCGCGAGCATACCCTTTAAGCCTACGACCGTGCGCGAGGAGTTGGGTACTTCTATCGAAATCGCACCCTTGGAATAGTTGAGGTATGCGTTTACGTTCTCTTTCATAAGCGCCATTGCAACCGCGTCGCGGTATTTAAGCGCGTTTTTGATATTCGTTCTGTCCTCTATTACGACGTCGTAACGCGTAATCGCAGGACCTACCACGACGTTACTTATCTGGCTCGCAATTTTGAAGTTGGCGAGAGTTTCAACTATTATCTGTTTACTGTCCTCGATTTCGGCAGTATTGACGTTGTTGCTCTCGGGATAATCGTCGAGAAGGTCGAGCGTGGGGCGAACGTATTTTTTCCATACGTGCTTGGGCTTTTCGGGCTCGGGCGCTTTCTCCTCTGCGGGAGGCTGGGGCGCGGCGGCACGGGCGGGCGGCGTAGGCTGAGCTGCACGGGCGGGCGGTACCGGCGCGGAGCGCTCGGCGCGGGGTTCTTCCCTTCTGCTCTCGGTAAAGCCAGTCTGACGGGTTTCGCTTTCACTGCGAAGTCCGCGGACGTTCAATATATCGTCGGAGCCGTCGGAGCTGTCGTCGTCGAAAAGCTCGGAATTGGACTGTCTGCGCGAGGATACGCGCGACTGGTCGGGATTTACCTTATTATCGTTAAGGCGGGTATTCGACGAACTGAAAAGATTGAAAATCGAATTGGGATTGCTTTCCTTTGCCTTGGGTTCTTCCTCTATCTCCTCGTCTCTCCTGCCGAGAACGGCGTCTAAGTCGTCGGGTACGGGGTCGTCGGAAGGAAGTACTTCTTCGGGCGTGGTTTCCTCGTCGTCAAGCGAATAGGGATTTGCCGCGCGGGGCGTAAAATTCGACTGAACGGGTTCGGGTGCGTGATATTCGGGCGCGCTCTGTTCGCGTATCGCGGAAGAATAATTGCGCTCGTCCTCGGTATCCTCCTCCTTGTCGGTAACGTTATATACGGAATCCTCAACCGTGTCGTATTCTTCGAGGCTTTCCACGGGTTTATCGCCGTAGATATAGGACGGCGCGGTTGCCTGCTCGTTCCTTTCCTCGATTGAATTTGAAAATTCCGAAGAATAAGTGTTATTCTGCGGCGCGGAAGCCGCCGACGAGCCGAAGCTGCTTAAATAATCGCTTTCGCTTACCACGGGGTGATTGAAATACGAATTTTCATTGAAAATCATATTCCGCCTGTAACTCTCGGCGGCAAACTCGCCGTTTTCGAAAAGTATCTTTCTGCCGAGGTTTTTAGCGGAAAATCTGTCGTCCTCCGCGGGCTTTTCTTCCGCCTGTACGGGCGCGGGCTGAGCCGCGCGGCGGGAAGTGTTTACTATTTCGTAATCTTCGTTCACGGTGTAAAGCTCGTCGAGCGTTTCCTTGTCCTTGGGCGCGGAGGTCAATTTTTCTTCCTCCCTGTCCTTATTGCGCTTTTTGGAGGAAACGGACTCCGAAACCGTTTTGTTTAAATAGAAATTCCTCGCCGCGATAAAAGTCGCGTAGCCGCACAGAAGAAGCAGTATCGAGAAAATTACGTACGCACCGATAAAGGTCGTACCCTTCGCTACGGGATAAACGATAATCGCGGAAATAACGCCGCCGAAAGTGTAGCCGGAAAAGCCGAGCTCGGCGTTGCGGTAACAGTCGGAAAGATATCCGCCGTAACTTTCGAGCGAGAAATCGCGCGTGGAAACGGAATGGAAAAGAAGGAACGCAAAGAACAGCGTTGCCGCCGTGACCGCGGCGGTTTTAAGGTTCATTTTGACTTTCTTTTCGAACACGAGCCATTCGCCGAGATACGCAAGGAGCGCGATTACGATAAAAGAGCCGTATCCGAACGTGCCGTACATGAAAGTACATATCGCCGAACCGACCGACGCAAACACGAGATTGTGCGTCAAAAGCATAAGCAAAACGAGGGCGCAGAACAAAAGTATCGTCATACCCAGCGTTTCCTTCGTCAGAATATAGGACTGTTTATTCGGATTGTTTTTATTTTTCACCGTTTATCTCCGAAACATATTTTTTGCTATTCTTTATTATATCATCAACGCCGCAAAAAAACAACAAATTGACGGCGTATATTGTAAATATTTATATTTACAAACGCAAGATATGCAATCTTTTGCGGCAATAATAAAAGGCGGGTCGTTTGCGACCCGCCTTTTAGCGTAACCGTATTAAAGTTTCGTTTTGCCTTCCTCGGCTTTGAGGATACTGCCCTCGTCGTTCCAGGAATACATTTTACGGATTTCCTTGCCGACTTCTTCGAGCTGATGGGAAGCTTCGAGGCTTCTTTTCGCGTTGAAATGCGCCCTGCCGTTGTTGTTTTCGGCAATCCATTTGGAAGCGAAAGTGCCGTCCTGAATTTCTTCGAGAACTTTCTTCATTTCCTTCTTCGTTTCCTCGGTAATAAGCCTCTTACCCGTTTCGTAATCGCCGTATTCAGCCGTATCGGATACGGAATAGCGCATCATCGAGAAGCCGCCCTTGTAAATGAGGTCAACTATAAGCTTCATTTCGTGAATACATTCGAAGTACGCGTTTCTGGGGTCGTAGCCCGCCTCTACCAAGGTTTCGAAGCCCGCCTTCATAAGCGCGGTAACGCCGCCGCAGAGAACCGCCTGTTCACCGAAAAGGTCGGTTTCGGTTTCGCACTTGAACGTCGTTTCGAGAACGCCCGCCCTCGCGCCGCCTATACCCGCGGCATAACCGAGCGCGACGTCGAGCGCCTTGCCCGTATAATCCTGTTCTATCGCTACGAGGCAGGGAACGCCCTTGCCGTCCTGATATTCAGAACGCACAGTATGCCCGGGACCTTTGGGCGCAATCATAAAGACGTCCACGTTCGCGGGAGGAATTATCTGTTTGAAATGGATATTGAAGCCGTGTGCAAACGCGAGCGCCGCCCCCTCTTTGAGGTTGGCTTCCACGCTTTCCTTGTAAACTTTCGCCTGCCTTTCGTCGTTAATGAGCATCATAACGATATCCGCGCGCTTCGCGGCTTCCGCTACGGTGTAAACCTCGAACCCCGCTGCTTCCGCCTTGGGCCAGGACTTGCCGCCCTTATGCAGACCTATAATTACCTTTACTCCGCTTTCGCGTAAGTTTAACGCGTGAGCGTGTCCCTGACTGCCGTAACCTATTACGGCGACAGTTTTATTTTTAAGAGCGTTGATATCACAATCAGACTGATAAAAAATTTTTGCCATTTAACCGTCCTCCGATTTTTCAATTTGAAATTATTATATAATCAATGCTTTTTTAAGTCAAGCGCATTGCAAAATTTATTGAAAAAACGCATAAAAAATTTGCAATTATGCAGATTTTATTTTATAATTATTGGCGATTAAGCAAAAGAGATGAATAAATTATGAATAGTCTTACTGGAAAATTAAAAATATTGCGCGGGCTTGAAACAAATCCCGTTTTCCGCGCCTTTGCCCGCCTTAACGGCGGCGGCAGCTACGACGAATTTCTTTACGCAGTTTACGAAAACTGCGCGGAAAAGAATTTTACGGATTATTTATGCGACGCTATTCTGTACGACGACAACGCGTTCGCGCGAGCCTGCGCCAAAGGCGACAAACCCTATGATTATCTGTTCAAAGCCTATTCGGACGATATTGCGGCAATATGGAACGAGCTGAACCCGCTCACCGCGGGCAATTATTTCCGCAAAGGCTCTTACCCCGCTCCGTTCAGCCCCGACCCCGAAAAGACTACGGCGGCGCTTGCGGACTTCTACCGCAAAAACGGTTACGGAATTTTTGCAAAATACAAGGCTTTTACCTATTCGCAGGGAAAACTTACGCCGATTAAGCGCGTTTCAGAAATATCTCTGAACGACCTTAAAGACTACGCCGAAGAAAAAACCGCAATCTGCAACAACGTTAAATTCTTTTTAAACGGCTTACCTTGTTCCGATATGCTTTTATACGGCGACAAGGGAACGGGCAAGTCCTCCACCGTTCAGGCGGTACTCAACGCTTACGCGGAACGCGGACTTCGAATGATTGAGTTGAAGGAAAGCGATTTAACCGAATTACCTACGCTTAAAAATATTTTGGACGGCAATCCGCTGAAATTCGTTATATTTATCGACGACTTGTCCCTTTCGGAAAACGACGAAAGACTTTCGGCGTTCAAGGGCGCGCTCGAAGGCTCGCTTTCGGCGGGGACGGGCAATATTATGATTGCCGCGACCTCTAACCGCAGACATATCGTACGCGAGAGCTTTTCCGAACGCGAAAATTCCGTTCACCCCACCGACGTTTCGGGCGAGCAGCTTTCTCTTGCCGACCGCTTCGCCCTTACGGTGTATTTTTCCGCTACGGATAAGGCCGGATATCTTTCTATCGTGCGCCAGCTTGCCGCGGACACGAAGCTTAAGACCGACGCGGAAACGCTGTGCGCCCTCGCCGAGCGCTGGGCGGTAATAAAAGGCGGCCGCTCACCGAGAAGGGCCGCACAGTTTATAGAGTTCGCATACTCCTGCGAAAAGTCTGGCACGGAAATCGGATTTTAACCCGAAACGACCGACTTTGCGATATAATAGATATCGCCAGCACCTAAAAACAGAACGAGGTCGTCCCTCTTTGCTCCCGCAAGAAACAGCTCAATGTCCCGCACGCTTTCGGCGTAGCGGGATTTTTTCAGCGACTGCGACAGCGTAAGCGCACTGCCCGCGTCGTCGTAATACTCACGCGCGGCGTAAGTTTTATAGACGAGCAACCGTTTCATAGAATACAGCACCCGCACGAATTTACCGAAAAGATTTTTCGTTCGGCTGTAAGTGTGCGGCTGAAACACGATGAAAATCTCGCCGTCCGTCACGGATTTAGCCGTTCTGATTGCCGCTCGTATCTCGTCGGGGTGATGCGCGTAATCGGCGATAACCGCCGCGCCGTTGTAAGTCCCGATATTCTCGAATCGCCTTTTAACGCCGTCGAATTCCGCAAGTCCTTTAACGATGCTTTCGAAAGGCAAGCCTATCCTTCTTGCCGCCGCAACGGCGGCAAGCGCGTTTAAAACGTTGTGCTTGCCGTAAACGCCTAGCTTTACCGTACCGAGAAGGTCCGCCCCCTCGTACACGCAAAAAGAATATTTGCCGCCCTCGCTCTTTATTTTTTTTGCGTAATAGTCCGCTCTGTCGTCAAAACCGAAGGTTACGCTGTTTGCCACGGACAATTCGCCGTACAGACAAACCGAAGTTTCCGCGGAATTTGCAAACTTGGCGTACGCCTTTTTTAGCTCCTCCTCCGAACCGTAACATTCAAGATGGTCGGCGGCGCAATTCAGAACCACGGCGATATCGGGCTTTAATTTTAAGAAATTCTTTTTATACTCGCACGCTTCCGTAACGAAATAGTCGTTGCCGCTCGAATAAAAATTGGAAAACGACAAATCTTCGCCGCCGATATGGCAGGCGAATTTTCTTTTTGCGGCGTCGAGAACGTGCGAAAGCATACAGGTGCAGGTCGTCTTTCCGTGACAACCCGAAACAGCGATAACTTTGTTGAAATTTTTACACGCTTCCGCGAGAAGATTACCGCGTGGAATAAGCGTTTTGCCGAGCTTTTTTGCGCGGCGGAAACCCTCGTCGCATTCGTTTATGGCATCGGTATATACTACGGCTTGATATTCGTCCATATCCTCGCCCGCGCAACCCAAACGGATTTGCACGCCAGCCTTTTGCAATTCTTCGGTATATTCGTTGACCGAAGCGTCGCTTCCCGCGACTTTCTTGCCCATTGAAAGCAACCATTTAGCGAGCGCGCTCATGCTTACCCCGCCTATGCCCAAAAAATAAAATCCGTCGTAATTGACAATATTATTTACCTGCATATTCCATACTATTAGTTTTTTTGTAGAAATAGCACGAAAAAAGAATAATTTTTTGAAATAATAATAAAAATAATTAACAAACTATTGAAATTATTTTCATTTTAATGTACAATATAAACAATGAAAGTATAATCTGGTAGGTGGCTTATGAAAATCACAGATGTACGAATCAGATTAGTTAACAGGGAGGACAGTAAACTTAAAGCTATTGCTTCGATAACCTTCGACGAAAAATTCGTAGTGCACGACATTAAAGTTATCGACGGCGCGGACGGCGCGTTTATTGCAATGCCCAGTAGAAAAACTAATGACGGCGAATATAAGGATATTGCTCATCCGCTAGACACAGAGACCCGAGAAACTATTAAAAACGCAATCCTTACGGCTTACAAAGATGAACTCAATAAATAAGTCTCATAGGTTTTCCGTTAATTTAATACTGTATTTGTAAAGAAAAAGGCGACTTTTCAAAGTCGCCTTTTTCTTTTTACTTTACGGAATTACCTTCCGTCGATTTTACAATTTAATTACTGTCCGTCGTTTCTTCTGCCGAAATTTTTAAGAAGCCTTGCAAACTTGGGAACGTTCTTGTCGCTCGGACGCTCTATCTGCTCCTCGGGTTCGGCGTATTGCTGAACGGGCTGAACCTGCTGCTGGGGAGGATACGAAGGCTGAACGGGCGGCTGCGAATAGGGCTGAGCGTACTGAACGGGATTACTCTGGCGCTCCCTCGTATAATAAGGGTCGTTGATGGGCATTCTTCCCGAATAGCTCTGCTGAGTGTAGAGCTGACCGCTCTTTTTCTGGTCCTCTTCTTTCTTGTTGTCGAAGCCGGGGAAACCAGTAGCAATTACGGTAATTTCCACTTCGTCCTGAACGTTGGGGTCTATTCTCGCGCCGAAAATTATATTCGCGCCTGCGTCAACTACGCCGCGAACGAGCTCGGCTGCGTCCGCCACTTCGTCGAAAGTAAGGTCGTTGCCGCCGACGACGTTAAGGATAACCGCGCGCGCACCCTCGATAGTCGTTTCGAGAAGCGGGCAGTTTACCGCCACCCTTACGGCTTCGAGTATTCTGTTCTCGCCTTTGGCTACGCCTACGCCCAGATGAGCTATGCCCTTATCCTTCAATATCGTTTTAACGTCCGCAAAGTCGAGATTGA
>CAZRCE010000028.1:0-16011 GCA_964598465.1 uncultured Clostridia bacterium | reverse complement strand
CTTTCCGTATTTATTAGTCTGTATTTTCTTCTGCACCGTATCGAATATATCTTGCAAAATGCATTTTTTCGTGATATAGTTAATAAAAAGGAGTAACGTTGAATGAAAAGGTGCACTAATTGCGGTTACATCGTTAAAGACGACGAAACCGCTTGTCGTTTTTGCAAAGCAACAACTTTTAAACAAATCGAAAACGTTAACGATAAAACGATAATCGATGAAACAAATTGTTGGCGTGCCATTATAGAAGATTTAGGTGACACGATAGCATTATATTTTGTAACTAAGCCAAGCGAAATTCCTATTCAAGGCGAAGTTGACGAAGCTTTGGAAGATATTTACGGTTGGGAAACCAAAATAGGCATCGGCGAGCTGGAAATGATTATGGCGGACGGGTCTTACATAGTTTTTTATGGTGATTGCCCGCAAGAACAATATGCCGTACTCAGACCAAAAATTAAAGAATATCTGACTAAAATATACACGGATAATAAAAAGCGATTTGCTAAAAGTATCAAAGCCGATTTGAAAGAATACGAAACTTTATAATAATTCGTTCAGGTTGCTACTCCTCCGCCACGAAAGGTTTAAACTTGTATGGAATTTAAAGAATACGTTCAACACAGATGGATTATGTTCTTTGCCGGACTGTTTTGGAGTCCGGTTATTCCTTGTGCCTACGCTTTGACGTTCGAAGAACTGAAAAAACAAAACCTTGGGTTAATCATTTTCGTTTCCGCGGCAATGGCGCTTTTGGCGATGGCGGCAATCATATTGCTGAAAGGCGGGATTTCGGGTTTGATTTCTAACGGGAAAAAGCACTTAATCTTATACGACGACGGATTGCAAATAAAAATAAACAGCGGAAAATTCAAGGGCAAGGTCCATTCGGTGAACTACGCAGAAATCAAAGATTTCTGTTTTTTCAGCTACGGAACTTGTCAGGATAAATCCTCCGGCGGTTTCTTCGTGAAAGAAAACGCGTGCGGAACGATTGATTTTAAAGTAGGTAAAGAATACTTTTGCGCTTCGGTTTATAACGCGTTGCCCGCTGCGCAATATATTCTGGACAGATTGCAACCGGAGCAAATCGACAAAAGCCGCAACGAATTGGACAAAGACGGCAAATACCATCCGCAGAATTAAATATTTTACCCGAACGAAAAGCAAGGCGGTTTTGCCTTGCTTTTTTTACGGCGCGGTTGTCAATTTCTGTTTTTCCATTATTTAAAGTTTGAAAAAGACGATTTTATATGTTATAATAAATTGAAAGTATAAATTCTAAGGTATTTCTTATGAAAATTTACGGCATTGTAAGAACCGCGGTTTACTGGGTTATGACCGCGCTGGTTATTGCGTTCGTAGCTAACCTTGCGGAAATCGAAGTGCTGCGGTACTTTATCGGCGGTTTGATGATTTTTTACGGCGTGGAAGAAATTATACATACCGCGTTCAAAAATGAAAAACATTACTCTATCCACTCCCTTTACTGGAATTTGACCGAAATCGTAATAGGACTTACGCTTATCGTCTTTATCGAGACGGAAGATATCGAAGTAACCTATGCGGTAGTATGCGTAAGCTGGGCAATATGGTCTATTCTGAGGGAAGCCAGGGAGCTTGTGGAGGCGACAGAAGAACTTAAAGGCAACAAATTAATCGTCTGCAAAACCGTTGCGATAATCAACCTGCTCGAATCGCTTACGGTAATCGCGCTGTCGCTGACGATGCTGATAGAACCCGGTGAACACCACGCCACGATACACCTCTACTTGCTTGCGGTCGAGCTGTTTACGAAGGTGCTTTTCCCCGTGATTAATTACATAGCGGAGCGTTCCGCAGAAAAAAAGAGCGCAAAGACCGAAGATACGCAGATTGAGCTGACCGAGCTTGAAGAAGTTGCCGCCGCAGAAGCGGATACGGAAAACGCAGATATAACCGAATAAAAAACGACGAGCAAAACGGCAAGGCGAAAGCCTTGCCGTTTTTTATTCTATCTAAAAGGTGAAAAAATAAATATACAAAAAATTATGAATAATTGAATATATATGCAAATTTTTTTGCTATTTATACATTATTATATATATAACGCTTGACACAAGACGAAAAAATGTGATAATATCTGCAATAAATAAAGATACTGTAACCTTATAATCTATTAAGCTTTTCGAGGTAAATATGAAACGAAGAATATTAGTTCTCATACTTGCGATTGCGACAGCGCTGGGTCTGGCGGCGGTCGCCGCGGCGTGCGCCGGAACGGATGAAACGGTCGATTACAGCGTAACCGTACTTTCCCCCGACGATAGCCCGCTATCGGAAGTGGACGTTTTATGGAAAAACGGCGATACCGTGGCGGGAACGGCAAAGACGAATTCGGAGGGCAAAGCTACGGCTTCGCTCGCCGCGGGTACTTACTCCGTCACGCTTGAAAATTTCGGCTTGGGATATTCCTATACTCCCGCGTCGGTCACCGCAGATATGCGCGACGCGGAAATTAAGCTCAGCGCCGTACGCGTAAATTATTCCGTCACCGTAACCGACAAGGACGGCGCGGCGGCTTCGGGAGTTACCGTAAGCTGGACGAACGCCGACACGATAGTCGGCACGGCGACGACGGACGCGAGCGGAAACGCTTCGTGCGAGCTTAATTACGGCACTTATTCCGTAATGCTTTCAGATTTACCCGAAGGCAACGTTTTCGGCGGCGCGACGGCAAGCGGAAGCAATCCCGCGTTGAATATAGAGCTGCGCGGCGGCGTTACCGTCCCTTACGGCGTGACGGTGCTTTCCCCCGACGAAAGACCGTTATCGGACGTAGTAGTTTTATGGACGTCGGGCAACACCCTGATGGGCTTGGCTATAACCGACGGCGAGGGCAGGGCTACGGCTTCGCTCGTTGCGGGAACTTACAGAGTAATGCTCGGCAACTTCGGCGAAGCATATACCTATACCCCCGTTTCGGTCACTTCGGTTATGCGCAACCTCGAAATGACGCTTAGCCTTGCAAGCGTGAATTATACGGTTACCGTAACGGATAAGAACGGCGCTGCGGCTTCGGGCATTTTCGTTAGCTGGTCCAAGGATAATTCGGTAGCCGGCACGGCGACGACGAACGCGAGCGGAAAAGCTTCGTGCGAGCTGGAATACGGCGATTATTCCGTAACGCTTGCCGACTTGCCCGAAGGAAACGTTTACGACGGCGCTAAAACCGTAAGCGGAAGCAACCCCGCGCTGACTTTCGAACTGCGCGAAGGCGTAACCGTTCCTTACAGCGTGACCGTACTCAGCGAAAAGAATTATCAACTGATTTGAGGCACAATTTTGATTATTTTTTTATATTTTTTTCGTCTTTTTTTCGGGCAAAAAATACCTCTTTTTTACTCGCTTTCCGAGTGCCGCTGCGTGGCTTCCTCCTTCGTCTCAAGCTCGATGACCAGGTCTCTGTAAGCCAGCCGCTCGCCGTTCCTTATACAGTAGACCGTGTCCGCGTTCTTGGTGTTCTCCACATACCTGCGGAGGATTACCGAGGCGTACTTTTCGTCGAGCTCCATCGTATAACAGATTCGGTTGGTTAGTTCGCAAGCCATCAAGGTGCTTCCCGAGCCGCCAAAGGTGTCCACCACTATGGCGTTCTCCTGGCTGGAGTTCTGCACAGGGTAAGCAAGCAAATCAAGCGGCTTGCTCGTCGGGTGATTCTCGTTGCGCTTCGGCTTGTCGTACTCCCAGATGGTCGTCTCCTTCCTGCCTGTGTACCATTTGTGCTTGCCCTTCTTTTTCCAGCCGAACATTATAGGCTCGTGCTGCGACTGATAAGGCGAAGACCCGAGAACGAGCGACTGCTTTTTCCAGATGCAGCAGCCCGAAAGATGGAAGCCTGCCGCGTCGAAAGCTCGGTAGAAGTTCAACCCCTGAATGTCCGCGTGGAACACATAGATTGAGGCATCGCTTGCCATGCTCTCCGAAAGGTTTTGAAAAGCAGCGAGCAGGAACTCATAGAACTGTTCGCCCTTCATGTTATCGTTTTGGATTTTGCCCGCCGTGCCTTCGTAGTTCACATTGTACGGCGGATCGGTTATGACCAGGTTTGCCTTTTTGCCGTCCATAAGCAGAGCGACATCTTCAGCCTTGGTCGCATCTCCGCAAACCAGCCTGTGCCTACCGACCACCCAGACATCGCCACGCTGCACGAAGCTCGCCTTCTCCAGAGCGGCAGTCAGGTCGTACTCATCGTCCTGCACCTCTGCTTCGTCGCCCTTGAAAAGCTCGTCAAGCTCCTTCTCGTCAACCTATACGGCGAACACGGCAAGCGGAATGCTTCTTTGCGAGAATACGTTTACCGTCGGTAAAAAGCATTTAATTACCGCTAAAAACAACGGCGAAGAAGCCGCGACGGCCGAAATAGTAGTTACCACCCCCTTCGCCTCGTATATCGAACAGGAAGGCAAGGGCGCAAACGTGGAAGTTAAAATTCGCGAGGAAGGCACGCAGGCGATAATCGCTTTCACTCCTACCGAATCGGGCTATTACACGCTGACCGTTCAGGGTGAAACCCTTGCGGTAGCAGGCATAGCTCCTTACGCTCCCACCGATGAATTTATCGACGAAACGCCCGACGGTTTTATGAAAAACGCCAGCGTTAAGGCAGTAGTTCATAAGACGGCTATTCGTACGATTTATTTCACCGTAACGGCTAATCCTATACCTGCGGCGTTTAACGTAAAAATCGAAAAGGTTGAGGAAAGCAAGGATACCTACACCTACGCTCAAGTCACCGAAACTCTTACTAAGTTTGAAAAACCCGAAGACAAGGCTCTTTACGGCGTAGCTATGGACGGCACGGCGGTACTCGTATATAACGAAACCGACGGATACTACCACTTAAACGCCGAGGACGGTCCCGTAGTCGTCGTTAAAATAACCAAGGCGCTCGATAAAGAAAGATTCGATATCGACGACGATTTCAAAGACGGCATTTTGGCGTATCTGGAACTCGTTGACGCGCGTTTAGCGACATACGCTTTCGAAACGAGCGAACCCAACGCGGATATAATGACGATAGTTGACTACTCCGTTTTCCTTCGCGGATTTTCCGAATACGAATACGATGACAGAAGCAATAGAGTTATTCCCGAGGATATCGAAACGGAAAATTACTACGCGAAAGCGGACTTCGTAAACGAGGACGGCTGCTATCCCCTTACGAAGGAGCTGAGAGATTTCCTTGAAGCGTTCTATACCGCTAACGAGGAATCGTTTATGTGGAAGGTTTCGGCGGACGCCGCATACGGATGCGAATGGTTATTCCCCTGCTACTATTACGGCGAAAAAGAAAACGAGGGCGGCGACGAAGAAGTTGACCCCGTCGTGGGCGAATACGGTTTCGTACAGCGCATCGAGGAAGGCGAGGAAACGAACGTCGGCGACAATATATTCGGCGACGAAGTTACCGCTGAATCCTACAAGCTTGTGGTAACCAAAACCTCGTTCACGATTTACGAGTATGCTCCGTATTTCCAGTCGTATGACGAACTGTTTATCGGTAACTGGGAAAAAGTGAGCGAAGGTAATTATAAGTTCACGACGCAAATCGAAACGCAGGACCTCGAAACTTACGAGATGATTACGGTGGACCTTATTTACACCGTTACCTTCAACTCCGAAACGGGAGCTATTCATTTCGTCGGCAGCAATGAAACCGAATGGAAATTTACTGCTATTAACGAGGAAGAAACTGCTGACGCCGTTATAGGCGATTACAATTTTGTCAGCAGCGTTATAGAAGGCGAAACCACAAACATCGGAGACTTCTTCCCCGGCACCGGCGAGATAACCGCCGATAGTTACAAGCTCGAAGTAACCGAAACGTCGTTCACGGTATATACCTACGTAGCGTTTTTACAGGATTATAGCGAAGAATTCTGGGGCAACTGGGAAAAAGTAAGCGACGGTAACTATAAGTTCACGACGCAAATCGAAACGCAAGACCTCGAAACTTACGAGATGATTACGATAGACTTTGTTTACACCGTTACATTAAACTCCGAAACGGGTGAAATAACGCTCGTTGGCGAAGACGATGAAACCGTATGGGTATTCACCAAAGCCGAGGCTTAAAACAATTCGACACAAAAATACGGCGGCAACCGATTTCGGTTGCCGCCGTTATTATTTTATCAGACCGTGTTTATTCTGCCGTTAAAAAGCCGTTTACGAGCGTTTTAAGCTCGTCGTAGCTGTGGAAAGACTTCGTACTGTTATAAAGCACCTTCCCCTCTCCGTCCACTATTAACGTCATCGGCCATAAGCTCTTGCCGCCGAGAAGCTTGTAAGTAAGGCAGGTAGCGCCTTCCATATTATCCTGCGCAAAGGTCAGCGCGTGTCCCGGCCATTTGTTTTCGATAAATTTATTAACGTCGTCTTGAGTAATCAAGCCGTGTATCGCTATGACGCTGATATCGGGATATTCGGCGGCTAATTCGTTGAAGTAAGGTATTTCGGCTACGCACGGCGTACACCAGGTCGCCCAGAAATTGATTACGGTAAGCTTACCGCGGTTTTCGTAGAGTGTGAAGCTTTCGTCCGAGCCGTAAAGTTGAACGGTGAAATCGGGGGCGGTATCTCCTACTTTATTACCCGTAACTACTGAAACCGACGGTTTTTGTCCCTCCGAACCGTCGCCCGGTTTTTCCGTTCCCGAGTCGCCACCGTCGTCCACCACGGGCGGGGTTTCGGTTTTTGGTACGTCGATAAAGTTGTAATACACCAACGCGCCGACGAGCACCGCGATTGCCGCTATCCAGGCAGACAGTTGCAGCCAGAACTTCCTACCCCTCTTTCTGCGCGTTTTTATCGGTTTTACGGCGGCGGGTTCGGCTTCGGGTTCGTCAGCCACGGCAATTTCCGCTGAATTGACTGAAACGGAAGCGTTTAAACAATCTATCGGTTTCAGCTCGGGCGTGGTATCGATTGCCGATTTGTGTAAAAAGATTTGCGAGCCTTTCCACCTAATCGCTTGCGTAGGGCACACCGCTATGCACTCGCCGCAGTTTATGCATTCGTGGTCGCCGACCTTCATTACGTCCATTTTGCAGACGGAAACGCATTTGCCGCAGTCCGTACAGTCGTTCTTTTCAACCTTAACGCCTATCAGCGCTATTTTATTGAAGAAGCCGTAAATAGCGCCGAGCGGACAGAAGAAACGGCAGAAAAAGCGGAAAATGAATACGGACGCGACGATAAACGCAATCAGAAGCGAGAACTTCCAGGCAAACTGACCGCCGAGCATACCGAACATATCTGCGTTGTTGGGATTGATTAAAAGCCCTATCGCGCCGCCGAGCGTACCCGCGGGGCAAATATATTTGCAGAACCCGGGTAAAGGCACGTCGCGGAAGGCGTACATTAAAGGTACGATTATCGCAAGTCCGACGAGCAGGACGTACTTGAAATACGACAGAACGCGGGTTACCCTGCTCTTTTTCAGCTTCGGGGTGCGGATTTTATACAACAGCTCCTGTACCAAACCCACGGGGCAAAGGAAGCCGCAGACCGTGCGGGCGAGCGTTAATCCGAACAGAGCGAGTATGCCGAAAACGTAGTACGGGGCGCGCACGCTGCTTTCCGCAAGCGCGTTCTGGAACGCGCCCAAAGGGCACGCGCCTATCGCGCCGGGGCAGGAATAACAGTTAAGACCGGGTACGCAGAGGTACTTGGTGGTTTCGCTCGTATATATTTCGCCCGAAATAAAGCCCTTTAAATTCGCGTTATATAACAGCGCGGCGTAAACCTGTATCAGCCTGCGCTTGCTCGGTTTATGGGCTATCAGCCATTCCTTGAACGAGCGCCGCTCGGGCTTTACGCCCGTTTCGGCTTCTATTCGTTTATCTCGTCGTCGGTTCTGCACGGCGCGGTTAATAAAGAAGGTCATTACCGCGATGGCGACTACGCAGGCGATTACTATAATTGCTACAATCATATCTCGCCTCCTACCCCAGTCCTATGCATTCCGTGCAGATATTTATCGCTTTGACGAGAACGTCGTGCGCGCCGCCGTTGAAAATTCCGACGATTATAAAGGTCACCGCAACGACGAATACTATTCCTCGCACTATCCACAGCGTTTTGTCGTCGGAAAGTATGCGCTTTGCCTTAGCGACGACAGCGTTATTTTCGGGTACGGCGGGTTCACCGTTACCGTGCTTTATCAATAATTTTATCTCGTTCACGCGCTTTTTAACGTTTATGCCGCCGAGTATCGCCGCGGTTACGAGCGCCGCAAACGCAACCGCAATCCAGGGCAGAACGTTTTGGACCATTTTAAAGATTTCCTGCGTTATATTCTCTGCGGGAAAGTTCGCCGCGTTGAGCATATAAACGAGTACCGCTATCGTACAACCGAGCAGTACCGCGCCCGTGCAAAGCCACAGAATTAATCTTCTTAAACATAGCGTCTTGTAATTTTTCGCCGCCTTTTCGTATTCTTCGCCGCTACCCCCGCTCGGGATACGCCTGGAAAGCAAGCGCTCCGCGTTCTCGGGGCGGAATTTCGCGCGAACTTCCATCAGCGGGAATATCGCGCCCACTATAATAAAGCCTATAAGGATTATAAAGGGGATTGCTAGAGCCGTCAGCCTTTCGGAAACTATTTCGCGCGTGAAAATAACGCCCGCGTCCTGCCCCGAGTAGTAAATATCAGCCGCTTCACAGATGAGAGCAATGCCCATAGCTACGACGAAAACGCCCAGAAAAGCGGCGTATATATATCTGATTTTTTCGGTTTTGTTCAAATTCTTTACCGTCATCGTTTTCAATGCTGTTTTTTATTTATTTTATCATAAACCGCTTTATGCTGTCAAGCCGCAGCATACTTGCATATCCTAACAAGATTTACCTTGTTAAGGCGCTGCGCGCGCTTGCTTTTCACCGATAAAAGGCGTATAATGATTATATAAACCTGTGAGGATGAAAATATGAGCAAATATCAGACTTTATGGAAGTGCGTTAAAAGCATCGACTCCTTCCCTTTGGAGCTTAGCTTCGACGAAATCGAAAAGATTACGGGTATTCCCGTCAACCAGACCCTTTTTACCAGCAAAAAGGAAGCCGAAGAATACGGCTTTATGATAAGAAAGGTTTCCAAGAAAGAAAAATTCGTAATTTTCGATAAACTTTAAAAACGCGGATTTGCCGACGATACTTTCATATCGTCGGCAAATCGGCTTTAAATGTGTTGACGAAATAGAAAAATTAAGATATAATTAATATGTTCAAAGAAATCGTTGCGGAGATTTAAAAGACAGAATTGAATAGCTTGGAGGTATAGCTCAGATGGTTAGAGCGACGAGCGTTGCTCTTTCTCAAAACAGTACGGTGTACTGTTTTGCAACGCGAGATGAGTGAGCGCATACCCCCACCGCGCGAACGGTGACCGTAGCAACGGTTGCCCTTACCGTTGCGGAGATTTAAAAGACAGAATTGAATAGCTTGGAGGTATAGCTCAGATGGTTAGAGCGTTTGCTTGACATGCAAAAGGTCATTGGTTCGAGCCCAACTACCTCTACCAAACAAAAAACCGTGCTTAATGCACGGTTTTTTGTTTGGTACAGTTTGTGCGAAGAACCAATACGGTTCGCTTTTAGTTTTATATATTTCCGTTTATCAATTCTTCAACGCTAACGTCAAATATTGCGCAAAGCTTTCTCAGCATTTCTATATTTGGTTCGGTTCTTCCTTGCTCCCAATTTGCATAACAGCTTTCTACCACTCCCAGTGATATTGCAATCTGTTTTTGTGTCAATCCACATTCTTTCCGAACACTTTTCAAGTTTTTACAAAATTTTTTATCCACAATCTCATTATTAACTACAACTAGACAAAATATCTTGACACTAGACAAAATATCTAGTATAATTTTAACGGTTTTCTATCCGATTCTGCTCAAAGCTATATATGGAGAAGTAAAAACTATGTTAATGCACGCTTTTCTTATCATATGTCACAGTAGCGAAGATGATTTAATAAATCTGATTAAATCGATTGATTTTGAATACAACGATATTTTTATTCACGTAGATAAAAAATGTAAAAATTATAATTATAACGAGATAAAAGCGGCGGCGAAATATTCTACCGTTATATTTTCAGAACAAAGACTTTCTGTCGTATGGGGCGGTGTAAGTCAGATTAAAGCCGAATTGCTTTTATTCGAGTTAGCTATAAGTCACGGCAAATATCAGTATTTACATTTGTTATCAGGTCAAGATTTATGTTATAAAAGCCCTTTGGATTTACATAAATTTTTTGACGCTAATAACGGGAAAGAATTTTTGTGTTTTTGCGGAAAAGACTGGCAAAATAAAGCACAAGAAAGAGTAAAATACTATTATCTTAACCGTGGAAGAAACCGATTAAAGATTATACTCAACAAAATATATATCGGAATACAGAAATGTCTGCATATAAACAGATTAAGGAAAAATAATTTGATAATTTGCGGCGGCTCGAATTGGGCAAGCATAACTTCCGACTTTGCAAACTATTTAATATCGAACAAAAAGCAAATTCTTAAAACATTTTCACATTCTTTTTGCGCTGACGAATTATATAAACACACTTATGCGTTTAATTCCGAATTTAAAAATAATATCTATTATTTAAATAATTCGGAAAAGAACGACGATTCTGATTCCAAAATGTATATTGCAAATATGAGATATATAGATTGGGTCAGAGGTAAACCGTACTTGTTTGTCGAAAGCGATTTCGAGGATATAATGGCTTCGCCGTATATGTTTATCAGAAAAGTATCGAATTCAAATAATTTACCGAAAATGATATTAAGCGAACTTAGTCATATCGATACCGATTTATAAAGTATATAATTTCGCATTCGTTTTACGTTCATACTCTCCACCGAAACAAAAACCGTGCGGGGCGCGGTTTTTATTTTGCAAATAAGCCGTGAGAATGATATAATTATTTTATGGATTGGTTTAATTATTACGGGCTGGCTATTATGGCTATCGTTATGATACCGAATATTATTTACGCCGTGAAATGCAAAAACGACGCCGCGAATACTTATAACAATAAGGCGGTCGCCGCGTTGGAGCAAATCGGCAGATACGGTTGTTTCATTTTAATGATTTTTAATATTCCGTATTTGTATTTTAACTTTTGGTTCTATTGCGCGCTTACGGTTTATTTAGCCGTAAACGGTACGTTATGCCTTGCCTATCTGATTTTCTGGGCAATAAGCGGGAAAATAAGCGGCAAGCTTAAAGCCCTGTCGCTTTCGATAATTCCGTCGTGCATTTTTCTGTTCAGCGGCATAGTTTTAGCCTATCTTCCCCTTATACTCTTCGCCGTTATATTTGCAGTGTGCCATATTTTTATAAGCTGCAAAAACGCAACTTAAATTACTTTCTTACGCCGAGGATATGCACGCCGCGCACGCGCTCGAAATTGTACGAAAAGAGCGGTTTGTTGAACGCGTCGTACGAATGGGCGGCGACGAGTATTCTGCCGCCCGTCACGCTGACTACGACGGGCGAATGGTAAAAGTCGCCCGTTGCCCTGCCGAGCTGAACGATATCGCCGACTTCGAGCTTATTTAAGGGGACTTCTTCCGCGAACGGACCTACCCCCTCGTTTCCGACCAAAAAGTTATAGAGATATTCCACCCCCGTCCAGGACGGAGTGCGGTCGTTGACCGATTTGTAATACCAGCCGAAGGTCGGGGTATAGTTCATAACCCCCGCGCCTGCGTAGATACACTGCGACGCAAAATTCGTGCAGTCACCGCCGATATTGCTGAAATCGTAAAATTCGGGATTTCTTTTGAACGCCCATTTGCGGGCGTACTCGTATGCGGCGGTTCTGTCGTATTTCAAAATTTCCATACTGATATTGTATGAAAATTCAATTCAATCCGTCACAAATTTAAAACCCCCGCGCCGTTCGGCGCGGGGGTTTTTATTTTTATTTAATTAATACGCAAAGGGTAAACCGGGAACGCCGACGTTGCCGAACATATCGGTTACGTCTAAGTAAGTTACGTCTTCAGCAATGTTGCCGGGAAGCGCGACGTCTCCGCCGAAAGCTTTAAGCGCGATATAGCCGTTTACTTTTAAAGTAAGGTTCTGACCCGCCTTACCGAGTTTAGCACCGTCGCCGAAAATATCGATATCCATATTAACGCTGAACTGCTTGAAACCGCCTTCCGCGTCAAGCGCGAAATAAATATCCACAACGAACTTGTTGAAAGTAATAGCTTCTTTCATCTGTTCAATCTGCTCGTCGGGCATCCGGCTCTCGCTTTCGATAATAGCCCACAAGGATTCTTCGGTGAAGCTTATCTTGAGCTTGAAGCCGTTGGTCGCGTCAAGACCGACCTTTACCTTATATTCGGCAAGCATTTCGAGAGCTTCTGCAAGCTTGCTGTCGCCGGGAACGGTTTCAACCGTATCGCTGTCGCTATCGTCGGGAAGATTAGGTGAAGATATTGAACCCGTGTCCGCCGCTATGGGTAACTGTCCGATTATATCTTCTACAAGCGACATATATTCGAGCTTTGCTTTGAACGCGCCCTCGGGAGCTATAGTTGCGGGAAGTCCCTTGATTTCCGCGTACGCGTAATCTTCGTCGTTATAAATCGTCGCGGAGTAATCGCCGTTCGTCGTCGTTCCGCCCGAGGTCATATTGTATTTAAGGGAAACGTCGCCCTTGCCTGCAATAGCTTCCTCGGTTAAAACAAGCTTGTAACCGAGCTTTGCACTTCCGTCCGCACTCGTACCGTTTGCGGAATAAGAGCCGCTTAAATTTACGTCAAGCTCGAAACCGGTAAGTTCTTCAAAGACCTTTTCGGTATCTACGTCCGCGATAGCCGTGGAAAGCTCCGTCGAGGTGGGCTCTTTATAGTCACCGTTTACTACGCCGCCGTTATCGCCGCCGCACGCCGCAAAAGCGAACGCCGACGTTGCAAGTACTGCACTTGCGGCAATTGCCAAGAATTTTTTCATATTCAACCTCCGATATAAATTATCGCATAGATTATATCACTACGCTTTCTGATTGTCAAATAATGTAGAATAATAAAAAATAATATACGGCATACGTAATATATGCCGTATAAATCGAAATATTCGGTTTATAAATCTTATTTCTGCTCGGTTTTCTGCTCGGCGGGAGTTTCTTTCTTGGGTTCTTCCTTAGCTTCTTCCGCTTTTTCGGCACTTTCTACGGGCGCGGGGGCGGGTGAAGAAAGACCTACGACGTGGCTTACGGGCATAGAGAACGCTATACCCTGACCGGCGGTCTTCAAGCCGACGGAACGGTAGATTGCGTGGAGAACGTCGTCCTTAATGTCCGCGGAAACGAGTATCATTACTATTTCCTTTTCGGGCTGTATAGTTATATGGAAAAACTCCTCCGCTTCCTTATTCGCCGTACCGCGCGCGTTGATAACCGTACCGCCGCGTGCACCCACTTCCTTTGCCGCGTCCATTACCTGCTCGGAAAAGCCTGCGTTCACTATACAGAAAACGACTTCGAAATTATTTTTTGCCATTTTAATTGCCCTCCACCGTCATTCTGTTATTGCTCAGAAATCCGAAAATCAACTTACCCATAACGCTGGTTAAGGGTACGGTAAAAGCTATGCCCTTGCCGTTCTTTATCGCCGCGAATTTTTCTTCGAGCGCGGCAAGGCAGGACGGAATGAGATTTTCCTGTATAACGCCGATTATGACGGCTTTATCCGTATCCGAAAGCCCGAGAAGCCCGAGCATTTTCGCCGTTGCCGTGCCGTGCGCCATAACCGTCGTCTGCATATTTACCTCGAAAGACTGTATGAGGTCGGCGTAATATTCGCTTTTGCTTCTTCCCACTACGGTAAAGAGAAGTTCGAGCCTGTTTTCCGAAACGGTATTCGTACCCTTCTGTTTGGAAGGCGCGCGCTTTTCTCCGCTTTCCGTCTTCTTATGCGGTTTGACGGACGTTTTAGCTCCTGCCATTGCTACCCCCCTTCGAAAAGTAAATTATCTGCTCGTCGTCGGCGGCGAGTATGCGCTTCATAGCTATTCTCGCCCTCATCTTAGAGGAAGCAATAGCCTTGAAGCCGAGAACCTGAATCGTAATCAAAGGCGTCATTGCGACCATTGCGACGACTCCGTATGCCAGATTGTAAACCTGCTCCGTACCCCATAGCGAGCCGCACGCGCCTATAACCAAGGGCAGAATAAAGCTCGATGTAAGCGGACCGGAAGCAACGCCGCCCGAGTCGAACGCTATACCCGTGTAAATTTTCGGAACGAAGAACGATAACCCCAACGATATGAGATAGCCCGGAATCAGATAGAAAAGAATAGAGAACCGGAAAATCATTCTTATTATCGAAAGGCAGATGGAAACGCCGACCGCGAGCGAAAGCGCTATGAGCATTTCGATTTTCTTTACTCCGCCGCCCGTTATTTCCTCTACCTGTTTGTTCAAAACGTGAACGGCAGGCTCTGCGAGAACGACGACCATACCGAGTACGAAGCCGAGCACCGCGAGAAGCGCGGGGCTTTTTTCCGCAATCTGGCTGCCGAGCTTAAAACCTATGGGCATAAAGCCGACTTCTACGGAAACGAGGAAAATTACGAGACCGAAGAAAGTGTATCCTATACCTATCGCTATCTGAATCAAGCGGGTTTTCTGAAGTTTCAATACGGCGACCTGAAGAATAATGAAGAAGGCGACTATAAGCCCGAGAGCTAAAATAACGTCCTTACCTTTTTCGAGAATGAGCCAGCCGAAATGTTCGCCGAGATAGTTTTCTATCGCGTAAATGTCGGTATTATAGACGTCGGGACTGCCGTTCGACATAAGCGAAAGAATCATAACCGCTATAATAGGACCGACAGAGCAAAGCGCGATAAGACCGAAGCTGTTTTCGTTGGAGTTGCGACCGCCTATCGTTTGCGAAATGCCGACGCCGAGAGCCATTATAAACGGCACGGTTATAGGACCGGTAGTTACGCCGCCCGAGTCGAACGATAAAGGCAGAAGCTCGAATTTTCCGTTTTCGGCGAGCAACGCGCACGCCGCAAACAGCATCATATAGAAGAACATCAAAAGCGCAGACAGGTCTTTTTTGAATATTATTTTGACTACCGCCACTACGAGGAAAATACCTACGCCCAAGCCGACGATAATGATGAGCAGCCATTTGCTTACGTCGCCCTCGCCCGGCATAATGTCCTTAACCTGATTTGCAAGAACGGTTAAATCGGGTTCGGCAATCGTAATCAAAAGCCCCATTACGAAGCATACCGCGACTAAAAGCGCGACCTTTTTGGATTTGGTAAGACCGGAACCGACGTGCTCGCCCATAGGCGTCATCGCGAGGTCTGCGCCGAGGTTGAAAAGGCTTATGCCCAAAATCAGAAAGATTGCGGACACGGCGAAAACGACCGTCTCCGTCACCGTTAAATCGACGAGCGGCGTGAAGGAAATTATTAAAACGATTGCCGTAACGGGCAATACCGAGACAATCGATTCTTTAAGTTTCGAAAACAGAATTTTGCCCACGCTTCCTCCTTTTTAACGCCATGCGGGTTATAAGATAATCAACTATTACATAATAACATATAAAATTAATTTTTGCAACAATCAGAGATTGACTTTTACCGCATTTACGCATTTTAAACGCAAAAAATATTTGACTGGGCGGGGAAATAAAGATAACGGCAAAGCACAAGCTCTGCCGTTATCTTTGTGTTTAGAGGACGAAAATACTGCCCTCGTTTTTTGCCCAAAAATGCGCAATTTAGGGGCTTTTTCTTTGCCCTACTGATATAATAGCACATTCGAGAATTTTTCACAAGTGTTTCGCACCAAAAAGTCCGAGCAATTTACTCGGACTTTTCATCAATCATTTCTTCTACTGACATTCCACCTTTCAGTATTACTACTATTTTTCCGTCAGCCATTACCCTGATATACTCAACAAGGCGGCGTACCGTAACC
>CAZRCE010000027.1:0-16279 GCA_964598465.1 uncultured Clostridia bacterium | reverse complement strand
TGCACCATTCCTTTGTATTATAAGCCATCGTTATTCCTCCATAATTTGCTAATTATCAGCTATTAAATTATATAACAAATACGCCGTTTCGTCAATATACATTTCGATATTTGTATAGGGAAATATTTAAGCGGCGGGCGCAACCCGCGCCCGCCGCTTAATTTTTAACGGAATTATAATACGGTTTACTTATTTTCGCCTTCTAAAATATCGAGATACCAATAGGGCAGGAAATTATCTTCCGTATCGTAATCGAAAAATTCGTAATCGTTTCTGTTATAGCCCACGTAAACTCCTACCGAACTTATCTTTCCGTCCGCGAATTGGATTTCCACGTTTACGATATCGTTATCGTCCATGCCTTCCTCGTAATTATCGTAATGATAAATATCGTTCATGTCGTCGTGCGTAAACTGAGCGTACAATTCCTTAAGGGTTATACCGTTAAGTACGGGAGGAGTAAACATATCCGCTAGTAAATTATCGTGAATTTCTTGTAAGGAAGTAAATTCGGTTTCTACCTTGCTATAACCTTCTCCGTAGTAAGTATATAAATAAACTTTCTCCCCTTCCAGAAGGTAAAGCAAACCGGTACCGTTGGATTCACGGTAAATAAAGCCGTTATCCAAATCGTATTTGGCTTCATAGTATTCATTGTCATAGTTCGTGCCGACAAAATTTCTGAATTTAACCGCGCTTGAAGTCGCGTCGAAAGCGGCGTTCCACTCCTCCGCAGTCATTCTGTTTACGGGAAGCGTTAAGTCACCGTAACCGAACCAATGCTCGTACGATATCTGGCATGGACCGTTATCGCCGGTGTAGGTTACGCTTACGAGCTTCTTATTCTCGAATTTTAAAATTACGTCGCTTCCCAAACCCGCAACGCTCGCTGCGGTGTATTCGTGAGCCTCGGGGTCGTAAGTAAAATCGCCGTAATTAAGCAGACCATGAAGAGTTGCTTCCTGTATAATAGCAGTCACAACGCTCTCGTCCACGGGACTATCCACCCAGTTTTCTTCCACTTTTTCGCGTTTGAAATACTGGTTTCCGTTTTTGTAGTAGAAGACGTTTTCTCCTTCGTTATAAACGCGCAAGCGCTCTCCGTCGAATTCAAAATAGTAATCGTACGAATAACTTGCCCTCCACGCGTTTTGCTGCGAAGGCAACGCTTTTTCCCACGCGCTTTCGGATATCTGCATTCCCTCGTAATTGGGATACCAACCGGGGAAATCTATTTTCGTTTCGCCGAACAACTGGAACGATAAGCGGATATTATTAAGGTTTTCTTCCGCAAAATAGACGCTCATAAAGCTCAGTCTTTTTTCATCGCTATCCTCGCCAACGTAATTAAGCTCGAGGTGAATCTGAACGCCGTTATCTTCGAACGACCAGTTATTTCCGTTATCGGCGAAATGCTCGCGCATATCCCTTATATCTTTGCCGAAAACCTGCAGCATGAACAGCCTGTTAATTATATCTTCTTTAACCGCCGTAAGCGACTCGTAATCGGTTTCGTCAAACGAATAAGTTGATTCTGGTTCGCCCGTCTTGGTATAAGAAACGACTTTGCCTCCGTTCACGGTATATATCGTGTAAGTCTTATAGTCGAGGTTTTCATAACGCTCGATAACGTAAATATAACCGTTTTCGATATCGAAGCTATACGACACACCTTCTCTATCGTTATCGCCGACGCTGTACTCGATTATAAAATTGTCGCAGGCTAAAGTATTTTCGTTAATGAACGCGTCCCACTCGTATTCCGAAGGAATCTTTTTAATCTCTACGTCGGGTCCCGGACCCTCGCTGTTGCCGCCTTCGTATTTATCGCCTTCCTGAGGAAGGATTATAGGCGCCGTGTCGTACGAGATAAAGATATTTTCTACGCCGCTAATCATAATATAGCTAATCTTCTTATCGGTGAATTTGATTTCGACGTCGCCGCCTACGTATTCAACCAATGCCGAGGACTTATAAGTTCCCGAATCTTCGTCCCAGTTGTAATCCGACTTTTCCGCAAACACGCTTATCATTTCTGCGGGAAGATAATTTTCGTATTCCGCCCTGGTAAGCACCGACTTAGTCCACACGCCGTCCTTAGGCTCTAAGAGATAATATTCTTCACCGTCCTGTACGGCGTAAACTTCTTTGCCGAAATTCTGATAAATCACGCCGCCGTCTTTTCTGAAGACCAAATTATCGTATCCGATAACTTCGATATTTCCTTCGCCTTTCTCGAAATCCAAAGCGAAAGCTTCAACCCATTCCTCGTCCGTAAGCTGTTCGCCCGCGGATATTACGGGGGCAACGAGTTCAACGTCGCCGTAAACGATATCGATACCCTGACCGTTACACGTGACCGAAATAACCTTTCCGTCCTTGATTTTTACAGAAACGGGTCCATAGAAACCTTCGATAGGCTTAGTGGAAACGTACGCGCCTTCGAAGCCGTCGTACTCAAAGTCGGAAAAAGCGAACTTCGAGAAATCCATCATCTGGAATAAAGCGTCGTAGTTTAACGCTCCGAACACGTTCTCCGGAATTTCTTCCTTTATCCACTGATTATACTTTTCGTTATAGGTATAATATTTATTGCCTTCCTTGACGTAATACGTCCGCTGTTCGCCGTCTTCGCCCATAACTTCGTAGTTCGCATAAATGAACTTTATATCTTCCGTATGTTTATATTCGATGCCTACCGTGCCCTGCATACCCAGTCCCGCGCGGTAATTATCGCCGCTTACTGCGAGCGCGGCGTTCCATTCCGCTTCCGTAAGAATTTCGTCGCTCACCGTCATTTGGGGAATGCTTACCGTCGTAATACTTCTGAAAGTAATCTGGTACTCGACGCCGTCCAAGGTATATTCGAGAGAGTGTACTTTGCCTTTTCTGAACGTGACAACGACGTCGGATACGGTCAGATAGACGGGCTTATCTTCGTCGCTGTCGTCAACGAGAACGTCGTAGCTTTCCTTGGAAAGGTAAGTGTAAGGCGTTTCTGCCTTTTCGAATTTTTCGAACGGGAAGAACGAACTCATTAAACGGGCGTTCTCCGCCGCGAAGTCGGGCATACCTTTGTCCGCCAGACTTCTGTTCCAATACTCGTAATTACTGGTATAGAGATAAGTTTCGTCGCCGTGCTTTGAAGTATAGCCCTCGAACGTCATACCGTGCTGAGCAATTCTATAATGCGCACTGTCGCCCGCTACTTCCGCTCTCGTTTCGATAATATCGCCGTTTACCACGCAGTACTGCTCGAATCCGTAAACCGTTCCCATATCGAACGCGGCTTCCCATTCCTCCGCGGTAAGCTCCTTGTCGCCTTGCTGCGCCGCCCTTACGACGATTTCCCTGGTCTGCTTTACCGTACCTACTGCCGCGGTTATTATTACGTTACCCGCCGAAACGCCCGTGACTACGCCGTTTTCGTTGACGGTCGCCTTCGTTTCGTCGGCGGAAGTCCAAACGACCGTGGCCGTTGCGCCCTCGGGTAAGAAACTCGCCGTAAGGGTTATCGACTGCCCCGCTACTACGGTATAAGTATCGCCGCTTATGAATACAGCCGTTATGGTAGTCGGCGCGGGAGTTAAAGTCTCTTCGCAGTCGTCGCATTTTCCGTCGCCGTTGACGTCGTTATGCAATTCCTTTTCGGTCTTTTCGTCGCAACCCGTGCATTCCTGCCAGTGCATTCCGTTTTCGGAATGCCACTCCCAAGCGTGCGCGTGCGTTACGGTAATCGTTTTGGTCTGAGTTACCGTGCCGACCGCCGCGGTTATCGTCACTTCGCCTTCGGCTACACCCGTAACTACGCCGTTTGCGTTTACCGTCGCTTTGGTCGTATCGGAAGAAGTCCAAACGACAGTGCCGGTTGCGTTCGACGGCGTTAATTGATAAGTTAAAGTTGTAGTTTCGCCGACTTTTACGGTATCCGCGCCGCTTATCGTAATGCCCGTTACCGCCGTAGATGCGGGGGTCAATACGTAGCCGCACTTGTCGCACTTGCCTTCGCTGTTGGCGGCGGTGTGCCCTTCGAACGAGTTCTTTTCTCCGTCGTAATCGTCGCACGTAGCCGCGTGATAGTGACCGTTTGCGCCGTCGGGCGTCCAGTCCGTGCTGAAAGTGTGGTCGTGACCGCCGCACGCCGAAAGGTATGCCGCGAACGAGGTGGAAAGCGCCACCGTAGCAAGAGCGCAGAGTAACTTTTTAGATTTCATATTAAATCCCCTTTAATTTTTTAACGAAAGGACAGTGAATTAGTTTCGTTTGCGTTGCTTGACAACGCAAACAAGGGGTACCCCTTGAAAAACTGCCTTCACTATAATATTCGAATAAATTTATTTTATCATAAATTCCGTTTATTGTCAAATAAACTTCGTAAACACTTGCGCGAACGTTCGTTTTTGTTTATAATGTAAATATGTCAATCGTACTAAACGCCGAACAGCGCGAAGCCGAAAACAGAATATACGAATGGTTTTTCCGCTCGACGAAGCAGACCTTCGTGCTTACGGGGTACGCGGGTACGGGTAAGACCTCCCTTTTAAAGCACGCTGTAAAGGAAAGACTGAGCCTTGACGACAACGAGAGCGCGGCGTTCGTGACCCCTACGGGGAAAGCGGCTACCGTGCTTATCAAAAAGGGCGTTACCGCCTGCACGGTTCACAGACTTATTTATCAGGCTATGCCGGAAGAAACCGAAATGGTGCTGAACGGAAAGACCGTTAAAGTGGAAAGGCTTATATTTAAGCGCAGGGAAAGCATTGACAAGAGCGTAAAGCTTATCGTTTTGGACGAAGCTTCGATGGTTTCCGACGAGATGCTCGAAGATATTCTGTCTTTCGGCGTGAAGGTGCTTTTATGCGGCGACGACGCGCAGCTTCCGCCCGTGGAAGGGTTCAACTCCTATCTGAGGCAACCCGACTTTACCTTGCGGGAAATCGTGCGGCAGGAAGCCGACAACCCGATAATAAAACTTTCGGAAATGGCGCGGGCGGGCAAGCCTATCCCATACGGCTTTTACGGCGACAGAGCGTTCGTAATAAACGGGCGCACTTTCAAGGGCGAAAAGCGCAAGAAACTGCTTTTGAAAGCCGAACAGATTATTTGCGGGCTTAACAGAACGCGCGCGAAGCTGAACGACGAAATAAGAAGCTACCGCGGATTTACGGGATTGCCGAAGGACGGCGAAAAGATTATCTGCACGCAGAACAACTGGGAACAGTATCTCGACGACGAGTACAGATTTAATATGGTCAACGGCATAATAGGCACTGCCGTGCAGCCCTTTTACGATACGAACCTCGGGATTGGCTTTACGCAGTTTATACCCGATTTCTTAGACGAAATCTGCCCCGAAGCGCTACCCTTCGACGCGGGGATATTTACGGACGGACAATACCGCTACAAGCGCGGGGATTATTTTGAAAAGACGAACGAGGACGGCGAACCCGCGGGGGCGTTCACCTTGAACCGTTTCGAATACGGCTACTGCATATCCTGCCACAAAGCGCAGGGGTCGGAATTCGAAAGCGCGATAGTTTTCGACGAGAGCTACGCGTTTAAAGAGGACGCGAACAGGTGGCTTTACACGGCGATTACGAGAGCCAAAAACAAGCTTATATTGATAAGATAACAAATGCGGCGCGGAACAGCTGTTCCGCGCCGCATATTAATTTATGCGCTAATTTGCATTTATTATCGAAGCTAACTCCAACGCGCTTTTCGCGCTTATGCAGGTCGCGCCGAAGTCGAGCGTTTCCTCGAATTGAAGCACGTTCTCCACTCCGTCCGCCTTTATGCCGCACTTGTCTTTGACGAGCGCGTTGACCTTCATTATCGTATCCGACGAAGCGCCGTTAAGCCTTATCATATTCACGCCCGCCGAGCAAGCCGTCTGACAGGCTTTCAAAAGCTCCTGCCCGTTAAAAAGCGACACGTCGAAGGTAATTCTCAGCGCGCGGGTCTTTACCGCTTTTTTGAGCTTTTTGCACTCGCGCTTGAAATAGGAAAAGTTACCCTCTTTGATTGCCGCCGCGGGGGCTGAAACCTCCACCTCGTCCACGCCGTCCTTTACCGCGCGCTTGACCGCCTTAGCCTTGATTTCCGTTACGTCGCCGCCGTAAGGGTAAGATATCGCGGCAATCAACGCGCACTTCGGGTCGCCGCCCAAAAAGCTTGCGCAGGTTTTGACGAGCGAGGGATATACGACGACCGCGCCTATGCCGAGCCTGTCGCCCTCCCTGCACGCCTGACGAACGGTCGCCATATCCGAATAGGGCGAAAGCAGGTCGCATTCTATCTTGGCGATTTTGCCTTCCGCCTCTTTGCGCTTTTTTACGCGCTTAAACTCGTCGAATTGCAATTTTTCGTCATCAGTCAGATTGTCGATAAGATTATTCTCCATTTTTCACCTATAAACACACAAATTATTACAAAATACGATATCCGCAGATATATATTATGTATTTACGGGTGTTCAATCCCATTAGATACACCCGCAAGCGTGTTGCTTTGGCTCTATCTGTGTTAAACGCTCTTGTCGTAGCGTCCAACCACGACTGCGCGCGTTTGCCTTGATATAACCTCAAAGCAACGCGCTTCGAGCACGTAGTGTTTTTACGTTAGCAAATAGTGAGGATAGACAAACGAAACGGCGCGAAAGCGTACAGCGACGTACGGTAAGCGACGGTTTGTTCGTATATTCCGCTATTTGCCACGTAAAAATGCATCTAGTGAGGTTGACCACCCGTATGGCTGCATTAGGTTTTTTATATCTTATACTGACTTTTCTGGTTTGTTTTGCGCTCGTACACGTTATAAAGCTTGCCGTTATCGGATTTTCGAGCTTGAAAAAGAAGCCCGAAGAACCCGAGCCGAAGCCCGCGAAACAGCCCAAGCCCGTGTACTATATCGTCGAAAAAAAGCGGACGAAAAAGAGCTACACCAACCCGCGTGAAATCGAGTTCAAATAAAATTATTCGTCTTTGTATTCGGTAAGGTTGCGCCCGTTTTCCCACAGCCTTTCGAGGCAGTAGAAATCGCGCTCCTCGTCGTTGAAAATATGCACTATTACGTCGCCGTAATCGAGCACCGCCCACCTGCCTTCGCGCAAGCCCTCGCGGCGGCGGGGTTCTTCACCGTACTCTTTCGAAAGTTTTTCTTCCAGATTTTCCGCGAGGGATTTGACCTGCGTGGAAGAACGCCCGCTCGCGATTATAAAGTAATCGCATAGGCTCGTCTTGTCGGCGACGTCGATATAGACTATCCTCACGCCCTTTTTATCCGACAGAATTTTGCATATAAGCATCGTCTTTTCAAATATCGTCATCTCGTTTTTTCCTTTAAGTATTCGTATGCCCTTTCAGTAAGATTATAAACGGGTTTGCCCGTGGATTTCAGATATTCCACCTGATGCCCGAGCGCGGCGAGCATCGCCTTGTCGAGCGTTTCTTCCTTGAATATTTTCCTCAATTCTTCCACTCCGTCGAACGACCTGCCCTCCTCTAACATATCCGCAAGATACAAAAGCATCTGCGCCGTGGTCATATTTTCACAGCCGCTCGCGTGGTATTTGATAGCTTCCAGAACGGTTTTATCGGTTATATTAAAGTGATTCCCCGCCATATATGCGCCCGCGAACTGATGTACGACGGGTTCGGGAACGCCCTCGGGGCAGACGAAACCGTCAAGGTACGAGCTGTCCTTATTAAGATATTTCGCGCAGTCGTGGAGCGCCGCCATAGTAAGCGCCTGCTCCTCCGTAACGCGGGCGTCCGCCGCGCCGCGCGCGCATTCTTTAGCCACGCGCACGGTATGCGCCCAACGCTCGGGAGTTAAAAAATCCTTTACGCGGGCAATATTTCCGCAATAATATATGCCCCGCTCTTTAATGTATTGACAAACGTTTTCGGTTACATACTCCGAAAAATCCTCACCGAGAAACGCGAGCGTGCGTATCGTAGTGGAGCTTACCTTTTTGCCGACGTAATTAATCGTTTCCACCTTTGCGCCGAACTTCTCCTCCACGCTTTTGATATGGTTTTCGAACTCGCCGCCGTTTTCCCTAGCGCAAGATAAAAGCGTTACCGTGGAAAGGATTTTTTCTGGATTGCGCCATTCGGGGAAAATGCGCAGCATATCCGCGCCGATTAAAAAATACAGCTCGGCTTCGGGGTACGCTTCCCTGAAATGCAGGCAGGTTTTATACGAATAACTTACCCCGCCCTCCTCGATTTCGTAAGCGGAAACGGTTGCGCCCTCCACTTCGGCAAAAGCAAGGCGGCACATATTAATTCTGTCCTCGCCCGAAGCGGTAAGCTTACCGCTTTTATGCGGGCTTATGCCCGTAGGCACGACGATAATTTCGTCCAGCCCGAATTTTTCCTTGGCGGCTTTCGCAATATTCACGTGTTCTTTGTGCGGCGGATTGAACGCGCCGCCGAATATGGCAATTTTCATATGAGTTTAAACTTTTCCGTTCCGTCAATAATTTACGGTATGAGAAAAATAAATTTACCTTTGGTTCTTGATACGCTTTTTACGGCGTTTATAGCGTTCGTCCTCTTTTTCACCGCCATACGGCATTATACGAGAAACGAGATTTGGGGGCTTATTTTCGGTGCGGGCGCGGCGTTGCTTTTCGGCGCGCTTGCTTTCCTGTACATAAGCGGAAAGCAGAAAAAGAAGCTTCTTCTTTCGGAGGACGAGAAGAAAAAGAACTCGCTTTTACTGCACCTTTCCCTCTCCCCCGAGAGCGAGGCGGAGGAGCTTATAAAAAAGCTTTACGGCGCGGAAAAAACCGACCGCAGACCCGAAAACGGGGACAGCGTGTTTTTTCCCTATTTCCGTTTAGCGCCGCTCAGCGAGGACGACGTGGCGAAAGTAGTGAAGTTTAAAACGGACAAGCGCAAGGTCATTCTTTGCAACCGACTTTGCGAGGGTGCGAAATCGCTCGCGGACGCGTTTTTAATAGAAACTGTCACGGCGGACGAATTTTACCTTAAAGTCAAAGAAAACGACCTGTTGCCTGAAAAGTTCGTTTACGAGGAAAAGAAAAAGCCGAACGGACTGCGCCGAATAAAGGCGCGCTTTAAAAGAAAGCTGTTCCGCCCGCTGTTTATAAGCGGACTTTCGCTTATGCTCTTTTCCTTTATAACCTCTTTCGCGATATACTATATCGTCGTCGGCGGAATTCTTTTAATACTTTCCGCCGCCGCGCTGATTTTCGGCAAAGCTTAAAGCTTTATATGCTCGATATCCTTCCTCGGGGATTTACGGTATAAAACCGCCTTTCTGCCTATTACTATAACGCACTCCGCGTTCAGCCTTGCGGCAAGCTCGCGCCCCGTGGTCTGCGGGTCGCCGTCACAGTTTTCCAGAATATTTATTTTTATCAGCTCGCGCTTATCAAGGCAGTCGGAAAAGCTTTTAAGCATATTTTCGCCTATACCCTCTTTGCCTATCTGACCTATCGGGTCTATATTCGCCGCGAGCGATTTAAGATACGAACGCTGTTTCGAAGTCAACATATTCTCACCTTTGTACTCAATTATTCTTATTGTCAACGGGTATTATCTCGTAACCCGCCGAATACTCGTTTACGCCGTATTCGTTTACCACTATAATCCTTGCGCCGAAATGCGAAAGCACGGGAGCAAGTACGCGCATAAATCCGAAAAACGACTTTTCTTCAAAAACGAGAATATCTACGGCGCAACCCGTAACCGCACCGTCGTCGTCGAAGCATACGAACACGCCCGCAGGCTTGAAGCTCGGCTGAAATTCCTCGTCGCGTATCGGCTCGGGAACGTTCGCTTCGCCCGCGAGATATTGGTTTAATACGTCGCCTACCGAACTGAAATTTTCCTCGTTCACAGGTACGTAAATATAGGCGAACGGACATTCGACCGCGTATTCATAGCTCTCCGCCGCGCCCGCTTCCGCCGCCATATACGCCAACGAATCGCAGACGGTATAACCCTCGCAATTCTTTCTGTAAGGCAACGGATTTTCCACGCCCTCCCAACCGAGCGTATTACTAGGCGGGAAAAAACGCGAATTTTCGTCCGTTTCTCCGTCCTTTTCCGCAATTATTTCCGCAAGCTCGTCTAAGGTTACAAGCCCGTCCTTTTCGTCCGTAAAGCCGTAATCGGAAACGACGCGTTGTATCGCGGATTCGCCGATTTTATAGGCGAGGTAAGTATAAATACTCCATATAAGCTCGTGGCGCTTTTTATCGGTCGTGGATTTGGTATAAATATCGATTTCCAGCTTGTCGGAATTTTTAGCGGACGGCTTGACGGAAACGACTCTGTCGCCGCCCTTCGATTTACCCGAATAACCTACCGTACCCGCGGTTATGCACGGCTCGATAGTCCAGCCCGCGTCGTGAAGCGGATTACCTTCGAACTCGCCGACCTGCGCGACGTAAACGTGAAACGCATAATACAAATCCGAACCGAAGCCCGCCTCCATAGATATGCGGTAGTTGCCGTCTTTGACGTCGCCCACGAAACGCACGGGCGAAGAAATGTAGCGAGAGCATTCCTTGCAGATTTTATCGAACTTCTTCGCGTCGCCTGCGTCTATACATTTTGCAAGCTCGTTCAATCTCTCCCCGAGTTTACGGTAAAACCAATAAGTACGCTCGGCATAGCTGAACTTGCCGTCGTTAGCCTGCTGTCTGTATCGCGCTTCGTCCTGCCGCTTATAGCAAACTCCGTCCAAAGACAATTCGCGGTGATGACCGTTAAGCGTTGGCTCGCCGTCGTTGATATATCTCGAACACCCGGGGCATATTTTATCGACAAGCTCGCCGAGTATAGCGTCGTATTCCTCCCTGCTGTAGAAATTGACCTTTACGGGGAACAGCAATTCGGGGCGGTCTATCGTTACGACCTCGTCCTCCATACTTTCGTAAACGAAATGCGGAGCCATGCAAAGCTCCTCTTTAAGGCGTTTTGCCGTTATAACCGTTCCCGCTTCTACATTTTTCAATTCGCAGTATTCCCGAGGAAACACGTAATATTTAAAATTGTAAAATACCGCGTCAATCTGTTTTTCCATAGTAATTTTCCTGTAATCAGTTTATAAATTCGAATTCCACGTCGCCGACGGATACCACGTCGTTATCCTTTATTCCCATTCTGCGAAGCTCGGCTATAACGCCCTTTTCGCGCAGAATTTTCTGGAAATACGCCATAGAATCCGGGTCGTTCAACACTACGTTTCTGCAAAGCATATCGACGAGCGCGCCCACGACGACGTAAACGCCGCCGTCCATATATATTTCGAAGCCGAGGTCGCCGCTTTTGCGGTAAGTGAACTCCTCGTCAGCTTCCACCCTAGCGACGGGAGGAAGCGTTTCGAGCATTTCCAAAGCTCCGTCGATTAATTCTTCCGTGCCGTTTCCGTTCATAGCGGTGATTTCGTAAATCTTATATTTTTTGCCGTAAGCCTTTTTAAAAGCCTTTATGTTTTCTTCCGCGCCGTAAACGTCGCACTTGTTCAGAGCGATTATCTGCGGAAGCGAAGCTAGCTTTTCCGAATATTGCTTAAGCTCCGCGTTGATGCGCTTGAAGTCCTCCTTGGGGTCGCGCGCCTCGCTGCCCGAAATATCCACGACGTGCAAAAGCATACGCGTACGCTCGATATGTCTTAAAAAATCGTGACCGAGCCCCGCTCCGTCCGCCGCACCTTCGATAAGACCGGGGATATCCGCCGCGACGAAGCTCTTTTCGTAGCGCGAAACTACGCCGAGATTGGGCGAAAGCGTAGTGAAATGATAATTTGCGATTTTGGGCCGCGCTGCGGAAATTTTGGAAAGCAGCGTACTTTTGCCCACGTTGGGGAAACCTATTATTCCCACGTCGGCAATTACTTTGAGTTCGAGAACGAGAATATGCGGCTCGGTCTTTTCACCCTTTTGCGCAAAGTTGGGGGCGTGCCTTCTCGCCGTGGTGAAGCGGACGTTGCCCTTGCCACCTCGGCCGCCCTCGGCAATCAGTTTGGTTTCGCCGTCGGCAAACATATCGGCGATGACCGCGCCCGTTTCGTAGTCCCTTACCACCGTGCCGGCGGGGACTTTTATTACGACGTCCGCACCGCCCTTGCCGAAGCATTTATTCGTGCCGCCGCGTTCGCCGTCGCCCGCGGTATATTTAGAAGTGAAGCGGAAGGTCAGAAGGTCGGTCATCGAAGCGTCCGCGCGGATATAGACGTTACCGCCGTTTCCGCCGTCGCCGCCGTCCGGACCGCACGCGGGTTTGCCCTTGTAGGCTTTGAACGAATTCATTCCGTCGCCGCCGTCGCCCGCTTTAACCGTTATTCTCACTTTATCCGTAAATTGGTTCTTGTCTATCATATTACCTTCTGTTGATATACACGTTTAAAAACGCCTGCGACTTTTCGCAGAATTCCTTGTTGTCTTTGGTCCTTTCCATCGTGTCGTAAAGATTTTCCTGCGTCAGCTCTTTGCCGAGTAGCCGCCTTATGCGGTACACCGCCGAAAGTTCGTCTTCGGACAGGAGTAAATCTTCCTTTCTCGCGCCCGAGGCTTTTAAATCTATCGCGGGAAAAATCCTGCGCTCCGCAAGGTCGCGCGAGAGTACTATTTCCATATTGCCCGTCGATTTGAATTCTTCGTAAATTACGTCGTCGAGCTTACTGCCCGTATTCACGAGCGCGGTCGCGACTATCGTGAGCGAGCCGCCGTTTTCGGTATTTCTCGCCGCGCCGAAAAACCGCTTGGGTTCGACGAGCGCCTGCGGGTCAAGTCCGCCCGAAAGTATCCTTCCAGAGTTGCAGACCGCGTTATATGCGCGGGTCAACCGCGTTATGCTGTCCATTAAAATGATTACGTCCGTGCCCATTTCTACGAGGCGCTTCGCGCGCTCCAACGCGAGGTTGGCAACGTGAATATGGTGACTGTCCCCCCTGTCGAAGGTCGAGTAAACCACTTCCGCGTTTTCCACGCTGCGCATAATGTCCGTAACCTCCTCGGGGCGTTCGTCCACGAGCAGAATTATTACCTTACTTTGAGGATAGTTGCGGGTCAACGCGCACGCGAGCGTTTTGAGCATAGTCGTTTTGCCCGCCTTGGGGGGCGAAACGATTAACGCCCTCTGTCCGTATCCGACGGGTGAAAACAGGTCCACGATACGCTCGCAAAGTCCGCCGCCGGGCGACAGCTCGTACCGCTTGTCGGGATAGCAGGGTATAAGCTTATCGAAGCTCTGCCTTCTCAATTTGTCGGGAGCAACGCCGTTCACGCTCACGATAAATGTCGCGCCGGGGCATTCGTTTTCGCGGCGGCGGCGGGCTTTACAAACTATGAAATCGCCCGATTTGAGCCTGAACCTGTTTACGAAAGAGGAGTGTACGAAAACGTCGCTCTGAGAAGAAATCTGCATATTCTGCGTGCGCAGAAACCAGAATTTTTCCGTATATTCGAGAACGCCCGAGTAAGTTTCGTCCTCCTCCTGCTCGGAGGTTTCAACACGCATTTTGATAGGCTCGGTTTCCTCGCGCTCGTCGATATCCGTGCGCATACTTTCGCAGAGGGCGCGGCACTTCCTGACTTCCTCAACCAAATCCGCGTCGAACGCTTTATCCTTGGGAGGTGCGCCGCGCGTGCTCGCGTCGCGCCCGCAAGGCTCAACCTCGCCCGAGGCTATGGCGAGAATATCTTCTAAAAGTTCGTCCTTTTTCTTTTTGGTAGGGCAGTCCACTCCCGCTTCCCTGCCTATCTGGCGCAGTGCGTAAATGTTGCAGCGTTGGAGCTTTAACCTGAGTTCGTCGAGCAGTTCTTTCATTCAGAAATCCTCTCCATAACAATTATTTTGGTCTTTTCGCCGTCCGTTTCCTCGCGGGTTAAATCAACCGTGTCGCCCGCTTCCACTATTTCAACCTCGCCGTCGAATTCGCCGAGGAAGTCGTCCACTTTACCGATATCTATTCTGCACCCCTTGCCGCGGTAGTGCATAGGTATTACGACGTCGGGCATAATTCTGTCCACGTATTCTTTCGCCATCTTTGCGTCTATCGTGTAGTTGCCGCCGACGGGGATTAAAAGCACGTTCACGGGCAGAACCTTTTCTATGAGCTCGGACGAGCAAGCCTCGCCGAGGTCGCCGAGGTGACAGATATCCAAGCCGTCCATACGGAATTTGAAAATTACGTTTTCACCGCGTTTCTTGCCCGAGCAGTCGTCGTGATAGCTTTTTACCGCGTTGATTTCCACGCCGGGGAGAGAATAACCCTTTTCCTCGTCCAAAACTACGGGCGAGCCGGCAACCGCGGATACGAAGTCGTGGTCGTAATGATGATGCGAAACCGTTACCGCGTCCGCCGAGACTTCGGGGAAAGGGTAGCCTACGGAAGGGTCGAACGGGTCGCACACGACGGCGGTACCCGTGCTTTCGGTTAAGAGAAAAGACGAATGACCTAAATATTTTATTTTCATAACCTTGCCTTTAAAATAGAGAAGTTAAAAATTTTTAAAATTAAGTAAAAAGAAAATCAAAGAAAGTGAAAAAGAGTTAATCGGATATGTAAAGAGCTTTGATTTTAAGACTGATGGTTTCTCCGACCGCGCCGCCCGAATAATCCGCCGCCGCATAAAAGCCGTGTTTGCCGAGCGTTACCGAAAGCTTTTCGGTAAAGACTTCGTAACCGCCGCCAGAACTGCCGTCGGAGATTTCGCAGAAAGTGGTTTTACCTTCTTCGAAAGAAATTTTAATATTGACCCCGCCTTCGCGCACCTGCGACAAACTGTTCCGCGAAAGGGTAAGGCGGCAATTATCGCCGTCGAGAAGATAGCGAACGACTACCCCGTTTTCACCGACCGAGGCTTCCGCTTCGCATTCGGCGTTTTGCTTCCAGCCGTCGCCCTGAGAAAAGATAGAAAGCTTACACTTCATTTTAAATTCGTGATAACTACGCCGTCGTCGTTGCCGTCGGTCAGGCAGGAGCTTTCGAAAGTTTCCCTGCCGCGGCGGAGCGCGGCTTCAAGCTCCGCCCCGTCGCCGTCCGCAAGGACGGTTTTGATTTCTTCGAGATTTCTGATAATTTGAGAAAGATTGTTTAAAAGATTGTCTTTATTCAGAAGATACAGCGACGACCAGACGGTTTCGTCCACGCCTGCAATCCTCGTCATATCCTGAAAGCTGCCGCCCGTAAAACCGAAGCAGCCGAACGATTCCTTATCCTTGACGTACGCGTTGGAAACGACGTGCGCGAGCTGCGAGGTGTAAGCTATTTTTCTGTCGTGATATTCGGCTGAGCACTCCACTATTCGCGCAAAACCCATATCCTTTACGAGCGATTTTACGGCGTTTAAAGCGCGTTCGTCCGTATATATGCCGCGGGTAATAACCATACTCGCGCGGTCGAACAGGTCCTCGCAGGCGTTTTCCACGCCCGAAACTTCCTTGCCCGCCATAGGGTGAGTTCCGATATATTTTATATCGCGGCGCGCGCCGTAAACGGCGTCCTCCACGCACTTTTTAACGCCGCATATATCCGCGACGACCGCCCCCTCTTTAAATGGCGTATTCAGAATGAAGCTTATGCTCGCCTCGGGCGGGAGAGCCACGAACACTACGTCGAACGACGAAAAATCCTTTACCGCGCCGTCGATTATTTTATTTGCGAGCGCGTAGGAAAGAGGGTTTTGCGAGCGGTTCCAGCCGTACACCTTACGCCCCGCACGCTTCAACGAAAGACACATCGACCCGCCGATAAGTCCGAGACCCGCGACGCAGATATTCATACGATTGCCCTCCGTAATTTCTTATAAGGTTATTATAGCACTTTCGGCGAATTTTGTACAATGTTTTTTAATATATTTTCGCAAATTATGGCGAACGCGCAAAACGCTTTTCACCACTCTATTATTTTGCGTTTTTATTTGACTTTGAAACCGTTATTACTTATAATATTATGCGAAAATAATTTATTTCAAGGAGATTTATTATGAACAAGATGTCCGTTAAGGATTTGAAAGACCTTAAAGGCAAAAAAGTTTTGGTACGCTGCGATTTTAACGTACCTATGAAAGACGGCGTTATCACCGACGAAAACAGAATTATCGGCGCGTTGCCCACCGTTAAATATCTTTTGGAAGCAGGCGCAAGGGTTACGCTCTGCTCGCATATGGGCAAGCCCCACTCCATTTTCTCCGAAAAAGTAAAGCTCAATAAAAAGGATTTGAAGAAAGTCGAAAAGGGCGAAGCTACCGAAGAAGAAATTATCGCGAAGGCTTTGAAGGACGAACCCAAGA
>CAZRCE010000026.1:0-16399 GCA_964598465.1 uncultured Clostridia bacterium | reverse complement strand
ATTATGAAAGTAAGACCTTCGGTAAAACCTATGTGCGACAAATGCAAGGTTATCAAGAGAAACGGTAAGGTTATGGTTATCTGTTCCAAGAACAAGAGCCATAAGCAGCGTCAGGGCTGATTGCGCCCGTTTTACGGCAAAGTTATATCCGTCTGCGTTAATTTACGCAAGTCGGTAATTTCGTTATATTCGGGGCTGATTCCGCGCGAATGCGCGGGATGTATCGGCGCATAGCCGCCGAAACCTCTGATTATAAAAACATTTCGTAAAGGGCGCGCCGCGTCATTCCGAATTTACGCGGTCGGTCCTTTATCGGTAAACATATATAAATAAATTTTAAAATTTTAACGGAGGAAATAAATCGTTATGGCACGTATTGCCGGTGTAGATTTACCCAGAGAAAAGAGAATAGAGATAGGTCTCACGTACATTTACGGTATCGGTCTCAAAACGTCGCAGAAAATTCTCGCTGCAACCAACATAGACCCCGATACGAGAGTTAAGGATTTGGACGAAACCGCCGTATCCAAACTCAGAGAGTATATCGACCACAATTACAGAGTAGAGGGCGAACTCAGGAGCGAGGTATCCCTCAATATAAAAAGACTGATGGAAATAGGCAGCTATCGCGGTATCCGCCACAGAAAGGGTCTGCCCGTTCGCGGTCAGTCTTCCAAGAGAAACGCGAGGACGAGAAAGGGTCCCCGTCGTACGGTCGCCAAGAAAAAGGGCGCTAAATAACGGTAGGAGGAGAGTATAATGGCAACGGCTAAAAAGACTGCAGGCGCACCCAGAAAGCGCAAAGAACTTAAAAAAGTTGATAAAGGTCAGGTTCATATTCAATCGTCCTTCAACAACACGTTAATTACCGTAACCGATTTACAGGGCAACGCTATATCCCAGTCCAGCGCGGGCGCGCTCGGCTTCAAGGGTTCGCGTAAAGGCACTCCCTTCGCGGCTCAGATGGCTTGCGAAACGGCTGTAAAGGCGGCGAAAGAACACGGACTCCGTTCGGTAGAAGTTTACGTAAAAGGTCCCGGAGCGGGCAGGGAATCGGCAATCCGCGCGATATCCGCTTGCGACGTGGAAATAATGCTTATATCCGACGTTTCGCCCATACCCCACAACGGTTGCAGACCGCCTAAGCGCAGAAGAGTATAATCGGAGGAAATGAAATATGGCAACTTATAGAGAAGCAAAATGCCGTCTTTGCAGAAGGGAAGGCGGAAAGCTCTTTTTAAAGGGCGATAAATGTTACAACGGCAAGTGCCCGTTCGAAAAGCGTCCCGTAGCTCCCGGTCAGCACGGACTCGGCAGAAAGAAAGTCTCCGAATACGGTCAGCAGCTCAGGGAAAAGCAGAAGGTTAAGCGTATTTACGGCGTACAGGAAGGTCAGTTCCGCGCATACTACGACGAAGCGGACCGCATGAAGGGTATCACCGGTGAAAATATGCTTTCGCTCCTTGAAAGAAGGCTCGACAACGTTATCTACAGAATGGGTATCGGTGTAAGCCGTTCTCAGGCAAGACAGCTTGTAAACCACGGACATTTCACCGTAAACGGCAAAAAGGTCAACATTCCCTCCTATATCGTAAAGGCGGGCGACGTAATAGCCGTTAAGGAAAATAAAACTTCCAACAAGTATTTCGAGGCAATCAAGGCCGGCAAAGCCGCGAATATGCCTAAGTGGGTTGAGTTCAGCCCCGAAAAGCTTGAAGGTAAAGTTATAGCGCTTCCCGCAAGAGAGGATATCGACAGTCAGATAGCAGAGCATATGATAGTCGAATTGTACTCCAAGTAATCATAGTAGTTAAGGAGGTATTATATGATCGAAATGGATATGCCCAAATTATCGGTGGAAGAAAGCGAGGACCAGTCTTACGCGAGGGTCGTAGTTGAACCGCTTGAAAAGGGCTTCGGTCTTACGATAGGCAACTGCCTTAGGAGAATACTCCTTTCGGCTTTGCCGGGCGCGGCTGCGCAGGGAATAAGATTTTTAGACGGCACCGTAAAACACGAATTTTCGGCTGTTGCGGGAGTTAAAGAGGACGTAACGGAGATAATCCTCAACCTCAAAACGCTCGCTATCAAGACGAAAGTTACGGATAAGGATTACGTAAAGGTTGTACACCTCTACAAGGAAGGACCCGCCGACGTTAAGGCAAGCGATATCGAGCAGGACGCCGAGTTTGAAATAATCAACGGCGACCAGCATATCTGCACCATCGACGAGGGCGGCAAAATAGATATGGAAATCACGATAGGCAGGGGCAGAGGCTACAAAGGCGCGGACCACACGAGAACCGAGCTTTTGGATTACATCCCCATCGATTCCATATACACGCCCGTAAAGAAGGTAAACTACAACGTCGAAAATACGCGCGTAGGTCAGAACACGGACTACGACAAGCTCGTCCTCGAAGTATGGACGAACGGCGCGTTCTCGGCAAAGGAAATAGTTTCCCTTGCGGCGAAGATTATGCAGGACCACATTTCGCTCTTCGTAAATCTGTCCGATACCATAAAGGATATGGATATATTGGTCAAGAACGAAGACGACCGCCAGCAGAAAATTCTCGCAATGGCGATTGAAGAAATGGATTTATCCGTGCGCTCTTACAACTGCTTGAAGCGCGCGAACATTCACACCGTGGAAGATTTAACGAGAAAGACGGAGGATGAAATGCTTAAGGTGAGAAACCTCGGCAGGAAGTCCTTGGACGAAGTAATTTTAAAGCTTCAATCCTACGGACTTTCATTATCAAACAAGGAGGACTAATGCGTTATGCCCGGTAAATTAGGAAAAACATCAGAACAAAGAATGGCGATGCTCAGAAATCAGGCGTCCGAACTGCTCTGGTACGGAAAGATACAGACGACTGCGGCAAAGGCTAAACAGCTTCAGCCTTACGTAGAAAAAATCATAACCAAAGCTATAAACGTTTACGACCTTAACGAGGAAGCCGAAGTTAAGAAAACGGACGCAAAGGGCAAGGAAATCACCGTCAAGGTTATAAAGGACAGCCCTAAAAAGCTTGCGGCCCGCCGCGCTATCATGGCGAAGCTCCGCGACTTGCAGGAGGTTAAGCCTTTCGCGGAAAAGAAGAGCGACTTCAAGGCGAGAACGAAAGACGTAAAGCATCCTTTGATGGAAAAGCTTTTCAACGAAATCGCTCCCAAATACGCTCAGCGTAAGGAAGAGCTCGGACAGGGCGGCGGTTATACCCGCATTTATCTGCTCGGCGAGCGCCGCGGCGACGGCGCCGAAGAAGCGATAATTCAGCTCGTTTAATTAAATAATTCGAAAGCCGCGGGCGAGAACGCCCGCGGCTTTAAATTTATTTCGACAAAAATTGCAAAAATTCTGCTCGTCGCTTTGACATACGCAATATATGTGATATAATATACTTAATAAAGAAAAAACCAAAAGGAGACATTATGAAAGAATTAATGGACCAGGTAAACAGTTTGCCTTTAATCGTAAAAGTATTGCTCTGCATTCCCTGCGTAGAAATCTTTTACGGAATCTGCCGCGTAGTAAACGGCGTAATTCACAACGATATCGTCTGGATTTTGCTCGGAATTTTAACTATCGTGCCCGGCGCGTTCTTTATGTGGATACTCGACCTTATTTGGGTTCTTACCAAGGGTCACGCGTTTATGCTCGGCGAGGAAATATTCGGTTAAACGGGTTTAAATTTAACAAATCGAAAATTGAAAAAATTAACTTTTTAAACGATTATGTCATTTTCTGTTGACAATGCAGGGTAATATGATATAATAAAATTACAAAAAATTTAAGGAGTATTAAAAAATGGATGCTTGGTTCCACAAACAGAACAAGTTAGTTCAGGTTCTTCTTCTCTTAATTCCTTTTGTAAACTACATTACGGAAATTTTGGTAAGATGGTCTGCGTTCTTGAAGAAGGGCGGTGTGCTCAGACTTATCGTCTGCATCATCGTTACTATCCCTACCGGTATCATCATCGGCTGGCTCGACGCAATCTGGACGCTGTTGTTCAACAAACTTGTTTTAGAGTAAAATCAAAAAATAAAGCCGCTTGCGGAATTCCGCAAGCGGCTTTTAATTTTGATAGGTTCACAATTTTGTTGACGTTCGATGATGTCAACAAAATTCGTGATTTGAGGGCGCTGCCCTCGCGATTGCAATCCAAGGGCACACAATAATATAATTGCAATCGCTCACCCGCTGAGGCGCAGGTATGCGCAAATCGGGTCTCGCTGCGAAAAAGAGTGATTTTTCGCGCGAACGAAATTATTAAAAATTTTAAGCGGTAGCGCGGAATAAATCCGCGCTACCGCTTTCGGCGTTTATTATTTAGTGGATTGCAATCTCGTCGTAAACTTTGCCGTCGAGCGTCTTGAAAAGGAACGCGCCGTTTTCGTAGAGTACGTAGCCGCGCCCGCTGTTTTCTTTGGGCAACGATACCGAGCCGGGGTTAAGATGCAAATAGCCCTCTTTTTCAACGCAGTTCAAAGGGACGTGCGTGTGTCCGGTTAAATAGACGTCGCCCCTTTTAAGGGGAGGAACTGCCCGGTGTCCGTGCGAAAGGCATATGCGCACGCCGTCCGCAACGATTTCCGCGTAGTCGCAAGACAGATTAAAGTCCAGCACCATCTGGTCAACCTCGCTGTCGCAGTTTCCGCGCACGGCGGTAATTTTATCCGCAAGCGGGTTTAGCATTTCGCAAACTTCCTTGGGCGAATAGCCGTCGGGGAGAGGGTTTCTCGGTCCGTGATAAAGTATATCGCCGAGAAGGACCAGCTTGTCCGCGCCTTCGCTTTCGAAGGCTTTCAAAAGTTCGCCGCAGTATTTTGCCGAGCCGTGGATATCGGACGCTATGAGAAGTTTCATATAAGCTCCTTTAATTTCTTTATTACGCCGAATTCGGCGTTGGATTCTATCACTTCGCCAATCCTCGCTTTAAGGGGCGGGTAGGCGTTCGCCGTAACGAACGCTTTTCCGCTCGCTTCTAGCATTTCCAAATCGTTCATATGGTCGCCGAACGCGGCGCTCTCCGCGCGGTCGATTTTAAGACTTTCCAAAAGGGCGAGCATAGCTTTGCCCTTGTTCGCTCCCTCGACGCACACGTCCAGCCAGTCGTAGCCCGAAACCATAGTGCGCAGCCCCTTTATTTTCTGCGGAAGAACTACGCCGCCGTGTTCAGCCGCGACGAGCGGGTCCCATACGGAAATTTTTATTATATCCTTTTTCCCGATTACGCCGTCTAAATTTTCGACCTTTTCAGCCGCGGAGTACGAACGGTTGAGCGTAGTTATAAACGCTTCGTCGTCCTTTTCGTAGTAGGCGCAGTCCTCGCAGGACAGCACGGGATAAAGCCTCTCTTCACCGCGGATAATATCGAGGGCGTACTTTACGCTTTCGGCGGGAGTGGGGTCGCGGAAAACGGTTTTTCCGTTATACCAGGCAATTCCGCCGTTTTCAGCAATAACCGCAATCTTATCTTTTACGGGGGCGAAGAGCTTTAAAAGGTTGGGCAGCTGCCGTCCGCTCGCGGGCGCGAATACGCCGCCGCGCGCGTGGAATTTTTGTATTAAGTCAAAAGTTTCTTCGGGCAGAACCTTGGTCGGCGGAAGAAGCGTCCCGTCGAGGTCGCACGCAACGAATTTAATCATACGCGTTTATTATACCATATCCGTCGGCAAATTTCAAGATATTTACGCCGGAGGCGCGGACGGCGGAGAAGTATTTATACCAGAGGCGCGAACAGCCTTAAAAAGGAAGTGGCGGCGCGAACGAACAAGTTCTTTCTTTTTCTTTCGAGCGGTTTGCTCACCGCGAGGCAGCTTTGGAAGTCGCGGGCTATTTCGTCGGCGTCGTTGCCGTCAATTCTCGCTCCGCATTCGAAATTTATCCGCATCGAGCGGTAGTCCACGTTATAGCTTCCGATATACGCTTCGTCGTCGCATATAAGCGACTTTGCGTGCATAAACCCCGGCGTAAACTCGTGAATTTGCACGCCGCCCCGCGCAAGCTCCTCGGCAAAGCTTTTTGTTATAAGGTAAGTAAGCTTTTTGTCGGGGATATGCGGGATAATAATTTTAACGTCCGCGCCGCGCTTCGCCGCATAAATTAGCGCGCTTTTAAGCTTATCGCCTACGCACAGATAGGGCGTAAATATCCAGACCCTCTTTTCGGCGGCGTTAATCGAACGGCAGTAAGCGTTCTCGCAGTAGCCGCTCTGCGCGGGCGGTCCGTCGAAAACGGGAATAAGCGTTCTTTCGCCGTAGGAGGGCTTGACGGTCAGCCTGCCCGTCTTATCGTACGCGGAAAGGAAAAGCTGTGAAAAAGCCTGCGCCGCGTCGCCGTAAAACGCCGCGCCCGTATCCTTCCAGTAACCGTGCGGCGAGCGCAGGTTGGAGTATTCGTCGGCGATATTTATGCCGCCTATAAATACCGCTCTCCCGTCTATTACCGCTATCTTTCTGTGGTCGCGGAAATTAAGCCTGTAGAGGGGGAGGGGGTTGAGTTTATGGAATATCTTAATTCCCACGCCCGCGCGCTTCAATTCTTTAAGCTTCTTCTTCGGCATACGGAGCGCACTGCCCAGCCCGTCTATTATTATTTTGATTTCCACGCCGCGCCCGTTCGCGTCCTTTAAACGCTGAAAAAGTTTTTCGAAAATCGCGCCCTTTGCGACGATATAGTATTCGAGATAGATATATTTTTTCGCGCGTTCGAGTTCGGCGAACAGTAAATCAAAGTAAGCCGTGCCGTCCCTGAAATACGTGAAGCGGTCGTATGCGACGGGAGGGGGAAGGGCGGAGTCGCATAACAGACAGCGCTTGCACGCGCGTTTGCGGCTGCTTACGAGCAGATACACTACCGCGCCGACGGGCGGCAGGGCGGCGATAAGCGCGAGCCAGGCGCACTTAAATTCGGGCGGGATATCCTTGCTGAGCACGTAAAACGCCACGACGGCGGAAAGGAGGTAAACCGTAGCAAGAGCAACCGTTATCCGCATAAGCGAGGGAACGAAGATACATAAAAAAACGACTGCGGCAATATATGCCGCAGCGATAAGAAAACACAGAAAGAGTTTAGAAAAAACGAAATGAAAAAAGCCGCGCATAGGATTTAAAAGTCCGCGCGGCTTTAAATTACATAATAAATTTAAGCACTACCAGCTTGCTCGCGCTCGCGATGGTTTCGAGCCTTTTCGTGTAAAGCTCCACGGGGTTGAACTCGCTTAAAATCTGCTTTTCGAAAAGGTCGAGGTCAAGCGCGCCGTGCACGAGCATATTGATGGCGGCTTCCGTATAGTCGTAACCGTCCGAAACGGTGTAAATACGGAGGTTCTTTTCGAACAGCGGCATCGCGTCTATCGTGAAGTCCGCCGCGCTGAAACCGCCTATAACGAAATCCCTGTTCCTTGCAACTACTCTCGCGGGAATAGAGGGGCTGAGCTTGCAGTTCGAAGTGTAAATCGCCGCGTCGCAAAGGCTGCCGCTCGTCGCGTCGTTAATGTTGGACATAAGGCTGTCGTCCGCGGGGAACGCGTAGAACACGCCGCTGCGTTTAAGCCTTTCGATATTCTGGCGGTTATTATCGATAACGATAGGCAGAAGCTTGTGGTACAACGCAACCTGCGAGCATACGCTTCCGAAAAATCCTCCGCCGACTATCGCTATTTTGCTGCCTGCGGACATATTCAGTTTATCGAAAATATTTTCCGCAAGTGCGACGTAATCTATACATAACGCGTGCAAATCGTCCACGCTGTCGGGTATGGGCGCAACGTCATTGCCTTCGCATATTACGAAGTCGCGCATAAATCCGTCGAAATCCTTAACGGCAGTCCGAACGTCCGTACATTCGCCGGGAACGCCGCTCTTACAGCTTAAACATTCGCGGCAGGCGCGCGAGGATTCCAAAAAGACCCTCATCCCCTTGGTAAGTCCGTAGCACTCGTCGCCCGTTTCCGTAACTACGCCGATTGCAAACCTGCCCAAAGTCTTGGGATAAGAGATTTTCATTTCCCCGCCGAACGCGAGCGCGTCGAAGTTAGATACGAGCAAATGAGTTACTCTTACCTTAACCTGCGTCGGCAGAACGTTCATTTCGGTCTGTTCTTGTTTGGTAATCGCCCTGGGGGCGGTTAATACCCAGTTATCCATACGACCATATTATACGCCAAATAAATTAACAAAGCAACTATAAACGCAAAAAAAAAGAAAAATAAACTTAATAGTATTTTTCAAAGGTAAAATTTGTTTTTGATTTGAAAATCGATTGACTTATACCTAATTTTTATATATAATAATTTAGCATTTAACGAATTTAAGCGAGGTGAATAAAAGTGAAGCCCGAAATACATCCCGAATATCACGAAGTAACGGTTGTTTGCGCGTGCGGCGCGACTTTTAAAACCGGCACGACGAAAAAGGTGGAAACTTTAAAAGTTGATATCTGCAACAAGTGTCATCCTTTCTTCACAGGCAAGCAGAAACTTGTTGATACCGGCGGCCGAGTAGATAAGTTCAAAAAAAGATACAATATTTAGTTATAAAGTCGGCTTCAATTATCTTGAAGCCGATTTTAATATCATTTTAGCGAAATTTCAGTTAAATTAGCGGGAAAAGGTTATGCCTAAGGAAAAAAATCAAAAACTTAATCGTACCTCCGTCGGCGGTCAGGCCGTAATGGAGGGAGTTATGATGCAGGGCAAGACCTCGTACTGCACCGCCGTCCGCGACCCCGACGGCGTTATTCAGGTCGAAAGGCGCAGAATAAACCGTTCGCCCGCGGCGCGGAAGGCTTCGAAAATTCCCTTCGTCCGCGGCGTGGTCAATCTGTTCACTTCGCTCGTCCGCGGCACGCAGACGCTTATGCGCAGTGCGCAGGTTTACGGCGAGGACGACGAAGAACCGGGCAGAGTTCAGCGCTGGTTCGCCGAAAAATTCCGCTGCGACCTCATGACGGTCATTACCGTCGTTTCCGCGGTCGTAGGCTTTATCATCGCGTTCGCACTCTTTCTGTTCCTCCCGAATTTCCTAATCGGCTGGCTCAAGGAATGGTTCCCCGTCCTCAACGGGAGCGTGTGGGAATACGTCATTCTCGGCGTAATCAAGCTCGCGATATTTTTGATATATCTCGCGCTGATACTTCTCTTAAAGGACATAAAGCGGCTTTACCGCTACCACGGCGCGGAGCATAAAACGATAAACTGTTACGAACGGGGTCTGGAATTAACGCCCGAAAACGTGCAGGGCTGTTCGCGTATTCACGACAGGTGCGGCACGTCCTTCCTGTTTATCGTGCTTCTGATAAATATCGTAATATTATCGCTCGTAAACTGGGGCATAGGCGTGCACCGTATCGAAAACGGCGCGTTGCAAACGCTCGCGAAAATTGGCGTGGAAATAGTGCTTTTGCCCGTAATAACGGGTTTCTCGTACGAGGTTTTAAAGCTTTTGTCCAAATTCCACGGACCGGTTTCCAGGGCTTTGAAGTCGCCCGGCACGCTCTTGCAGAAGGCTTTCACCACGCGCGAGCCCGACCTTGCTATGATAGAGGTCGCAATAGCGGCTTTCAACGCCGCTATCGAAATGGACGCCGACCCGACTCTCCCCGAAACCTTCTTCGTTACGGGCGGACTTCTTTCCGAAAAGCTTACCGAAACGAAAAAGAAGTTCGAGGAACGGGAAATCGACGAAAGCGACGCGGAGTGGATATACGCGCTCGTTCTCGGCATAAAGAGGAGCGAGCTCGAACAGGAGCGGGTAATCAAACCGTCCGAATCCAAGCGAATAAGAGAGATTGTGACCGAACGCTTAACGGGTAAACCGCTTTGGTATATAATCGGCGACGTGGATTTCTACGGCTGTAAAATCAAGGTGGACGAAAGGGCGCTTATACCCCGTCCCGAAACGGAAATCTTAGCGGAATCCGTCGTGAGAACGGCGGAGGAGGGGGATAAAATCCTCGACCTTTGCACGGGCAGCGGCTGTATTGCCGTATCCGTCGCAAAGCACTGCAAGGATAAGCGCGTATCCGTCACCGCGGCGGACGTGTCTGACGCGGCGATTATGCTCGCGAAAGAAAACGCAAATTACAATTCCGTGGACGTCAATTTCATTGAAAGCGATATGCTTTCAAAGGTGCACGGAAGGTTCAATATAATAGTCTGCAACCCGCCCTATATAAGGAGCGCGGAAATCGCGGGGCTTCAGAAGGAAGTGCGCGACTACGAGCCGAGGATAGCCCTCGACGGCGGCGCGGACGGACTTGAATTTTACCGCAGACTCGCGTCGGAGGTGACGAGATACATAACCCGCGGGGGTATGCTTATGCTCGAATGCGGCGAAGGTCAGGCGGAGGAAATTTTAAAGCTTTTCGAAAAGCGCGATTACGCGATGGTCGTCAAGGACTACGCGGGCGTCGATAGATTTTTAAAGATAGCGTTTTAATTCACTAAAATTCTTTGCCGTTCCGCGCAAAGAATTTTCCGTGATTTGAGGGCTTCTCGCCCTCTTTGCGAAATCTACGGGCACACGATTATATAATTTCGCAAATTCACCTCGGTGAGCTTGCTGTCGCGACAAATTGAGACTGCCGGGCAAAAAGCGTGGTTTTTGCCCGCAACGTTATTATATATGGATAATATGATTAAAAAACTGGCGGATATAAGCGCGAGGTACGAGGCGCTCTCCGAAAAGCTTTCGGACGCTTCCGTAATCGCCGACGCCGCCGAATGGGCGAGAATAGCGAAGGAGCAGTCCGAGCTTGCCGCGCCCGCCCAAAAATACGGCGAATACGTCGTCATAGAAAAGCAGATGCGCGAAGCGGAAGCCGCCGCGGAAACCGAAACGGACGCGGAAATGCGGCAGATGTTTTCCGACGAGGTTTACGAGTGCCGTAAAAAGCTCGAAGCCGTGCGCGAGGAGCTTAAAATTCTTCTTCTGCCCAAGGATAAAAACGACGACAGAAACTGCATAATGGAAATCCGCGCGGGCGCGGGCGGCGAGGAAGCCGCGCTGTTCGCCTACGAGCTGTACCGTATGTATATAAACTACTGCGAACGCCACCGCCTCGCGATAGAGGAAGTCGATAAGAACCAGACCGAACTGGGCGGTATAAAGGAAGTAGTGTTGAATATTTCGGGCAGGGACGCGTACAAACAGTTAAAGTTCGAAAGCGGCGTTCACCGCGTACAGCGCGTTCCCGAAACGGAATCGCAGGGCAGAATACACACCTCGACGGCGACGGTCGCCGTTCTTCCCGAAGCGGAGGACGTGGAGGTCGAAGTCCGCGACGAGGATATAAGAATAGACGTTTACCGCTCCTCGGGCGCGGGCGGTCAGAAAGTAAACAAGACGGAAACGGCGATAAGGATAACGCACTTCCCCACGGGCATAGTCGTTACCTGCCAGAACGAGAGAAGTCAGCTCCAGAACAAGGAAATGGCTTTCAGATATCTTCGCGCGAAGCTCATCGAACGCCAGATAGCGGAAAGGGAAGCTTCGGACGCGGAGCTTAAAGGCGAAATAAAGAAAATCGAATGGGGCAGTCAGATACGCTCCTACGTTTTCTGCCCCTATACGCTCGTCAAGGACCACCGCACGGGCTACGAAAACAGCAACGTGCAGGCGGTTATGGACGGCGACATTCAGGGCTTTATCATAGATTATCTTAAAAAGACGGTTTAACTTTCCGCGGGTATTCAACCTCGGTAAATATTTTACCCGGATACCCGCCGCATAATAAGGAGGTTTATTATGGCAAAAAAGCACGAAAACAAGACCAACTCGCTGGTTACCGCCAGCGACGAGCTCGGTAAGGTTTTAATAACGCTTTACAAATCCAAATCGTTCACCCGCGCGGGCAAGGACCTCGCGGATACGCTGTTTAAAAGCGGCGTGCAGGCGGGTGCGCTCGTTTCGGGCATTGCCGAGCTTACCGAGCGTTCGGCTAAAATCAGCGCCGCGAACGAAGCGATTTTAAAGCTCAACGAGGTTTTGTATATCGCTAAGATTATGCAGACGGCGGATTATTACCGTCCCTCGCAGGTAAATCCTCTCGTAGCGTACGTACAAAAAATGATTAAGGGCCTCAGAGAGCTGTTACATAACGTTCCCGAAGTAAGGCGCAGAATACACGTTCATTCCACTTTCGGAATGACCGCCGTAAATCCGGGCGCGCTTTCCGCAGTCCAGAAGATTGCCGCGCCCGCCGCAGACAACAAGTTCGGATATCTTCCCGCGGCTGCTTCCGCTCCCGTAGAAACGGCTACGCTTCCCGCGGTAACGACGACTGCTCCCGCCGTAACGCCGCCCCCTCCCGTGGAAACGGACGAATTAGAGGAAGAAATTGACGACGGCAACGAACAGATGACGATACCTCTGCCCGAGGAAGGTTTAGATTAAAAAAGTTAAAAGTCCGCGCGCCGCACAGCGGCGTGCTTTAATTATAAGGCTGAAATGTACGATTTATCGAAATATAAAATTAAAAAAGAGCCGGTAATTCTCGGCTTGGAATCGAGCTGCGACGAAACCGCGTGCGCGATTATAAAGGGGCGCAAGCTTCTTTCGGACTGCATAATTTCTTCCGCCGCAGAGCAGGCGAAGTACGGCGGAGTAGTCCCCGAAATCGCTTCCCGCGCGCACACCGAAGCGGTGGATAAGGTCGTTAAGCAAGCTTTGGCGGAAGCGGGGCTCGATTTCAAAGATATCGACGCGGTCGCCGTAACCTACGGCGCGGGGCTTTTGGGCGCGCTTTTAGTCGGGCTTTCGTATGCGAAAGCTCTCGCCTACGCGCTCGGTATTCCGCTCGTTGCGGTAAACCATATCCGCGGTCATATGGCGGCGGCTTATCTCGACGACGAAACCTTAAAACCGCCCTTCGTGACCTTGCTTGCAAGCGGCGGGCATACGGCGATATTACATACCAAAAGCTATTCGGAATACGAAACGCTCGCCAAAACCTGCGACGACGCGGCGGGCGAAGCGTTCGATAAGTGCGCGCGCGTGCTCTCGCTTCCCTACCCCGGCGGACCGAATATACAGCGTCTCGCGGAGGAAGGAACGGCTTGTATAGAGTTTCCGTCCGCGCTCGTAAAAAATTCGGAAAAGACCCGCTTTTCGTACAGCGGACTTAAAACCTCGGTAATAAACTACTGCCACACCGCCGAACAGCGCGGGCAGGAAGTAGTTAAGGCGGATATTGCGGCGTCTTTCCAGAAAGCCGCGATAGACCCTCTCGTAAAAAAGACGGTGGAGTACGCTAAAAGCTTAGGCGTACCCGCGGTTGCGGCGGGCGGCGGCGTCGTTGCAAACGACTATCTCAGAAGCCGCCTTAAAGAAGAATGTGAAAAGGCGGGGCTTAAACTCGTACTTCCCGAAAAGCGCCATTGCACGGACAACGCGGCAATGATAGCGGCGGAAGGGCTGGTAAAATACCTTGCGGGCGACTTTGCTCCGCTCGATACGAACGCGTGCGCGGCGATACCTTTATAATCGTTCATTTGCGCATATATGGGCACCAATCACTAAAATAAAATTATAAAACGGATAAAAATATGTTGGAATTTACTTATTCGGACGGTCAGGAAATCTGCTTATACCGCGACGGAACGATAAAGCGCGGCACGAGCAAGTTTATCGAAAATTATAAAAACAACGCCTTGGATATCGCCCGTTCCAAGCAGTGGAAAACTTCGGGTTCGGGCGCGGCATTCCGCGAGGGTGCGTATGCCCGCAGTGCGGACGAGCAGGAATTCGACTACAGCGTGAGCGGCGTTTTCTTCACCGAAAAGACGGACGAGGTAGTTTATACCTTCGTAATCAACGGCACGTCGGGCGTCTATATCAAGGATATGTCGGACGAGAAATCCCCCGAAACGCACGTAATAAATTCAATCGATTACGCGTTTGCGGGCGGGTGTCTTAACTCGTCCTCGCGCACGCTCGCGACGAGCTTGAAGCGCAACTATTACAACGCCGATATCGCCGTATTCGATTTGGCGAGCGGCGACTATAAGACGGTTACGGACGGCGACACGCTCGACGAAGACCCCTTTATCAATCCCGAAAACGCGAATATAATTTACTACGCCTCGCGCGGGGTAGGCAGGGATTCCGCAGGCGGCTTCGCCGCGTTCGCGCCCTCGGCTATATACGAGCTCGACCTCGGCAAAGTGGACGTAAAGGAAGTGCTCGTGTCGTCTAAAAACAGCTACTTCAAGCCCGTATTCCACGACGGCAAGCTGTACGCCATCAAAGCCCCCGTCAAGCAGAAAAGCGGCAATCCGTTTATCGAAATTCTTTTAATTCCTTTCAGAATAATCCAGGCGATAGTAAACTTCATCAACATATTCGTGAACGCTTTCACTGGTAAATCGCTCGCTTCGGGCGGGAACAATCCCACGCGCGCAAGGGAAGTCGATTCCCGCGAGATAGAGATTGCGGGCAACAAAATCAACGTCGAAAAGGAAAGAAAGAAGAACGCGAGCAAAAAGGATACGGATTTCGGCATAGTTCCCAAAAGCTGGCAGCTTATCGAAGCGGAGAGCGGCGAGGTTTTAGCGAGCGGCGTTGCGGATTTCGATATAGGCGACGACGGAACGGTAATTTACACGAACGGCAGGCGCATATTCGCACTCAGAAAGGGAATAAGGAAAAAGCTCGTCAACACGGAATTCTGTTTGCGTGTAAGCTGCCGCCACTCGGCAAAGCAAAACGACACGCTGTTCGATTTTTAATTTTCCGTGCGGCTTTAAATCGCTTTACTTTCCGGCTTGAATTTATTATAATAAAGCTACAATCTATTTTATCGGCAATGACGGAGGACAACGCCGTCTTTCCTATGGCTTTTAAGAGAGCGTCCGTTCGGTGCGAGGGCGCAAGCGGGAAAGGCAGGATATCACCTCCCAGCCCGACCGCAGAACGGTTTTCCTACTAAGCGGCCGCGGGTTTGCAGTCCGTTACAAACTGCAACAAATGACTGTTTGTTTTGGTGGTTAAAAAGCACTTGTTTTGCGGGTGTCCGAACGGCGGACTCCCGCATTTTTTAATTATAAGGAGCGCGTATGTATAAAAAAGTTGACGTTTCCCTCGATTTTACCGACAGGGAAAAAGAAATTATTGCGTTTTGGAAAGAGAACGGCGTTTTCGAAAAATCAATCGATAAAAACGTCGGCGCGGAAGAATTTTCGTTTTACGACGGACCCCCTACGGCTAACGGCAAGCCGCACATAGGGCACATTTTAACGCGCGTAATGAAAGACATTATTCCCCGCTATCAGACTATGAAGGGCAAGCACGTTTTAAGAAAAGCGGGCTGGGACACGCACGGTCTGCCCGTCGAGTTAGAGGTTGAAAAGCTCCTCGGCATAGACGGCAAGCCTCAGATAGAAAGCTACGGCATAGAGCCGTTCATTTCGCAGTGCAAAAAATCCGTCTGGAAATACAAGGGCGAATGGGAAAAGATGTCCGACCGCGTGGGCTATTGGGTCGATATGGACAACCCCTACGTCACCTACGACGATAAATATATCGAGTCGGAGTGGTGGGCTTTAAAGGAAATGCACAAAAAGGGGCTTTTGTATAAAGGTCACAAAATCGTGCCCTACTGTCCGCGTTGCGGAACGGCGCTGTCTTCGCACGAGGTCGCGCAGGGCTATAAGCTCGTCAAAGAAAATTCCGCGGTCGCCCGCTTTAAGGTAAAGGGCGAAGAAAACCGCTATATCCTCGCCTGGACGACCACCCCGTGGACGCTCCCTTCGAACGTCGCGCTCTGTATGAACCCCGACGAAATCTACGTCGAGCTTGAAGCCGACGGTACGAGATATATTATGGCGAAAGCCCTCGTGGAAAGGTTCTTCGAGGAATATGAAATCGTCGCGGAAAAGCGCGGTATCGAATGGGAGGGGCTTGCATACGAACCGCTGTTTAAAGAAACTGCCGACGAAATCAGGCGCATATCCCCCGCCAACGGAAGCGTAAAGGCGCATTTCGTGGTTTGCGACAATTACGTCACCATGTCCGACGGTACGGGCGTCGTTCACATCGCCCCCGCGTTCGGCGAGGACGACTACAAGGTCGGCAAGCGCTATTCGCTTCCCGTCGTTCAGCTCATAAACGAGAGGGGTTGCTTCGACGAGCGCTTTCCCGCGCTCAACGGACTTTTCGCAAAGAAGGCGGATAAATCCGTTCTCGAAATGCTCGAAAAGGCGGGCACGCTCTTTAAAGTCGTTCCGTTCGAGCACGACTATCCCCATTGCTGGCGCTGCGACACGCCTCTTTTGTACTACGCGCGTTCGAGCTGGTTTATCGAAGTTACCAAAGTCAAGGACAAAATAATCGAATCCAACCGCTCGGTAAACTGGATGCCCGATACGATTAAAGAGGGCAGAATGGG
>CAZRCE010000025.1:0-16427 GCA_964598465.1 uncultured Clostridia bacterium | reverse complement strand
TACAAGGAGTGTTGATAACAAGGTCGTATGCAACCGACCGCTGCGATCCGTGTCAGGATATGGATATAGCAGCACTAAACAGCTAAGTCGGTGTGCCATGAGGTTGCTTTGCAGTAGCCACCTATAAGGTTTACGCTTCGGCTTTTAGCGGCAACAGGGGCTGCACAGTAATTTTGGCAGTAACCGCGTTAAGCGGCTGCAACATACGGGAGCGGCGGTGTTTTTGCGAGAGAAACACCGTCACTTTTATTTTTTTTGGTTCACAATTTTTTTGACGTTCGATGATGTCAAAAAAATTCGTGATTTGAGGGCTTCTCGCCCTCTGTCTGCGATACTAAGGGCACACAATAATATAATCGCAGACATTCACCCCGCTGAGGCGAAAGTATTCGCAAATTGAGGCTGCAGGCAAAAAGTGTGATTTTTACCCGCAACGGTATTATTTTAAAATAGCCCGCTACTTCCTTTTGAAGTAGCGGGCTTTTCATTTTAATTAAGTTATTTAATTTCTCTTTCGAATGTTACTACGACGCCGAAGCCCATAGCTATATCGGGAGAAACGGCGATTACGCGCCAGCCCGATTGCGCCAACTTATTCATTTCGCTTTCGGCTTCTTTGACCTTATATATCTCTACTTTGTATTCGAACATAGCTTTCTCCTTATTTATTGAACATTATTCTTTCGCTGTTGAACATACGCGCGAGGACGAACGCCAGAAGTGCGGAATATACCAGGTTGCAAACTATCGTTATAGCCACTCCTGCCGCCGATATAGTGCCGGACAACACGTTTGATATCACGAGTACGCTGTTCATAATGGGTATGAAGTAGAAGCCTATCGAGGTTAAGCTTCCCGCGAACATCGAAGCCACGCCGCAGGCGAGGATTACGAGCATTAAGGGCACTACCATACCGCTCGCCTCCTTCACGCTCTTTGCAAACGCGGATATTATAGATATTAAGGAAACGAGAATGAGAACCGTGGTGAGTATTACGCCGAGTATCGCGAAATAATCGCCGACGCCGTACATAGCGAACGAGAACTCTACCTGACTGCCCGCAATTTTGGGAAGGGACAGTATAAGCCCGAGCGAGCTTGCAAGTCCGCTTAAAAGCGCGATACAGCTGAGCGCGACGATTTTACCTACCGCAATAGAGCTGCGCTTTACGGGTGTTACGAGCATCGTCGCAATAGTGCCCCTCTCCTTTTCGCCCGCAATAGATTCGGGAGCGACGGACATACAGCCCGAGAACAGCATCATTACGAGCACGAGCGGAACTACCATTGAAAGAACCTGCACGGCAATCTGCTTTCCGTCCGCGATATCGTAAGTTCCTCCGTCCGCGTTTACGCCGAACAGATTTACGACGCTACTTTCGTAAGCGTCCATAAACGCCGTGAACGAGCTGAACGCCATTGCGGAATTAGTGCTTGAAGAATCGTAATATGCTTTTATATTCGGCGCGGGTACTGTATTCGGCTGAATTGCTTCGAAATTATCGGGGAAAACGACGAACAAATCGCAATCGCCGTTTCTGAGAGCGTTCATAGCTTCTTCCTCGCCCGTGAAATCGGTCAGCTGATACATTCCGCCGAACGCAGGCTCTAAGCTTGCGGGGGCGTTTTCCATAATTACTACGGGCTGATATTCCATCTGCTCTTTCGTCATATTTTCCATAATCGTGCCCATCAGCGAATAGACTGCGTACATTAAAACGCCGGGAAGCAATACCGCCGTTATGACGAGCCTGTAATCCCTGAAAAAGCGGACGAATTCCTTTTTTATTACGGTTAATATAGTTTTGAAATCGGATTTCATAATCTGCCCTCCGCTACCGCCTTGTATAAATCGAAGAACTTATCTTCTAGGTTCTGCTCCTTGGTTAGATTTTCAAGCGTATCCAGGGCAATTAGTCTGCCGTCCACGATTACGCCCACTCTGTCGCAGAGCTTTTCCACCAGACTGAAAATGTGCGTGGAAAGAAGCACGGTCTTGCCGCGGTTTTTGAGCTCGGAAAGGAAGTCCGTGACCGTCTTTGCCGTAAGCACGTCAAGCCCGTTCGTCGGCTCGTCGAAAATAATGAAGTCGGGGTCGTTGACGAGCGATATCGCAAGCGAAACCTTCTGCTTCATACCCGTGGATAAATCCGCAACTTTAACTTCCGCAAACCTGTCTATGCCGAAACGCGAAAACAGGTCGGCTTTGCGTGCGTTGCGAACGTCCTCGGGAATGGAATATAGCTCGCTGAAAAAGTCAAATAAGTATTCGGGCGTGAAAAAGCCTTCGAGCTTTAATTCGCTCGTAAGAAAACCTATCTTAGAGCGGACGAGAGCGGCTTCCTTTACTATGCTCGCCCCGTCCACGATTGCGTCGCCAGAGTCAGGCTTGATAAGCGTGGCGAGCATCCTCAGCGTCGTCGTTTTACCCGCGCCGTTAGGACCGAGCAAGCCGAAAATTTCGCCCTTGTACGCAGTGAACGACAAGTCCTTTACCGCCACTTTTACGGTCAGCGCCGTGTTTTCGAGTTTGCGCTGTTTCTTGGACAGTTTAAAACTCTTGGTGAGATTATTCACCTGCAAAATTTCTTCCATATAACCTCCTTGGATTACCGAAGGACAAAAAATTAAGACCTTCGGCACAGTTGCCGAAAGTCTTGTTACCGAAGTTATAAATCGGTTTCATACCGAGCCGTTAGCTGTGATGACGATATGAAAAAAATTAACTACTCCCTTTCAGTGACTTTATATTATCACACCTTTTCGCGCGTGTCAATACTTTTCGATAAAATTTTATCAATTTGTTTACTTTTAATTAAAACAAGCCCGCAGCCTGTAAAATTATCGAAAGCAAACCCATCGCCACGAGATACGCGCTGAACAATTTATAATCGGCTTTCTTTATCGCGGCGAGCATAACCTTGATTGCAAACAAGCCCGATACCGCCGAAAAAATCAGACCGACCGCCACGCAGACGGGGAAATTGTCGCCCGCGACGAGCATCGATTCGCGAAGTTCGCCGTTGACCATTCCCTTTAATAAGGAAACGGCGAAGCTGCCCAGAATTACGGGTATGCTCATCAGAAAGGAAAACTTCGAGATATCGTCCGCCGTACCGCCCGCAAAAGTTCCCGCGGCAATCGTCGAGCCGCTGCGGGAAATACCGGGCAGAAGCGCGACGCACTGGGCTAAGCCCATGGGAACGGTCGTTCTGAAACACAAAGGCAAGACCTTTTTTCTGCGCTTCGCGTAAATTTCAGTCGCGAACAGAACGCCCGCGGTTATCATAAAGAATATACCTAAAAATATGCCCGCGTGCGCGCCCTGAACGAAAACCTCGTCTATCTTGTCGTCGAGAAGAAGCCCCACTATTGCGGCGGGTATCGTCGCCACGACGAGATATAAAAGCGTTTTGAAAGGCTTTTTAAACAGATTTAATATATCTTTCCAAAATATCGCGCATACGGCAACGAGAGTTCCGAGGTGCATTATGATGTCGAAAAACATCTCCGCACCGCCGATATCTATGCCGAGCACGCGCTGAAAAAACAGCAGATGTCCGCTTGAAGAAACGGGCAGAAATTCGGTTAATCCCTGCGTCAGACCGAGTACGATAGCCTGCCAGACTTCCATGTATTAATTCCCCAGTAAATCTTTATAGACGTCTTCGTACTTAGTTATCGTATCGTCGCCGCCGAACGAGCCGAGAACGAGCGTTCTTTGGTTGCTGCTCGCAGCGGAAAGAACCGTTCCTTTTATCCATTCGTAGAACATATTTTCGAAAGTGCCTTCGGTGTTTACCCTATCCACGCTCCAAACGGGGGCGTAAACCGCGCCGCCTTCGTGGGAATAGGTTGCGGTAACGTATATAAGATGCCAGCCGTAATCGCCCGAGCAGACCGCAAACGAGCCCGCGCCGTTCTTAATGGCTTCCTGAGTGCAGTATTCGAATTCTTTGATATAGCTCGTTTCGTATGCGGAAACGGTATAGCCTATATACTGAGAAAGAACGCCCGTATCCGTCGTATAAGCGTACTGCAATTCGTTCACCGCCGCCATTGCCTTATAAATATCGGAGTCCTTTACGAACATATTTCCGAATATTTCCTGCGTATCGTCAGTGCCGATATCGACAGTGCCGGTTGCGTAAACGAGCTTCGAATAATCGATATCCTTATCGCTTCCGTCTTTAAGGAAGTTTACGGTATCGTAATAGCCGTCAATCTTTTCGTAGGTTACCTTGCTATCGTCGCCGAGGACGAAGCCGAGGTAGCCTTTAAATTCCGCAAGCATTTCGTCGATATCGAGCTTTACAGGTGCGAGCGAATACGAGCCGTCGCCGTTTTTGCCGACCGTACCGTTATAGGAATATTTGCCTAAATACTTATCCAAAGCTTCGTATTTGTCGGTATTTACTATATTATTTTCGAAGAACAGATATTCCCTGCCGTCATTCTTGCCGTAATAATCCAAATCGGCTTCGGGCTTGAAGCTGTAATCGGTCGTGCCGTTGAACCACGCGGAGCGCTGGTCGGTCGTTTCGATTTCGCGTAAAAGCTCGTTTCTCGCCGCAAAATATCCGCTGTCGTCAAGAGCTTTCTTGTCGCGGCTGTCCGTAAGGGCTTTGAGCTGACGGGACTGCTTCGCGTCGAAGGGAAGCAATATATTGTAAACGAAGCCGTACGCGCCCTTGCCGTCTTCCGTGGTCGAACCCGTATCGGGGCTGTAATAAACGAATTTCCTGTCGCTTAAACTGCCTATTGCCGACTCGAAAGCGCTCGAATCGGAATACGCCGATTCGTCCGCGCGGAGATAACTTTCATACTGACCCTTTAAGAAGGTGTACTCGCCGTTTACCGTCTTTTTGATTTCCGCTTCCTGCTCTGCGGTGAATTTCGAATAATACGCGTTTATCGCCACCTGATGGAGCTGATTTGCGTATTCTTCCTTGATATAGCTTATCTGCATTATATCTTTAAGCTCGGTATCTTCCGCGCTTATCATATAATTGTCTTTAAGCCTCGTTAAGAAAGCGTCGTAAGCCTTCTTTCTCGTATCGACGTTCGTTCCCGTAAGAGGCTCGTAAACACCCGCTTTGTCGAGAAGGTAGTCGTCGAAACCAGTGTAAATGCCGTAATCGAGCTCGCCGTCCCTATCGGGATAATAGCCGCTCTCGTTTTTGGCGGTATCTATGCCCGTGGGCGTTACGCGCGACTCCGTGCCGGAGGTCTTGTCCTCGTCGTCGAGATAATTCTTTTCGAACGTATCGAGTGCGGAATTTACCGAAGAAAAGAGCTTGTATCTCGCAAGCTTTACCCCGTCGTCGTCGAGGAGGTATTCGTATTTAGCCGTTTCGCCCTCCTGCGCGTTGAACTGCTCGACGACCGCAGACGCGGAAAGGCTTTCTTCCGTCGCCTTGTATTTTAAAAGATTGAGCGTCGCGTACTGGGTTATAACCGCGTCGTTGGTAAGCTCGGTCATAAGCGAGGTGAACACGGTTTCGTAACTCATATTGCTGTCGTTGACGTAGGACTGACCGACGTTGACGTAAGCGACCATAAGGTCGTATTTGGTGATTTCCGTCGCTGTAACGGCGGACGCGTAGTCTTTTAGCCCTTCCTTTTCGAGGTTATCAGAGCCCGAGATATCGACGGAAGCGACTATCTGTTTCAAGTCCGCTTCGTTGTTCTTCGATATAAAAGCGCAGCCCGAAAACGCTACGCCGAGCGTCATCGTGGCGGCGACTATTCCGCAAATTATACTTTTACTCTTTTTATTCTTCATAAATTCAGCCTTCCCGTCGTTTTTTCACGCGCGCGCAAGCGCCCGTATAAAACACTTACGTACAATTATATAATATCTCGTAAATTATAGCAATCGTTTTTTAGGTTTTTTGCGTGAAATTCGCGGCAAATTTTAAAAATTTAGTCATAAACAGCATCGTCTTGGTCTGCGAGGGCAGGGGTGCGAAAACGATTTCGGGTGCTTTCGACATAGAAAGCTTAACAGACCGACCGTAATTGTCGAGCGCGTAAGACAGCCGCTCATCCGAAAGCGCGTTCAGCGACGGCAATTCCAAAGAACCGCCCGACGGATTTACCGATATCTTTTTTACGTTGAATTTCGCGGCGTACGATTTGAGAACCGCGATTATAAGCAGATTTAATACCTCGTCGGGCATCGCGCCGAAGGTCTCCTCTATCGAAAGGCAAACGCGCTTGTAGTCGTCAACCGTGCGGATTTCGGCAATCTGTTTATAGGTGTCGAGCCTGCCGGCACTGCTCTCGATATAGTTTTCGGGTATGTACGCCGTCGCCTTTATATCGAGTTCGGCGGAAAGCGCGCTCTCGCCCGTGAGTTCTTCCTTCAAAAGCTTGGAATACAGCTCGTAACCGACCTTATCCATATGCCCGTGCTGTTCCGCGCCGAGAACGTTTCCCGCGCCGCGGATTTCGAGGTCGCGCATAGCTATTTTAAAGCCAGAGCCCAGCTCGGTAAACTGCATTATGGCTTTAAGCCTTTCCGTCGCGTCCGCCGTCATAACCTTGTCGGGCTTGAACGTAAAGTACGCCTGCGCAAGGCGCGAGCCTCTGCCCACCCTGCCCCTAAGCTGATAGAGCTGCGATATGCCGAGGCGGTCGGCGTCGATTACGATTATCGTGTTCGCGTTGGGTAAATCTATGCCGTTTTCGATTATCGTCGTAGTAACGAGAACGTTCTTTTCGCCGCGGTAGAAAGAGAATACGTTGCCTTCGAGCAGGTTCTTATCCATTCTGCCGTGCGCGTAAGTGACGCTCGCTTCGGGAACGATTTCGCACACCTTTCCCGCAAACGCGGATATGGTTTCCACCCTGTTATAGAGAATAAATACTTGTCCCCCGCGGGAAATTTCCCTTATCACCGCGTCGCGGAGGAGCGTTTCCGTTTCCTCGACGACGTAGGTCTGAACGGGCAGCCTCCTTGCGGGCGGGGTGTTGATGGTGCTTATATCCCTTATCCCCGCGAGCGACATATGAAGCGTTCTCGGAATGGGCGTCGCCGTCATAGTAAGGCAGTCGATATTGTTTTTGACGTGCTTTATCTTCTCCTTGTGTTCTACGCCGAAGCGCTGTTCCTCGTCGAGAACGAGAAGTCCCAAATCGCAGAACTTCACCTCGTCGGACAAGAGCGCGTGAGTGCCTATTATAAGGTCGATATTGCCGTCCTTTAAATCCTTTAAGGTCTTTTCCTTCTGCTTCGCGGTCTTGAAGCGGTTGAGCTTGTCTATGCGCAAGCCGAATTCCTTAAATCGCTCGATTGCGGTATTGAAGTGCTGTTCGGAAAGTATCGTACTCGGGCACATTATCGCCGCCTGCTTGCCGCCGAGAACGCAAAGATATACAGCGCGGAGCGCAACCTCCGTCTTGCCGTAGCCGACGTCGCCGCAAAGCAGCCTGTCCATAACCTTTTCCGAACACATATCGGCTTTGATTTCCTCTATACTCGAAAGCTGGTCGGGCGTTTCCTCGTATTCGAACGAGCTTTCGAATTCGTCCATCATAACGGCGTTTTCGGGAAAGCAGTAACCGTGCCGCTCCTGCCGCTCGGCGTACAGCGATTTCAAATCGAACGCGAGCTTTCTTATCGAAGCTTTTACTCTGTCTTTTACCCTTTCGAACTCCGCGCCGCCGATTTTCGAAAGCGGGGGATTGCCCTCGCCCATATACTTGGAGAGGATATCCATCTGCTCGACGGGCACGTACAGAACGTCCCCGCCCTTATATTCGACTGCGACGTATTCCTTTATTCCGTCGCCCGTTTCTATCTTTTTAGTGCCCGTTATTTTGCCGACGCCGTGCTTTTCGTGAACGGCGTAGTCGCCGATTTCGGGCGAAACGAACATATCGCCGCGCCGACGCCTTACGCGCTTGGTCACAGCTTTAACGAACAGATTGCCGCTTCCGACGAGCGCGAGCTTGGCTTCGTGGAATACCGCGCCCGTAGCGAGTTCTTCGCCGCAGAGCGTGACCCCGCGCAGAGCGTACGCTCTGTCCGCGAGCGGTTCGACGCCGATATACGCGTCGTGCAATGCCTCGGTTAAGCTCTCCGTCCTTTTCGCCCCGCCCGTAAACGCGAGCACGCGGTAGCCGTTCGATAGCCAGCCCTTGACGTCCGAAATAAAGTCCGCAACCGAATTGAGATAGGACGGCACGGGCGTGGATTTTAAGTTGTAAGTTTTAAGCGGGCGCACGAAGCGCGTGTCCGAGGTAAAAGTCTGCAAGGCGAGATTGACGAATTTTTTCACGCCGCCGTAAAACCGTTCCTCGGTTATGAACTGACCGAAAGAGAACGGAAAAACCTCGCCGCCCTCGTAAAGCTCCTTAAAGCGGGATTCGTGTTCTTTCAAAAGTGCGGATAAGGTATCCGCTATTCCCTTGCACTCGTCAACGACCGCGACGGTGTTTGCGGGCATTAAATCGAACACGCTTTTAAACCTCGGCAAAAGCGGCGTAAGGAACGCCGCGCCGTTGAAGGGCGCGCCCGAGGACAGCTTTTCCTCTATCTCGTCTTTTATGGATTTCGAGCGGCGGTAAGCCGTCTGGTTTTTGCATTTTTTAAGCCCGTCGGACAAGGCGGCTTTAATTACGCCGTAATCGCTTTCATTAAGCTGAACGTCGGTTGCCGAAAGTATTCTTATACTCCCCTTTTCGCCGAGCCGTTCGCCGCCTACGGGGTCGTATTCGCGTATCCTTTCGACCGAATCCCCGAAAAAGTCTATTCTTACGGGGTACTCCGCGCCGACGGGGTAAATATCGAGAACGTCGCCCCTTACGGTGAAAGAACCCGCGTTATCCGCGGCATATTCCCGCGCGTATCCCATTTTTACGAGCGCGGCCGGTAACGAAGTAAAGTCGTATTCGCAATCTTTTTCGATAGTTATTTCGGGCAGAGCTTCGGGAAGAAGCTGAAGGGCGGCTTCCACGTCGCAAACGACTATTTCGGCGCCGCCGAGTATATCGGAAATTGCGGCAATTCTTCTGAAAAGCGCGTCGCGGGAAACGGCGTCCTTGTATAAAAGCACCTCGTCCTTTGCCGTGAGATGAGCGCACCGTTTGCCCGAAAGAACGGTAAGCGCCTCGTAAGCCTTGCGTGCGGAAACCGCGTCTGCGGCGATATATAAAACGGGCGCTTCGACGGCGGCGGCGATGACGTATTTACGCGCGTCCGCAACGCCGAAAACCGCCGTAGGTGTTCCACGGCGGACGTCTTCTCCTATTGCGGCGAAATCGCCTTTTAACTGTTCGAAAGTGAAAAAGTTCCTTTTCAAAATCGCCTTCCGAGGTTGAATATCAACCGTTGAATTTAGTCATTACGCTTTCCGTACTCTCACCCTTCGCAAGGCACACAGCCGCCTCCGCCGCGCGGTTGCAGGCGGACGAAAACAGCTCGTAATCCTCGGGTCTGACGTTGGAAAGAACGTAATTTATAATCGGGATATTGACTTCCGCGTCGCGGATACCTATGCGTATTCTCGTGAACGCGGTCGTGCCGATTTCGGATATGACGGAGCGCATTCCGTTGTGCGTACCCGCCGAGCCTTCGGGACGGATACGGATTTTGCCTTTGGGAATATCGTAATCGTCGTACAGCACGACCAGCTCGTTTGCCGAGCATTTGTATTTCGCGAGGAGCTGTTTTACCGCTCTTCCCGAATTGTTCATATAGGTAAGCGGGCGGGCAAGTATTACCTTTTCGCCGCCAATATACGCCTCCGCAACGCTCGCTTCGCACTGTATTTTTTTGAACTTTGCGCCGAGCGATAAAGCCGCGTCGCCTACGGCGAGCCAGCCCATATTGTGAAAGGTTTTATAATATTTTTCCTCGGGATTGCCGAGCCCTACTATTATATACATATTCCGCCCTATATAAAATTTATAGCCACAGCTGTTCTGTGGCTATACCGTTTTTAAAATCGATTTTTGAGCAAACAAAGGATTTTGCGCGAACTTTTAGTCGTATATTTTCGACATAGGTCTGTCCATATAAACGTTTTCTATTGCGGAAGCGAATATGGAAGCCGTGGAAATCATCTTGAATATCGGCAGCATTTTTTCCTGGGGTATATTTATCGTGTCGAGCATCGCAAGCTCCGTTATCGGGGAAGTAGCGAGCCTTTCTATTGCGGGACCGGATAAAACGCCGTGCGAGCAGCAAGCGTAAATTTCTTTCGCACCCGCGTCCTTCAAAGCTTTCGCGCCCTGAACGATAGTGCCGGCAGTGTCTATCATATCGTCAACCATAAGGCAGTTTTTGCCCTTTACGTCGCCTATGATATTCATAACTTCCATGACGTTAGCCTTGGGACGGCGCTTGTCGATTATCGCCATCTGCGCGTCCATTCTCGCCGCAACCTTGCGGGCGCGGGCAACCGAGCCGATGTCGGGGGAAACGACTACGAAGTTTTCGTCCACCTTCGGTTTGAAGTAATTGTAAAGCGTGGGACCGCCGACGAGATTATCGAGAGGAATATCGAAGAAGCCCTGAATCTGCAAGCAGTGCAAATCCATCGTGAGCACCCTGTCCACTCCCGCGCTCGTTAAAAGATTCGCAACGAGTTTTGCGGTTATAGGCTCGCGCGAGCGGGCTTTTCTGTCCTGACGGGCATAACCGAAATAGGGAATTACGGCGGTAATTCTGCCTGCGCTTGCGCGCTTAGCCGCGTCCACCATTATAAGCAGTTCCATTAAATTCACGTTTACGGGGAAAGACGTGGACTGAATTAAAAAGACGTCCTTGCCGCGAATGGATTCGTCGAAACGCACGTAAATTTCGCCGTCGGAAAAGTGCGTTACTTCCATAGCGCCAAGCGTCGTGTTGAGCTTCGCCGCTATGGCTTCCGCCAAAGGCTTGTTGGAATTGCCAGAAAAAATCTTAATTTCGCTGCCGTGGTTAATCATTGAAAATCCTTTCCTCCTGAAGTGAACACGCTGACGGACCGTTCGCGCCCGTTACGTAATTATTGTATTAAAACGCGCGTTTAAAGTCAAACGATAAGAATTAAAAAAATAAAAAGCCAAAAATGTTAGTTTGTCACTTAATCTTTGTTCGTTTCTGCTTGCTTTTCTTTCTTCGCCGCCTTTTCGCGCTCCCGCATTCCGCCGAAAAAGGAAGAAAGCACGGCGGCGCACTCGTCTTCCATAACGCCGCCCTCTACCTCTATTCTGTGGTTTAAAAGGTTTGCGTCCGCGATTTCGCGGGTCAACGACCTGCCTTTGTTTTCGGGCGCGCCGAAATACACCTTTTTTATCCGCGCGTTGAGCATTGCGCCCATACACATAGGGCACGGTTCGAGCGTGACGTACAGTTCGCATTCGGGAATGCGCCAGCTTTTAAGTTTTTTGCACGCTTTTTCGATTGCTTCGATTTCCGCGTGGGCAGTGGCAATCTGCCTTTTCGTGCGCCTGTTGTGTCCGCGGGATATAATTTTCCCGTCGCAAACTACTACCGCACCGATAGGCACTTCGCCCTCGTCGAAAGCCTTTTCCGCACATTTAAGCGCGGCGAGCATAAATTTATTTTTCATAAAACTCCGTAAAGTGCGCGAGCGCGCTTATACATTCCTTTATATCTTCGAGGCGGGTTATCGGGTGCGTCAAGTCGTCAGAGCCGCACTCAACCGTGTAGGACGGCACGCCGAGTTTTTGTATGCACCAGTCCTTGTAACCGCCGCAGCTCCCTGTAATCTTTATATACGGATAGCCAGTAGCTTCGGATAAAAGGCGCGCGCCCCGCTCGTCGCCGCCCCCGCCGTATTCCCAGTAAATTTCGCCGCCCTTGGTGTGAAAGCTGAAAGTTACATACGGCGAAACCTCCTTGGTAAATTCCGCGATAGCGCGGGTTTCGGGTTCGGAAAACGGAAAATCTCCTATACAGTTTTCGCTCCCTCTTACGAGAATATTTTTATCGCCCTTGCCCCAGTCCGCGTCGAAATTGCAGTTTAAATCCACGCCGCGGGCGTTGGCTTTCCACATAGGGTGACTATCGCAGATTTCCGCGCCGTCGGGATTGACGAGCGGGATTATCCAGCCGCCGCCAAAAACGCCCCTCTCTATATGCGCGAGAGCCAAAAGCGAAGTCACTCGCTCCCTGCCGTGGATTGCGTAGGTCGAAATGAACTGAGGGCAATTTTTATCGCCGACACGGAAGGCGAAAATGCTTCTGCCGAGCACGGACTTGCCTATGATTTTCTTTTCGCCTTGGTATGAGTTAAACCTTTCTTCAATCAATTTATACACGCAACATTATATGAAATTGCGCCAAAGAATTGCGTTAGACCCCGTAATATGCCTTAAATACCGCTATTTATGGTACTCCGCACCCGCGTTTATCATAAACGCGCGGTAAACCTGTTCGGCTAGTATTACCCGCATAAGCTGATGGGGAAAAGTCATATCCGAAAAGGACAGTTTTATATCCGCACGCGACTTCACTTCGTCCGAAAGTCCGCACGACGAACCTATTATAAAGGTTATTTCCCTTCCCCCGTCGCACAGCTTTTTAACTTCGCGGGCTAGAGCTACGCTGTCGTATTTTCTGCCCTCGATGCACAGCGCGATTGCCGTTCCGCGGACGGACTTTAAGATATCCTTACCCTCGTCCGAAAGCGATTTACCCTCCGCGATTTCGGTTATTTCGAGCTTGCAAAAACGCGACAGCCGCTTTGCGTACTCCGCCACCGCCTCGCGGTAAAAGCTTTCCTTTATCTTGCCGACGCAGACGAAATTTACCTTAATCATACCGAGAACAGCCCCGCTATCCACATTATCGCCATTACGGCAATTCCAACCGACGCGTATATGAAGAAACGCGCCACGCCGTACTTTTCGTAAGGGGTGAATTTTTTCTTGTCGAGAATTAAAAGCACCGTTCCCGCGACCAAGCTTACCGCAGAAAGGACGGTGAGAGTTATATTCGCCGCCTGCGGCATAATAAGGTTTCCCAGCTCGTCGGTAAGTCCGCACGCAAAGAAAATTATTATAAGCGCGTTATTTAAAAAGTGAATAATAACCGTAGGCAAAGTCGAGCCCGAGCGTACGGCAATCAGCGCGAACAGACAGCCGCAGACGAACTGATAAACCGTCTGCTCCACCGAGCCGTGATAGAGCGAAAAGACGAAACCAGTTAAAAGCACCGCGCGCAAGCCGCCCGCGCCCTGCTCGGTATTCTTCAAAATTACGCCGCGGAAAAGCCACTCCTCCGCTACTGCGGGAAGGACGGCTATTACCAGAATTGCGGGTACTATCCGCCCCCCTTCTAGCGAGGGCAGCGTAGTTGAACGGGGCTTGTATCCCGTGAGCTTTAACAGCTCGACGATATATCCGTTTACCGAGCTTAGCGAAAAGAAAAGCCCGAAAAAGACGAGCAAGGCTATTGCGTAGTATTTGGGACTGCACTTAACCGAAACGGTCTGCCGCGGCGACTGCTTGCAGAATTTATAAAACACCGCAAGGCTTGCCGCGATTGCCACGGGCGAAGCGAGATAGGAAAGATACCTGCCCCCGTCCGTTTCGCTTAAGCCGCTTGCGGAAATAATTAAGGAAAACAGCAAGCTTACGACGAGGTAAACGCATACCGCCAAGCTGTACGCAAGCCCGCCCTTCGCGCTGTTCATATCTTTGCCGAGTGAATAGTCCATACGGGTGTTCCAACCTCATTAGATACATTTTTACGTTGCAAATAACGGTATATACGCACAAACCGTCGCTTACCGTACGTCACTGTACGCTTTCGCGCCGTTTCGTCCGTCTATCCTCGCTATTTACTCACGTAAAAACACTACGTGCCTGAAACGGTGACGCTTTAGAGTTATATCAAGGCAAACACGCGAAGGCGTAGTGCGTGCTACGGCAAGCGGGTTTAACGCAGATAGAACCTAAAGCGGTCCGTTTGCGGGTGTTTCTAATGGGATTGAACACCCGTACCGATATTATACTTTATTTTTTACATTTTGCAAAGCAAACGATTTACTTTTAGGCGAAAAGGTATTAAAATTTTAAATATGAAAGAAATTAATACGCAGGATATCGAAGAAATCATTTACAGAATGGCTTTGCGGGCGGGCACTACCCTTACCGAAAGCTGCAAAACCGCATTGATTAACGCGCGCGCCGAGGAAGCCGACGGCACGGCGACGGCTTTCGCTTTGGACACGCTTATAGAAAACGGCGAAACGGCGGAAACGGACGGTATGCCCGTCTGCCAGGATACGGGTATGGCGGTCGTTATGCTAGAAATAGGTCAGGAAGTAATTCTTTCTGGCAAACCTTTAAAGGAAGCCGTGGACGAAGCCGTAAGGCGGGCTTACGAGGACGGATATTTCAGAAAGTCGATTTGCGACCCGATTACGCGCGTGAACACGGGCGACAACACCCCCGCCGCGCTGTACACCGAAATCTGTACTGGAGATAACGTTAAAATAACCTTTATGCCGAAGGGCTTCGGCAGTGAAAATATGAGCGCCATATATATGCTTAAACCCGCGCAGGGCGGCGAAGGTATTATTGACGCTATCGTGAACACCGTAAAGAAAGCGGGCTCGCGCCCCTGCCCTCCCGTTTACGTCGGCGTGGGAATAGGCGGCTCGTTCGACACCTGCGCCCACCTCGCGAAAAAGGCGCTCGTACGCGATATCGGAAGCGCGAACCCGAGGTCGGACATCGCCGAGATAGAACGCGAGGCTTTGAAAAGGATAAACGAACTTAATATAGGCTGTCAGGGCTTCGGCGGAAAGGTTACCGCCCTCGGCGTGAGTTGCGAATGGGCCTACACGCACATTGCGGGCTTGCCCGTTGCGGTTAATATTCAGTGCCACTGCGTGCGCGTGCAGAAAGCCGTACTGTAAAGAGGTTATACTTATGATGAAAAAAATTACTTTACCCCTCGATAAGGAGACGGTTAAAACGCTGAACGCGGGCGACAGCGTGCTTATATCGGGAACGATACTCACCGCACGCGACTGCGCGCATAAGAGAATTTTCGAACTTTTAAACGAAAACAGGGAACTGCCCTTCGTTTTAAAGGACGCGGTTATTTACTACGCAGGTCCTTGCCCCGCAAAGCCCGGAATGGCGAGCGGAAGCTGCGGACCTACCACCTCCGCGAGAATGGACTCGTTCGCGCCGAGACTGCTCGAGTTGGGCTTGGGCGCAATAATAGGCAAGGGCGAAATGTGCGACGAGGTAAGACAGGCGCTCGTTAAGAACACCTCAGTTTATTTCGCGGCAATCGGCGGCGCGGGCGCGGCTTACGCTAAGGCGATTAAAAAATCGCAGTGCATAGCTTTTTCAGACCTGCTTTCGGAAGCGGTGTATAAGCTCGAAGTTAAGGATTTCCCCGCGGTCGTGGCTTTCGACTGCAAAGGAAAGAGCATTTACGACCGAATTTAAGTTGACAACCGAGCTATAATAAGTTAAAATTCCTATATAAAGGCTATGACCGAGACAGACGGGCTTGACCACTTCCTTTTCAGAGAGAGCAATCCGAAAACGGCTGAAAGATTGCTTAAAGGACGAAGCGCGGTATTCACTCGCGAGCCGAACGCGTGAAATTTTATAATTAGTGCAAAGCGACGAAGGGAGCGTACTTATGCGTACGCGACCGAGGAGTGCGTAAACCCAACGCAGTATTGCGCCGTAAATTATAAATCAGAGTAATGCGTTCCGTGTATCCGCGTTAAGGATTAACAAGGCGGTTTTTCCGCGAAATCAGGTGGTACCGAGTGTTGCTATAACTCTCCCTGTGCTTTATGCGCGGGGAGTTTTTTTAATTTGAAAATAAATTTTTCGGAGTGAAATATGCAGGAAAGTATAGTTGAAAAAATCGAAAAACTGAAACAGAAAATCGAGGAGAGCGTTAAAGATATAAAATCTTCCAAATCGCTCTACGATTTGAAGCTGAAATTCCTCGGCAAAACGGGCGAAATTTCCGAGCTTATGAAGGGTATGCGCGACGTCCCCAAGGAAAAGCGCCCCGAGCTTGGAAAAATCGTAAACGCTTTGCGCGAATGGGCGGAAGAAAAATTCGGCACTTTCGAGGACGCGATAAAGCTTGCCGAGCTGAATAAGCGCTACGCCGAGGAAGCTATCGACGTGACCTTGCCCGGTAAATCTTCCGAAAGCGGAGCTTACCACCCCAACACGCTCGTTAAAAAGGAACTTATATCCGTATTCTCGGGTATGGGGTTCGAGGTGTTCGAAGGTCCTGAAATCGAAAACGATTATTACAACTTCACCGCGCTCAACACGCCCGCCGACCACCCCGCGCGCGATATGCAGGACACTTTCTATATAACCGACGAATTTCTGCTCCGCACGCAAACGAGCGCGGCGCAGATCCGCGTTATGGAAAATAAAAAACCGCCCATTAAAATTCTTTCGCCCGGTCGCGT